>NZ_MSGP01000710.1 GCF_002078235.1 Streptomyces viridosporus
GCTTGAGGTCGCGGTGCACCAGGCCGGCCGCGTGCGCGGCGGACAGCCCCGAGCACAGCTGCGCGGCCACGGAGACCGCGGCGGGCACGGGCAGGCGCCCGTCGTCGGCGCAGTCGACGACGTTGTCGAGGGTCGTCCCGTCGACGAGTTGCATCACCAGGCAGCAGACGTCCTCGGCGACGGCGGCGTCGTACACGGTGGTGACGTTGGGGTGGTCCAGACGGGCGGCGGTCTTGGCCTCCCTCTCGAAGCGCGCCAGGGCGGTGCGGCGCCAATCCGGCAGGGCGAGCAGATGCGCGGCGACGGTCTTGACCGCGACGGGACGCTCCAGGTAGACGTCCGTCCCCTGCCAGACGTGCCCCATCGCCCCTCTGCCCAGAATCCGGTCCAGCCGGTACCTGCTGCGCAGTACCTTGCCCGCGGCGAACTGCTCCACGTTCACTTCCCTCGTGAGCCCCAGTGGCATGTCGGTGCGGGGGCCGCCCGGCCGGAGGTCTGCCGTCGGCAGCCCGCACGGAGGAAGTCAACCAGCCCCGCGCACACGTCAGGGACCTCCTTGAGGACCGCGGGGCCGTGCCGGCTCGCGAGCGTGGCGCCAGGCCGTCCGAACCGAGACGGCCGGCTCTCCGCCACCGGATGCCCTGCAGAAGTTTCCCGGTGGCGGTGGCGGTCCAGAGCAGGAGATCCCGATTCCGGGTCCGCGCCGACTCCTCGGGCGTCCAGGAAACGATCCACACCGGCTCGTGTTCCTCACCGGTACACAGTCGTGCGCATCGGATCCAGGAACCCCGGAAAACCACCCGAAAAGTGTGTTCCGGCTCCTCTTCGACGAGCCGAACGACGGCCTCCCGCTTCCACGTGCACAGCGTCTCTCGCGGGGCGGGGCGGAGTTCACCACCGGCCGATGGGAGACGGAGCCCGGTGAGGGACCGGTGAGTTTCACGAGAACCACCACCCCCTCCCCACGCGTCGTGATCCACGGTGCCATCAGTCACCCCTGACGCCACGACGAGGGAGGGCCCGTGGAGCAGCCCAGGACGGCGCTCGCCGAGCGCATAGCCGAGCAGAGGGCGGGGACCGGGGATCCCCGGGCGCTGGTCGGTGAGATGCGGCGGTCGGTTCTTCTGGTGCCGTCCGTCGACGGCCGCCTGTGGAGCGCGCGTTCGGGCGGGGTGCGGTGGGTGTGTGCCTTCACGGACGAGACGGCGCTGGCCCGGTTCGCCCTCCACCACGGGCCGGGTGACCGGCCGATGGACTACGCCGCGCTGCTGGGGGCCCGGATCGTGGACGAGATCGTGCCGGGTCTGGGCGAGCCCGCCGGGCTGGCGGTGGACATCGCCAGCGAGGACGGGTCGATGTTCTTCCCGCCGGTCACCGGGATCGTTCCCGACGGTGTCGCCGTCGATGCCGGTGCGACGGCGGAGGAGGAGGGGCACGGCCGTGGGCGGTGACGGGACGGACCTGAACTTCGGCAAGGCATCGGTCGCGAAGTTCACCAAGGGGGTGGGCGCCACCATCGACGGGCTGGGCGACCTGGGCGGCGCCACCGGTTCGGTGATGGGCAAGGGCTTCTCCCAGCTGTCGATGACCGGGATGGAAGTGGGGCACCACGGCCTGTCGGTTGACTTCGAGGACTTCTGCGAGCGCTGGGAGTGGGGCGTGCGCGCCCTGGTGAACGACGCCAGTCAGATCGCGAACCGTCTCGGACTGGCGGCGGGCACGCTGTGGGAGCACGACCAGTACGTCGCGGGGTCGCTGAAGGTGGGGGTCAACGCCCTGATGGGCGGCAACCCGCACGCCTCCGAGGAGGAGATCGCCCAGCAGGACTGGGGTGAGGTGTTCACGCCGGACTCCCTGGACCCGGACTGGAGCGCCGAGTCGTTCGAGCGGGCCGGCCAGGAGATCGAGCAGAACTGGAAGGACACCGGCCGGGCACTGCTCACGGAGGGGCAGGGCGGTCGGCAGTCGGAGATGCTCAACGAGAGGTTGGGCATCGACGACGACGAGTGGAACCGGGCGCTGGACGAGACGTTCGGCCCGTCGCCCGAGGAACGCGCCCGGCAGGCGCAGCAGCAGGGCGGTCAGGGCGTCGACGGGGATAACTGAAGGTGGGCATAGGCGACTTCATCAAGGACATCACGCCGGACTCGGTGGAGGACGCGGTCGAGGACGGTGTCGAGTGGCTCGGCGACCGGGTCGAGGGCGCGGGGAACTGGACCGCGGACCGGCTGGACGACGTCGGCTGGGAGTCCGGCGCGGACTGGGTGCGCGAGCAGTCGCGTTCGGTCGCGAACCGGATGGGCGCCGAGGTCGACGAGATGGACCTGGGGCAGACCGAGGACAGGACCAAGCTGGTCCACGGCAGCCCGGAGAAGATCCGTTCCACCGCCGGGAAACTCCGCACCTTCCAGGAGGCGTTCGACGACGCCGGCGAGGGCCTGAAGGGCCTGGACTCCTCGCAACTCAAGGGCGAGGCCGCCGAGGCGCTGCGGAAGGCGGTGAGCACCCAGCCGCCCAAGTGGTTCACCGGCGCCGACGCCTGCGGGAAGGCGGCCGCCGCGCTGGAGTCGTTCGCCTCCACCGTGAGCTGGGCGCAGGGGCAGGCGCAGACGGCGATCGACAAGTGGAAGGAGGGCGTGAAGGCGTCCGAGGACGCCGCCGACGCCCACCGCAAGAAGGTCGACGCCTACAACAAGGCCGTCGACCGCTACAACGCCCAGCCCGCCGACCGGCGCGACCCGTCCACGCTGCCACCCTGTCCGGCGCCGACGTTCGACGACCCGGGCAAGAAGCTGATGAAGGAGGCGCAGGAGATCCTCGCCGAGGCCCGCAAGCAGCGGAACACCGCCGCGGAGACCGCCCGCAGCGCGGTTCGCGCGGCGCGGGACCTGGCTCCTCAGAAGCCGTCGTACGCGCAGCAGGTGGGCGACGGTCTGCAGGAGCTGCAGATCATGGGCGACCACGTCGGCGGCGGCATCATCAAGGGCACGGCGGGGCTGCTCAACTTCGTGCGGGGGATCAACCCGCTGGACCCCTACAACCTCACCCACCCGGCCGAGTACGCCACGAACCTCAACAGCCTGGCCTCCGGCCTGCTGCTGGCCGCCAACGACCCCGTCGGCACCGGCAAGCAGATGGTCAGCGACTTCATGAAGGACCCCTACGAGGGGTTCGGCCGGCTCCTCCCCGATCTGGCGCTGACCGCGGCCACCGGCGGAGGCGGCGCCGCGGTCAAGGGCGTGCGCATCGCCGCGGACGCCGCCGACGCCGCACGCGTCCGCAACCTGGTCGACAACGCCCCCGACGGCACCCACAACCGCCCCGACGGCCACCGCACCACCGACGGCACCGACCCCGTCGACCTCGCCTCCGGCCGCATGTTCCTGCCCCAGACGGACGTGGAGATCCCCGGCATCCTGCCGCTGGTCTTCACCCGCCGCACCGAGTCCGGCTGCACGGCCGGCCGCTTCCTGGGGCCGTCCTGGACCTCCACCGTCGACGAGCGCCTGGTGATCGACCCGGTCGGCGTCGTCCACGTCACCGCCGACGGCCTGCTGATCACCTATCCGCACCCC
>NZ_MSGP01000711.1 GCF_002078235.1 Streptomyces viridosporus
CGCCCCCGGTGTCGCGCGCGCTGCCGGGGGCGGGCCGCGCCTCGGCGCCGTCGTGGTCGGGTCGCTCGGTGTTCACCGCATCGCTCCTTCGGCTGCACAGCTGTCCCGGAAGACCCTGCCCGGTCGTACCGGGACCGCTGGTGGGTCGTATCCCGCATCCCCCTCATGGGGGACGGCGATGGGACGCAGCGGGGGAGCGCACGGTTCCCCGGGAGCGCCGATCCGGTCGGCGCCGACTCCTGCGGCTCGGCCCCGTATGCTCAGTCGCCGTACTCCGACATCGCGTCCAGGAGCCGGGCCGACGCCGGCGGCACGCTCACGCCGTGGATCAGGGACGGGGGGACGGGCCGGGCGGCGACCCGGTCCGGAGCCGTCCAGTGGGGAGCCATCCGGGCGCAGTCGCCGCGCAGCGACGCCAGGTCGCCTTCGAGGTCGACCGGGGAGGGGGCGTGGACCTTGGGGTTCGTCATGTCGGCACCGTACGCACGTCGAAGGTCGCGAAGAAAGATCTACTATCGGGTAGTTTTCCCCGCTTCTGCGGGTGGTCCCCACCCGGTAGCGTGAAGTGTCAATCCGCCTCCCCCAGGAGAGTCCACGCCGTGCGCATCGCAGTCACCGGCTCCATCGCCACCGACCACCTCATGACCTTCCCCGGGCGCTTCGCCGACCAGTTCGTCGCGGACCAGCTGCACACGGTCTCGCTGTCCTTCCTGGTCGACAACCTCGACGTGCGCCGGGGAGGGGTCGGCGCGAACATCGCCTTCGGGATGGGCCAGCTCGGCACCCGGCCGATCCTGGTCGGCGCCGCCGGCTCCGACTTCGACGAGTACCGGGCCTGGCTGGACCGGCACGGCGTCGACACCGACTCCGTCCGCATCTCCGAGACCCTGCACACCGCCCGCTTCGTGTGCACCACGGACGCCGACCACAACCAGATCGGCTCCTTCTACACGGGCGCGATGAGCGAGGCCCGGCTGATCGAGCTGAAGACCGTCGCCGACCGCGTGGGCGGCCTCGACCTGGTCTCCATCGGCGCCGACGACCCGGAGGCGATGCTCCGGCACACCGAGGAGTGCCGCTCCCGGAGCATCCCGTTCGCCGCCGACTTCTCCCAGCAGATCGCCCGGATGAGCGGTGAGGAGATCCGGATACTGCTGGACGGGGCGACCTACCTCTTCTCCAACGAGTACGAGAAGGGGCTCATCGAGACCAAGACCGGCTGGAGCGACGCCGAGATCCTCGACCGGGTCGGCCACCGCGTCACCACCCTCGGCTCGCGCGGCGTGCGCATCGAACGCGCCGGCGAGGACCCGATCGAGGTCGGCTGCCCCGAGGAGGAGATCAAGGCCGACCCGACCGGCGTCGGCGACGCCTTCCGCGCCGGCTTCCTGTCGGGCCTCGCCTGGGGCGTCTGCCTGGAGCGCGCCGCGCAGGTCGGCTGCATGCTCGCCACGCTGGTCATCGAGACCGTCGGCACCCAGGAGTACCAGCTGCGCCGCGCCCACTTCATGGAGCGCTTCACCAAGGCCTACGGCGACGAGGCCGCGGCCGAGGTGCAGAAGCACCTGGCCTGACCGGAGGGTTCAGGAGACCCGGCGGACCACGTAGGCCGAGCCGCGGTCCGCCGGCTCCTCACCCACGTACTCCTGCCCGCGCATCTCGCACCACGCCGGGATGTCCAGCCGGGCCGCCTCGTCGTCCGCGAGCACCCGCACCGTGCCGCCCACCGGCACGTCCCCGATCACCTTGGCCAGCTCGATCACCGGGATCGGGCAGCGCCGCCCCACCGCGTCCACGACCAGGGCGTCGCCCCCGTCCTCCACCGCGGCCGCCCCGGCGGCGGACACCGGCGCGCCCAGCTTCTCCCGCACCCCCGCCACCACGCCGGGCAGGACGGACAGGAACCGCTCGACGTCCTCCTCGGCCGTCCCCGGCGGCAGCGAGACGCGGATGTTGCCCTCGCTCAGCACCCCCATCGCCCGCAGCACATGGCTGGGCGTCAGCGTGCTGCTGGTGCAGGACGACCCGGAGGAGACCGAGAAGCCGGCGCGGTCCAGCTCGTGCAGCAGGGTCTCCCCGTCGACATAGAGACAGGAGAAGGTGACGATCCCCGGCAGTCGCCGCTCCGGATCGCCGACCACCTCCACCTCCGGCACCAGTCGGGGCACCCGCTCCCGGATCCGCTCCGTCAGTTCCCGCAGCCGCGCCGCGTCCTCGGCCGCCCGGGCCCGCACCGCCCGCAGCGACGCCGCCGCGGCCACGATCGCCGGGAGGTTCTCGAACCCGGCCGCCCGCCCCGACTCCCGTTCGTCCGCCGGGCCCTGGGGCGCGAACCGCACCCCCTTGCGCACGACGAGCAGCCCGACCCCCGACGGCCCGCCCCACTTGTGGGCGCTCGCCGTCAGCAGTGACCAGTCGCCCTCCACCGGTGCCCAGCCCAGCGACTGGGCCGCGTCCACCAGCAGCGGCACCCCCGCCGCCCGGCAGATCCCGGCCACCTCGGCCACCGGCTGCGCGGTCCCCACCTCGTGGTTGGCCGACTGCAGGCAGGCGAGCGCGGTGTCCGGCCGCAGGGCCTCGGCGTAGGAGGAGGGGGACACGGCTCCCGCGCGGTCCACCGCCACCTCGGTGACCGGCCCGCCGTCGGCCCGGTGAACTTCCGCCGAATGGAGCACCGAAGAGTGTTCGACCGCTGACACGATCAGGTGGCGTCCGACGCGCCGCCGCCCGGCCAGCGCCCCCGCGATCCCGGAGTGCACCGCCCGGGTGCCGGACGGGGTGAACACCAATTCGTCCGGACGGCACCCCACCGCCTCCGCCGCCGCCTCGCGCGCCGCGTCCAGCAGCATCCGGGCGCGCCGCCCCTCCCGGTACAGCCGCGCGGGATCGGCCCACCCCTCGTCCAACGAAGCCAACAGGGCCTGCCGGGCAACGGGGTGAAGGGGGGCGGCGGAGGCGGCGTCGAAGTAGGCCATACGGCAACGTTAGGACGTCCCCCGGCCGGCCGGGAACGCGGGAACCGCGCGACAGGTCCCGAACCGTCCGCACTCGCCACACGACAGACATCACCGGGCTATTGGGCGCCCCGTCCCACCTCGCAAGAGTGACCCGCGGCGCGTATGCCACCCTCCCCGCGACCCCCCGAAGGGCGTCGGCTAGGGTTTGGTCCGCATAAACATCCAAACCCCTGCCCGACGCAGGGCGGCGACCGACCAGCGAGAAGGCCAGGCCGCAGCCGTACAGCGCGGGCGAGACTCTCGGGAAGGCGCTACGTGAGTCCCAACGGCTCCGACCGCTCGCCGCGGCGCCCGATGCGGCGGAAGCTGCTGCAGGCACTGACCGCGGGCCTGGTCCTGGCGACCGCCACCGGTTGCACATGGGAGGACTTCCCCCGCCTTGGCATGCCCACCCCCACCACGGAAGAGGCTCCGCGGATCCTCTCCCTGTGGCAGGGGTCCTGGGCTGCCGCGCTCGCCGTCGGCGTGCTGGTGTGGGGCCTGATCCTGTGGAGTGCTTTCTTCCACCGGCGCAGCCGCACCAAGGTGGAGGTCCCTCCGCAGACCCGGTACAACATGCCCATCGAGGCGCTGTACACGATCGTCCCCCTCCTCATCGTCTCGGTGCTCTTCTACTTCACCGCCCGCGACGAATCCGAGCTGATGAAGCTCGAGAAGCCCGATGTCACGGTCAACGTGGTCGGGTTCCAGTGGAGCTGGTGCTTCAACTACGTCGAGAACGTCGACGGTTCCACGGGCGACGCCAAGACGTCCAAGGAGCTCGACGCGATTCCGACCCGTTACAAGGACGCCTTCCCGGCCGACGCCGGCGGTGTCTACGACTGCGGTGTCCCCGGCACCCGGAACCCGCAGACCAACAACCCGGGCCCCACCCTGTGGCTGCCCGAGGGCAAGCGGGTCCGCTTCGTGCTGACCTCGCGCGATGTCATCCACTCCTTCTGGGTGGTGCCGTTCCTGATGAAGCAGGACGTCATCCCGGGTCACACCAACGCCTTCGAGGTCACTCCCAGCAGGGAGGGCACCTTCCTCGGCAAGTGCGCCGAGCTCTGCGGCGTGGACCACTCCCGGATGCTGTTCAACGTCAAGGTCGTCTCCCCCGAGCGTTACGAGCAGCACCTGAAGGACCTCGTGAAGAAGGGGCAGACCGGTTACGTGCCTGCGGGTATCTCGCAGACCGAGCACGAGAAGAACCGGGAGTCGAACATCCTGTGAGCATCCTCAACCAATCCCAGGGTGCCGCGGCAGGGTCCCACTACGCGGACGAACTGCCGGTCCGGCGCCGCAGTCGCGGCAGCGTCGTGGTCAAGTGGCTGACGACCACGGACCACAAGACGATCGGCACGCTCTACCTCGTGTCGTCGTTCCTGTTCTTCTGCATCGGTGGCGTGATGGCACTCGTCATGCGCGCCGAGCTGGCCCGTCCGGGCCTGCAGATCATGTCGAACGAGCAGTTCAACCAGGCGTTCACGATGCACGGCACCGTGATGCTGCTGATGTTCGCGACGCCGCTGTTCGCCGGCTTCGCGAACTGGCTCATGCCGCTGCAGATCGGCGCGCCCGACGTGGCGTTCCCGCGGCTGAACATGTTCGCCTACTGGCTGTACCTCTTCGGCTCGCTGATCGCGCTCGCCGGCTTCCTCACCCCGGACGGCGCGGCCAGCTTCGGCTGGACCGGCTACGCCCCGCTGTCGGACGCCGTCCGCTCGCCGGGCGCGGGCTCCGACCTGTGGATCATGGGTCTGGCCTTCCAGGGCTTCGGCACCATCCTCGGCTCGGTCAACTTCATCACCACGATCATCTGCATGCGCGCTCCCGGCATGACGATGTTCCGGATGCCGATCTTCACCTGGAACGTGCTGCTGACCGGTGTGCTGGTCCTGCTGGCGTTCCCGGTGCTGGCCGCCGCGCTGCTCGCGCTGGAGTACGACCGCAAGTTCGGGGGTCACATCTTCGACCCCACCAACGGCGGGGCGCTGCTGTGGCAGCACCTGTTCTGGTTCTTCGGTCACCCCGAGGTGTACGTCATCGCCCTGCCGTTCTTCGGCATCATCAGCGAGGTCATCCCGGTCTTCTCCCGCAAGCCGATGTTCGGCTACACGGGTCTGATCGCCGCGACCATCGCGATCGCCGGTCTGTCGGTGACGGTGTGGGCGCACCACATGTACGCCACCGGCGGCGTGCTGCTGCCCTTCTTCTCCTTCATGACCTTCCTGATCGCGGTCCCGACCGGTGTGAAGTTCTTCAACTGGATCGGCACCATGTGGAAGGGCTCGCTGTCCTTCGAGACGCCGATGCTGTGGGCGCTGGGCTTCCTGATCACCTTCACCTTCGGTGGTCTGACCGGCGTGATCCTGGCCTCGCCGCCGCTGGACTTCCACGTGACCGACTCGTACTTCGTGGTGGCGCACTTCCACTACGTGGTGTTCGGCACCGTCGTCTTCGCGATGTTCGCCGGCTTCCACTTCTGGTGGCCGAAGTTCACCGGCAAGATGCTCGACGAGCGCCTGGGCAAGATCACCTTCTGGACGCTCTTCATCGGCTTCCACGGCACGTTCCTGGTCCAGCACTGGCTGGGCGCCGAGGGCATGCCGCGCCGGTACTCGGACTACCTGGCGGCCGACGGCTTCACCGCGCTGAACACGGTCTCCACGATCGCCTCGTTCCTGCTCGGCCTGTCGCTCCTGCCGTTCTTCTACAACGTCTGGAAGACGGCCAGGTACGGCAAGAAGGTCGAGGTCGACGACCCCTGGGGCTGGGGCCGCTCGCTGGAGTGGGCGACCTCCTGCCCGCCGCCGCGACACAACTTCGAAACCCTGCCGCGGATCCGGAGCGACTCGCCCGCCTTCGACCTGAACCACCCGGAGGTCGCCGCCGAGGACCACGAGGCGGAGCGGACGACCGCCGCCGATCGGCGCTGAGCGGACCGCCCACCCTTCTCCCGAACAGTCAGGAGCCGTCCATGGACGCCAGCCATGAAGCCGCCCTCGGCCTGCACCAGCTCGAGGGCTACCTCTACCAGGAGGCCAACCGCCTGGAGGCGCACCGCAAGGCGCGGGACTTCGCCTGGGAGCTGCCCGGCCTGACCACGGACCAGCGCCTGGTGATCGAGCAGGCGTACGCCCACGAGCAGGAGGAGAACGCCCGCCAGGTCACCCGCCGGATCGCGGAACGCATCCAGCAGGTCGAGGCCCAGTACGCGGCCCGCCACCGCCGCCGCACGCGGGAGATGGCCATCGCCATGGGCGTGGTCACCCTGGGACTGATCGGGCTCTGCGTCGCGGTGATCCTCGGGATGTCGGCGGGCTCCGCGGCACGGTGATGCCCAGAACGCCGGAGGGCGCGGCCTGAGGCCGGCCGCTCAGCGGGCGTCCCCCTCCAGGGACGCCAGGAGCTTGCGCAGCGCGTCCGCGACCGTCGCGCGTTCCTCCGGCTCCAGAACGGAGAGCACCTTCCGTTCCAGGTCGTAGTGCTGTTCCAGCACGCGGTCCAGGCTCGCCCGCCCCTCCTCCGTCAGGCTGACCAGGGTGCTTCTGCCGTCGACGGGGGAAGGGCCGCGCGTGATCCAGCCCTCGCGTTCCAGCCGGTTGAACCTCCCCGTGAGGCCGGCGGAGGAGACGACCAGCGCCCGGCGCAGCTGGCCCGGCGTCAGCGCGTAGGGAGGGCCGCTGCGGCGCAGCGCGTGCAGCACGTCGAAGTCCCCGACGTTGGCGACGGTCATGCCGCCCGAGCGGCGCAGATGCGTCGCGAACAGTTCCTCCAGCAGCTGGGCCGTCCGCAGCAGACGGGCGATCACCGCGCTGGACGACACGTCCAGTTCGGTCCACTCGCTCCGCCACTCGGCCAGCATCTCGTCCACGCTGTCGCCGTCGGCGGCGGCCTCGGTCTCGTCGTCCTTACGCATCGCGGGCCAAGCGTATCGGCCGCACCAGGTGACCGCCGCCCCACCGCGTAGCGTGGTGGCCCGGGCGGGCCGGCCCGCCTCGCGCCCTTGAGTCAGGGGCCCGTACGAGGGGAGCGGTGCGCTGAACGGCCAGGAGTCCGGACCCCGTGCGGGCGCCCCGGTGGAGCGGATCGCCTCCGCCGTGCGCGCGGGGGCGCTGCGGGCCGTGGACGTGGTCGCCGAGGCACTGGAGCGGATCGAACGGGCCGACCCGGTGCTGTGCGCGTTCACCGAGGTGTGGCGCGAGGAGGCGCTGCGGCGGGCGCGTGCGGTGGACGCGCGGCTCGCCGCCGGGGCACGGCTGCCGCTGGCCGGGGTGCCGATCGCGGTGAAGGGGCGGCACGGGCTGCGTGCGGCGGGCCCGCTGCTCGCGGCCGGTGGTGTCGCCGTGGGCGCCACCTCGGTGCCCGGGCCCGGGACTCCCTGGCAGACCTGGGGGCTCGGGGCGCACGGCCGTACCGTCAACCCCTGGCGGGCCGACCGCACGCCGGGCGGCTCCTCGGCGGGGGCGGCGGTCGCGGTGGCGGCCGGGCTGGTCCCGCTGGCGACGGGCGGCGACGGCGCGGGGTCGGTGCGGATCCCGGCGGCGTGGTGCGGGGTGGTCGGCCTGAAGGCCACGGGCGGCCGTCTCCCGTCCTCCGACCGTACGGGTCTCGCCGCTCCCGGGGTCCTCACCCGCACGGCGGCGGACGCGGCGGTCTGGTGGCGGACGGTGGCCCGGCCGGCCGCCCCCGCCGCCG
>NZ_MSGP01000712.1 GCF_002078235.1 Streptomyces viridosporus
CCTCCCGGCCTCCCGTCGGGTCAGGGGGTGCGCAGGCCGCCCGGGCGGGCCGGGAGGCCGAAGCGGGCGGGGACGCCCGGCGAGTACAGCACGCTCACCGGTTCCCCGGCGGGCTCGGGCAGCCCCGCCGCCACCACCAGGTCCTCCTCGCACTCGATCAGCTCGGCGCGGTGCAGGGGCCACCGCGGATGGGCGTTGGGCAGGTACGTCGACCGGCCGAAGAAGGTGCCGTGCATGCCCCAGCGGGCGGTCAGGAAGTGCTCCAGCCCGGTGGGCTCCGTGATCCGCTCGCCCTTCCGCACGGTGAGGCGGCTCCGGGCGCCGCGCGGACCGGGCCAACGCCGGGAACCGGTGTACGTCACGGTGTCGCCGTCGTGACGGATGTCCATGCGGGACCAGAGGTACGGCATCCGGAACCCGAGGCGGCCGACCACGACGGGAACCAGCCGGGAGGCGTCGAGGGACAGGAAGACGACACCGCGCCTCCCGTGCGCGTCCACGGAGTAGAGGCGGACATTGGTCTCGGGGAAGCTGCCGAGATAGGGCACGCCCGGGAGGCGGAGCCATCCCGCACGGTGCATCCGGAACGCGACGAGCCCGACGTACGTGACGCCGTCCAGCGTGTCGGGCACGGTGCCCGGCGGCAGCAGGCCGGCCACGTCGGCCGGGTCCGCCGCCCAGTGGACGAAGGTCAGGTCGAGCCAGGACTGGGTGAGCAGCGGGCGCGCGATGGCCTCGGGCGCGTCGGCGGTGACGGGGGCCGGGGGCCGCGGGGGCCACGGCTGCGGTGTCGGCGGCACGGCGCCAGTATCCCGCGGGCGGGGACCGCGGTACGGCCCCGCGGGTGAACGGGGTGGACGCCACGGCGTACCCCGTACGGCCCTGTGACCGCGCGGCGCCGGCGGCGAGACTGGCGCCATGCAGAAGCTCTCCCTCGACGCCCTCGCCCGCGAACACCTCGAACGGGCCGCCGCCGCGTCCAGCGGCCGCAGCGCCGCCACGGTCCACGGCGGCCACGCACACGTCCTGCGCCAGACCCTGCTCGCGCTGACCACCGGCACCTCCCTCGCCGAGCACGAGAACCCCGGCGAGGCGACCCTCCAGGTGCTGCGCGGCCGCGTCCGGCTCACCAGCGGCGACACCGCCTGGGAGGGCCGCACCGGCGACCTGATCGTGATTCCCCCGGCCCGCCACGCCCTGGAGGCGCTGGAGGACTCGGCGGTGCTCCTCACGGTCGCCGGGCGCGGGTAGCCGCCCGCCGGGGCGGTACGGCGGGCGGCTACCCGCGCC
>NZ_MSGP01000713.1 GCF_002078235.1 Streptomyces viridosporus
GCGGCCGAGGGGCCGGCGGAGGGACGGCCGGGCTACTGCCACCAGCGGGTGGCGGCGCTGCGGCGGCGCGGGCGGGGGTGCTGCGTGGTCGCTCCGATCGTGCTGCACGGGCGGGCGTGGGGGGAGCTGTATGTGGCCCGGCCGGTGGGCGTGCCCGTCTTCGGGCGGGGCGACGCCGACTTCGCCACCGTCCTGGCCGCCGTCGTCGCCGCCGGGATCGCGCAGACCGAGCGGCTGGAGGAGGCCCGCCGACTGGCGTTCACGGACGCGCTGACCGGGCTGGCCAACCGCCGGGCCGTGGACGCGCGGCTCGACGAGGCGATCGAGCGGCACCGCCGGGACGGGGCCGTCGTCAGTCTCGTGGTGTGTGACGTCAACGGGCTGAAGAAGGTCAACGACACCCTCGGGCACGCGGTCGGGGACCGGCTGCTGGAGCGGTTCGGGAGCGTGCTGTCGCTGTGCGGGGCGATGCTGCCGGGGGCCCTGGCGGCGCGGCTCGGCGGCGACGAGTTCTGCCTGCTGTCCGTGGGGCCGTCCGCCGACGAGGTGGTCAAGGCGGCCGACGAGGTGTGCCGCCGGGCCGTCGACCTCGGGATCGGCGACGGCGTCGCCTGCGGGGTGGCGTCCACCGAGGACCCCGTCGGGCCGGTGCACTCCGCCCGGCGGCTGTTCCGGCTGGCCGACGCGGCGCAGTACCGGGCCAAGGCCGACCGGTCCGACCGTCCCGTCGTCGCCGGACGGGAGGGCCTCGACGATCCCGTCGTGCGGCTCGCGGACGAGCCGCCGCGGGGGGCGGACGGGGAGCGGCGCCGGTTCCGGGGGCGGCACTCGCCGTGACCGCACGCCCCGCCGCGGCTCCGGCGGGCGTGACGCGTCGGTAAGGGGCGGACCGGGTTCCCGGTGGTGACATCGTTGAATTCACTGCGTACGCTCCTGAATATGGATATGCACACTGTGGTGGTGGGGACGTCCGGGGTGACCGCGTCCGACGTGCTCGCCGTGGCGCGCGGCGGTGCCCGCGTCGAACTGTCCGCCCGGGCGGTGGCCGTCCTCGCCGCGTCCCGCGGGATCGTGGACGCCCTGGCCGCCAAGCCGGACCCCGTGTACGGCGTGAGCACCGGTTTCGGCGCCCTCGCCACCCGGCACATCAGCCCCGAGCTGCGCGGCCGGCTGCAGCGCAACATCGTCCGCTCGCACGCCGCCGGGATGGGGCCGCGGGTGGAGCGGGAGGTCGTCCGCGCCCTGATGTTCCTGCGGCTGAAGACCGTCTGCTCCGGGCGCACCGGGGTCCGGCCCGAGGTCGCGCGGACCATGGCCGAGGTGCTGAACGCCGGGATCACCCCGGTCGTGCACGAGTACGGCTCCCTCGGCTGCTCGGGCGACCTGGCCCCGCTGTCCCACTGCGCCCTCGCGCTGATGGGCGAGGGGGACGCCGAAGGGCCCGACGGGAGCGTGCGGCCCGCCGGCGACCTGCTCGCCGAGCACGGCATCCGGCCCGTCGAGCTGCGCGAGAAGGAGGGGCTCGCCCTCCTCAACGGCACCGACGGCATGCTCGGCATGCTCGTCATGGCCCTCGCCGACCTGGACACCCTCTACCGGTCCGCCGACGTCACGGCCGCCCTCAGCCTGGAGGCGCTGCTCGGCACC
>NZ_MSGP01000714.1 GCF_002078235.1 Streptomyces viridosporus
CTCCTTCCGGGACGAGGGCGGCGGACCGCCGGACGAGGCGGAACCCGCTCCCCCGCCGCCGGTGGCGGAGCCGCCCCGGGTGACCTGGCGGAAGCTGACGCTCCGGCCGATGGTGCTGGTCGTCGTGCTGCTGGCGACCTGGCTGTGGTTCGCGCGGGCCGACCTCGACGCGCCCTCCCGTCAGGCGCTGTCGAACGGCCGGGTGTCCGAGGCGCTGTGGCAGCACATCGAGCTCACCGCGGTCTCGGCGTTCCTCGTGCTGGTCGTCGCGGTCCCGCTGGGCGTCCTGCCGACCCGCCGGGTACCGCGCGGGGTCGCCCGGGCCGGACCGGCGCTCGCCGCCCTGGCCCGGGCGGCCCCGGCGCTCGGTCTGCTCGCGCTGCCCGTGGTCTGGCTGGGCGCCGGCCGCGGGGCCGCTCTGATCGGCATCGTCGCCTGCGTCGTGCCGCCGGTGCTCTCCCGCACCGTCGCCGCTCCGCGGACCGGCGGCCCGGCGCCGCCGGAGGGGGCGCGCGGCACCGGCAGGTCCCCGCTGGACGTGCCGACCCGGGTGGAGCGGCCCCCGGTCGTGCCGCTCGTCCTCGCCGGGGCGCGCACGGCGCTCGTCCTGTGCGTCGGCACGGCGACGCTGGCGGCCCTCGGCGGGGGCGGCGGTCTGGGCGTGCTGATCATCGCCGGGATCACCGGCCCACGGACGCCGGTGCTGCTGCTGGGCTCGATCCTCACCGTCGCGCTCGCCCTGCTGGTGGACTGGCTGGCCTCCCTGGCCGAACTGCTGGTGTGGCCGAGGGGCCCGGAGACGGACGCGTGAGGCGGGCGCCCGGGCCCACCGCCGACCGAGGGGCGCGGGCCCGCGCGGACCGCCAGGGGGTGTCGTTCGGACCGGCCCGGCTCCGGTGGGCGGTGCCTCGCAGCCGAGTCGAGCGGGGTCCGGTGCGCGCAGCCGCACGGCGGAGGAGGGAGCCGACGCGAGGGGGCGCCCCCTGCTCGAGCTCGCCGGGAGCTCGGGGGAGTCGGCGAGGGACGACAACGCGGCTGGGGTCCCCCTGCTCGAACGGAGTCGAGAGCTCGGGGAAGTGCGTGCCGGGCCCCGCGCCCCGCGGCACGATCCGAACGACACCGCCTAACAGCCAGGGACCTTGCCGGTGCCCTTCTCCAGGGAGACCAGGGCGTCGACCGCGCCCCGGAGCGTGGTGACCGGGACGAGGCGCAGGCCCTCGGGGAGTTCGGCCCGGGCGGCGGAGCACTCGGCCGCGGGGACCAGGAAGACGGTGGCGCCGTCCCGCCGGGCGGCCTGGGTCTTCAGGGGCACGCCGCCCACCGCGCCGACCTTGCCGGCCGCGTCGATCGTGCCGGTACCGGCGATGATCCGGCCGCCGGTGAGATCGCCGCCGTTGCCGTCGCCGTCCAGCTTGTCGATGATGCCGAGGGAGAACAGCAGGCCGGCGCTGGGGCCGCCGACGTCCGCGAGCCGCAGGGTGACCTCGATGCCCTCGTCCTCGCGGCCCAGGTGGTTCAGCGCGGCGGCGGTCGCCTCGTCCTGGGACTCCTTCATCTGCCGCTGGTTGTACCGTTCGATCTCCTCGGTGCTGTCCCCGCTGGGGTAGACCGAGTCACGGGGCATGACCGCCCGGTCGGTGTCGAACCAGCCGCCGACGACGTCGGGCAGGTCCACGCGGGTGTCCGGCGAGGTCGCCTCGATGGTCGTCATCCGCAGCTGCCCGGTGGTCTCCCGGACCGGCGCACCGGAGATCGTGATCACCTCGGTGCCCCTGTTCTCGCCGAGCACGTTCGCCGTCAGTCCCGGCTGCGCCATCGAGAACGGCAGCGGCGCGAACACCGCCGTGGCCAGCAGGGCGACGACGGGGGCGGCGCAGACGGCCAGGGCCTGGGAACGGGTGAGGCGAGAGAGCACGGGATCAATCTAGCGCGACGGCGGGGCCCGGCCGGGTGGCGGTGGGCGGGACCGGGGCCCGCCCGTACCGGTGACGCCTCAGCGCAGCGCCTCCGCGACCTCCCTGGCCGCGTCCATGACCCGGGGGCCGACCCGTTCCGGGACGACCTCCGCCAGCATGACGACGCCGACGCTGCCCTCGACGCCCGTGACGCCCAGCAGCGGTGCCGCCGCCCCGCAGGCCCCGGCCTCGAGTTCGCCGTGGGTGAGGGTGTAGCCGGGGTCGTCCGTCCGCTGCTGCCGGGCCGAGAGGATCGCCTTGCCGGCGGCTCCCCGCTCCAGCGGGTGCCGGAACCCCGCCCGGTACGCCACGTGGTAGTCCGTCCAGGACGGCTCCACCACGGCCACCGCCAGCGCCTCCGCCCCGTCCACCAGCGTCAGGTGCGCCGTCGCGCCGATGTCCTCCGCCAGCGACCGCAGGGCCGGCATCGCCGCCTCGCGCACCAGCGGGTGCACCTGCCGGCCCAGTCGCAGCACGCCGAGCCCGACGCGGGCCCGTCCGCCCAGGTCACGGCGTACCAGTGCGTGCTGCTCCAGCGTGGCGAGCAACCGGTATATGACGGTCCGGTTCACGCCCAGCTTGTGGGAAAGCTCGGTGACGGTCAGCCCGTGGTCCGTGTCGGCGAGCAGCTTGAGGACCCGCAGTCCCCTGTCGAGCGTCTGAGAGGTCTCCGCGGTCACGACGCCCACTCCTTCAGTGGTGAGGTCGGCAGCCCCTCGCGGAAGGCCCGTCACCGAGTCCCGTCGGTCACGCGCTTCAGAGGCCGCCGATCGGCCGGCGGCCCGGCCTGGTTCCGGGCACAGTCGCTTCACGGCTGCGCTCCGCGGCGGCGCTGCCACGGGGCGTGTGCGTAGCGGGACAGTAGCGAGCCGGTCCGCTCAGCGGAAGGCTCCGTCCAGAATCCGGGCACCTTCACCGGCAAAGTGGTTCCGTTTGTCCGGGTACATGCCCTCGCTCCCCCGGCGCCGACCTGCGGTACGCGGGGTCACCGCATGCGGGTGGCCCACTCCCGCACCTTGGCGATCCGCTGGCGCAGCTGCCCCGCCGTGGCCTCCGCCGCGGGCGGGCCGCCGCACACCCGGCGCAGCTCGGTGTGGATGACGCCGTGCGGCTTGCCGCTCTGGTGGACGTACGCGCCGACCAGGGTGTTGAGCTGCCGGCGCAGCTCCATCATCTCCTTGTGGGAGACCACCGGCCGCCGCTCGGCGGGCAGTTCGAGCAGGTCGGCCTCGGCGTCCGGTTTCTTCCGGCTGTGGGCGATCTGCCGGGCCTGCCGCTTCTGCAGCAGCAACTGCACCTGGTCGGGCTCGAGGAGGCCGGGGATGCCGAGGTAGTCCTGCTCCTCCTCGCTGCCGGGGTGCGCCTGCATGCCGAACTCGGCGCCGTTGTACATGACCCGGTCGAAGACGGCGTCGGACTCCAGCGCCTCGAAGGGCAGCATGTCCTGCTCGCCGGTGTCCTCGTCCTGCTGCTTGTTCGCCTCCTCCATCTCCTTCTCGGACTCGGCGTACGGGTCCTCCTCGCCGCCCTTCTTCGGCCGGTCGAGGACGTGGTCGCGCTCGCGCTCCATCTCGTTGGCGAAGCCGAGCAGGTCCGGGACGGTCGGCAGGAACACGGACGCGGTCTCGCCGCGCCGCCGGGACCGCACGAAACGGCCGACGGCCTGGGCGAAGAACAGCGGGGTGGAGATGGTGGTGGCGTACACGCCGACCGCGAGGCGGGGCACGTCGACGCCCTCGGACACCATGCGCACGGCGACCATCCAGCGGTCGTCGCTGCTGCTGAACTCGTCGATCCGCTTCGACGCGCCGGTGTCGTCGGACAGCACCAGGGTGGCCTTGTGGCCGGTGATGTCGCGGATGAGCTTGGCGTAGGCCCGGGCGGACTCCTGGTCGGAGGCGATGACGAGGGCGCCGGCGTCCGGTATCGCCTTCCTGACCTCGGTCAGGCGCTGGTCGGCGGCGCGCAGCACGGCCGGCATCCACTCGCCGCGCGGATCGAGGGCGGTGCGCCAGGCCTGGCTGATCGCGTCCTTGGTCATGGGCTCGCCGAGGCGGGCCTCGATCTCGTCGCCGGCCTTGGTGCGCCAGCGCATGTTGCCGCTGTAGGACAGGAAGATGACGGGACGCACGACGTTGTCGGCGAGCGCGGAGCCGTACCCGTAGGTGTAGTCGGCGGCCGACCGCCGGATCCCGTCGTCGCCCTCCTCGTACGCGACGAAGGGGATGGGGTTGGTGTCGGACCGGAACGGCGTACCGGTCAGCGCGAGCCTGCGGGTGGCCGGCTCGAACGCCTCCAGGCAGGCCTCGCCCCAGGTCTTGGTGTCACCGGCGTGGTGGATCTCGTCGAGGATGACGAGGGTCTTGCGCTGCTCGACGCGGTTGCGGTGCAGCATGGGGCGCACGCCCACACCGGCGTAGGTCACGGCGACGCCGTGGTACTCCTTGCCGAGCGGGCCCGCGCTGTACTCGGGGTCCAGCTTGATGCCGATCCGCGCGGCGGCCTCGGCCCACTGCTTCTTCAGGTGCTCGGTGGGCGCGACGACGGTCACCTGCTGCACGACGTGGTGGTGCAGCAGCCAGGAGGCCAGCGTCAGCGCGAAGGTCGTCTTGCCGGCGCCGGGGGTGGCGACCGCCAGGAAGTCGCGCGGCTGCTCCTGGATGTACTTCTCCATCGCCCCCTGCTGCCAGGCGCGCAGCTTGCTGGCGGTGCCCCAGGGGGCGCGGCCGGGGAAGGCGGGCGACAGGTGGTGCGAGTGGGGGGCGGCGCTGGAACTGGCGGTGGTAGTCACGGTCTCCGTCGTGGGGGTCGAGCGGCTCGGATGCGTATGACGACCGGGCCACCCTATCCACGGGCCGGCACGGCCGGGACGCCGACCGTGCCGGGTCCCCCGGGGGTGGGACCGACGTCACATCGACGGTTCGGACAGTTCCCGCAGGGTCTCGGAGATGGCCTTGACCTCGTCCACGGCGCCGGTGGCCACCGCGATCACCAGGCGCTCGGCGGCGTCGATGTCCGGGCGCAGCTGCACGTCGTTCATCGCCAGGAAGACGACGCAGGAAGTCCACGCCGTTCGCTTGTTCCCGTCAACGAAGGGGCGGTTGATCGCGAGGGACTGCAGGAGTGCCGCGGCCTTGTCGAACAGGTCCGGGTACGCCTCCTGGCCGAACATCGCGGCCGCCGGACGGTGGACGGCCGACTCCAGCAGGCCCGCGTCACGGACGACGACGTCCTGGTCGTCGACCGCGAGATCCGCGATGGCCAGGACGTCCTCGGCCGTCAGGCAGACATGGGTCACTTGAGCCTCTCCAGCAGCTCGGCCCACTTGGCGGTCTGCTCCTTGGCCGCCTTGCGCACGAGCGCCTCGTGAGCCGTCCGGGCCAGGTAGTCGTCCACGGCCCTGAGCAGTATCGCGTGCATACTGACCCCCTCCTCCTCGGCGCGCAGCTTCAGGGCTTCCGTCTGGTCGTCACGAAGACGCAGGTTCATGGCCATACCAAAACGGTACCGCCGAATGGGGCCAGACTGGTACCACTTAGGAGGCGGCTCGCAGCCGCGTCGTCACCCACGCCCCCACCAGCGCCACCGCTGCCATCGGCAGGAACACCGCGGCGAAGGCGGCCGGGTGGGAGCCGGTGCCGGCGGCCTCCACGGCCGTGTGGCCGGCCATGCCGCCGCCGAGGGCGGCGAAGGCGGCGCCGCCCATGGCCAGGAGGAGGACGTTGGAGAGGCCGTCGGAGATCTGGAGGGCGGCGGAGTTGGTGCCGGCCTCCTCGGGGGCGGAGAGCTGGAGCAGCAGCACGCTGGTGGAGGAGATCACCAGGCCCATCCCGAGGCAGCCGAAGGCCCAGGCGACGGCCGTCGCCCAGGCGGGCACCGCGGGGATCAGCACGCTCGGGGCCCCCGCGATGGCCCCCGCCACCAGCACCATCCCGAAGGTCATCAACCGCTCCCGGTACGGCTCCAGCCGCGGCCGCGACTGCAGCCAGGAGCCCAGCGCCCAGGTCACGCCGCCCGCCGCGAGCGAGAACCCGGCGAGCGTCGGGCTGAGTCCCCGCTGGGTGACCAGCATCAGCGGCACGAAGGACTCCGCGGCGATGAAGGACCCGGCGGCGACGCCGCGCAGCAGCACCACCGAGGGCAGTCCGCGGGCCGCCCGGTACGTGCCGCGCGGGAGCAGCCCCAGCACCGCGGGAACGAGCAGCGCCACGCCCAGCGCGCCCGGCAGCAGGGAGATCCAGCGCAGGTCCTGGGCGGCGTACTGGAGCAGTCCGGCGCCGAAGGAGATCGCCAGGGCGAGCCGGATGCGGCGGCGGTCGAAGGAGGCCGGCGCGTCCGCGCCGTCGTCCACCGGACCGGACGCCAGGCGACGTATCTGCGGCAGCGCCAGGGCCAGCGGGAACACCACCAGCGCCGGGATGCCGAGGAACACCCACCGCCAGCCGAGGTGCTCGGTCACCGTGCCGGAGGCCAGCGGGCCGACGATCGACGGCACCACCCAGCTCGCCGCGAACGCGGCCATGATCGCCGGCCGCAGCCGCTCGGGGTAGGCCCGCCCGACCACGACGTACAACGCGACGATCACCAGCCCGCCGCCGAGCCCCTGCACGGCCCGCCCGAGGATGAACGGCCACATCGCGCCCGCCGTCCCGGAGAGCAGCAGGCCGACGGCGAAGGAGGCGATGCCCCAGGTCAGCGGCGCGAGCGGGCCGCGCCGGTCCGACCACTGACCGGAGAGCACCATCCCGAACAGGCTCGTCGTGAAGTACCCCGAGAACGCGAACGCGTACAGGGACACCCCGTTCAGCTCCCGCGCCGCCACCGGCATCGCCGTACCGACCGCGGTCGCCTCGAAGGCGATCAGCAGCACCACGGAGACGATCCCGATGCTCAGCGCCCGGTAGGGGCGGCTCAGTACGGTCGCGTCGGGTGCGGGGGCGAGGGCCGGGGCGGGGCCGGTGATCCCGGCCCTCGCCCCCGCACACGACGCGACCGTACTGGGCCGCCCCTACCG
>NZ_MSGP01000715.1 GCF_002078235.1 Streptomyces viridosporus
CGGTCACCAGCGCCGCCGCCAGCCGCCGGGGGTCGATCTGGTGGTCGCCGTCGACCCGCAGGCCGCCGCGCACACCCGGCGCGAGCATGGGCTCCAGACGCCGGCACTCCCGCCCGGTCAGCCAGTGCGAGTCCAGCCCCGACTGCTGCTGCAGCAGGTGCAGTTCCCGCAGATGGGCGCGGTCGTCGGCGTCCAGCGCCACCGCGAGGGTGCCGCACCGGCGGTAGCCGAGGTCGTGCCCGGTGAACTCGGTCAGCTCGGCCGCGAAGTCCGGGTAGCGGCGCGCGGAGGCGAGGTTCAGACCGAGCAGGGTCTGCTCGCCGTGGTGCAGCTCCGTGACGGCGGCCAGCATCCCGGCGGCCACCCGAGCGGCGCCGCCGCCCGGTTCGGGGTCCACCAGGGCCGTGGCGAGACCGCGCTGCGCGGCCCGCCAGGCCGTGACCAGACCGATGATCCCGCCCCCGACGACGAGGACGTCTGACGTGCGCGTGGGCGACATGGGCGTCCAGCCCCTCCCTTCGCCGGCATGACCCGGATCAGGTTCGTACGGTCGGAGGCCGCCAGCCTCCCTCTCAGCCCGGTGCGTCCGGACTCCCGCGAGTGTTCTACGTTGGCCACCCTAGCCCGCGGCACATCGCACTCGTAAGGGAGTCTCCGAGGTGGCACGTTCGCTCGACGGTCTCGTCCTCGCCCCCGTGGCCGATCAGGCCCCGGGACAGGTCGGGACCCGCACCCGGTTCGTCTACCACGAGCGGGACGGCGAGGTCTGGGCCGAGTACGCGGGCGGCGACGTCGTACGCGGGCATCTGGTGGGTACCCGGGAGGGTGACCGGCTGGACTTCCGGTACGTGCAGCTCAAGCGGGACGGCACGACGGCGTCGGGACACTGCGTGTCGGCGGTCGTGGAGCTGCCCGACGGGCGGATACGGCTGGAGGAGACCTGGCGGTGGGAGTCGCAGCCGGGCCGCGGGACGAGCGTCGTGGAGCAGCTCGCGGCGGACGGGGCCGGCTGACGCCCCCTCAGGTGTCCTCGGGTGTCTAAGGTGATCGGGTGAGCGAGCAGAGGCAGGAACCGGGACCCTCCGAGCCGCGCCGGGTGGTGGTGGCGGGTGCGGGCATGGCCGGTGTGCAGACCGCGGTCGCCCTGCGGGAGCAGGGCTTCACCGGCACCGTGACCCTGATCGGCGCGGAGCCCCACCAGCCCTACGACCGGCCGCCGTTGTCCAAGGCGGTGCTGCTCGGCACGGCCGAGAACTCCGCCTTCGACGTCGACTTCGAGGCGCTCGGCGTCGAACTGCGGCTCGGCTGCGAGGTGCTCGGCCTGCGCCCCGGCGACCACGAGCTGGACACGGAGGCCGGGCCCGTGCCCTACGACGTCCTGGTGCTCGCCACCGGCGCGGAACCGGTCCGGCTGCCGGGCGCGGAGGGCGTCGCCGGTGTGCACCTGCTGCGCACCCTGGACGACGCCGAACGGCTGAAGCCGGTCCTCGCGCGCCAGCACGACGTCGTGGTGGTGGGCGCCGGCTGGATCGGCGCGGAGTTCGCCACCGCCGCGCGCGAGGCGGGCTGCGCGGTCACCGTCGTGGAGGCCGCCGGACGGCCGCTCGCCGAGACGCTGCCCGCCGAGGTGGCCGCCCCGATGGCCGCCTGGTACGCCGACGCCGGCGTCGACCTGCGCACGCACGCGCGCGTGGAGCGCGTCGAGCCCGGCGCCGTGGTCCTCGGCGACGGCACGCGGCTGCCCGCGGGAGCCGTGGTCGTCGGCATCGGCGCCCGGCCCGCCACGGCCTGGCTGGCGGGCTCCGGGGTCGCGCTCGGGGCGCACGGCGAGGTCGTCGCCGACCGCCACCTGGCGACCTCCGTGCCGGACGTCTACGCGGTCGGCGACTGCGCGTCCTTCCCCTCGGGCCGGTACGGCGAACGCCTGCTGGTCCACCACTGGGACAACGCCCTCCAGGGACCGCGCACGGTCGCCGTGAACATCCTCGGCGCGGCCACCGGCCGGACACCGGCGGTGTACGACCCGGTGCCGTACTTCTGGTCCGAGCAGTTCGGGCGTTTCGTCCAGTACGCGGGACACCACGTGGACGCCGACCGGACCGTGTGGCGCGGGGACCCCGCGGGCCCGGCGTGGACCGTGTGCTGGCTGCGGGAGTCGCGCCTGGTCGCGCTGCTGGCGGTGGGACGGCCCCGGGACCTGGCCCAGGGGCGCCGGCTGATCGAGGCGGGTGCGGCGATGGACCCGGAGCTGCTGGCGGACCCGGCGCGACCGCTGAAGGCGGCGGCCGTGTGACGGCCGCCGGGGGCCCTGTGCGGACGAGGCCGACTTCCGGCTGTCGGTGGCAGGTGGCAGGCTTGTTCCCGTGACCGAGATTGACGCAAAGATCGATGCTCTCGTCCCCGACTGGCTCACCCTTCCCGACATCGCCGAAAAGCTCGGCGTCGAGGTGACGCGGGTCCGGCAGCTGGTCAAGGAGGGCCAGCTCGTCGCCGTGCGCCGGGGGGAGAACCGTGCGCTGCACGTCCCCGCCGCCTTCATCGACGGGGACAAGGTCGTCAAGGGCCTGACCGGCACCCTAACGCTCCTGCGGGACGACGGCTTCACGGTCGAGGAGATGCTGGAGTGGCTGTTCACTCCCGACCCCACGCTGCCGGGCACGCCCGCGCAGGCGCTGAGCGAGAACCGCGGCACGGAGGTGAAGCGCCGCGCCCAGGCGCTCGCGGTCTGAGCCTTCCCCGGCCCCGACCGTCCGGAGCCCGATCCGAACGACCGCCCGGCGTCCGCGGACCGCGGCGCCGGGCTCGAACCGCCCCGGCCGCCCGCCCCGGGTGCCGTCGGGGC
>NZ_MSGP01000716.1 GCF_002078235.1 Streptomyces viridosporus
AGCCCCCACTGCCCCCCGAGGCCGACGCCCTGCTGCGCCGCCCCAACCCCTGCGTCATGGCCACGGTCCGCTCCGACGGCGCGCCCGTCTCCACCCCCACCTGGTACCTGTGGGAGGACGGCCGCGTGCTGATCAGCCTCGACGAGGGCCGGGTACGTCTGAAGCACCTGCGCCGCGACCCGCGCGTCACCCTCACCGTCCTGGCCGGGGACGACTGGTACACCCACGTCACCCTGATCGGCCGCGTCGTCGACCTGCACGACGACGACGGTCTGACCGACATCGACCGCCTCTCCCGGCACTACACCGGCGACGCCTACCCGGAACGGAAGCGGGCCCGGGTCAGCGCCTGGATCGAGGTCGACCGCTGGCACGGCTGGGGCGCCCTGAAGGACAGCGAGCAGGCGGCCACCTGACCACCGCCGGCCCGGCAGGGGCTCCGGAAGCGGCCGCCGGTCCGCCCGCGTACTCCCCGGGAGGTACGCGCACCGCCGCCGGCCGCACGACGACGGCGGGTCCCCTCCGGAGCGACCCTCGAAGCGACGCGCGAGGACGGCGCCGTACACGCACGGCGCCGTACACGGGCAACACGGCGCCGCACCCGAGGAGTCGAACGGCCCCACAGACCCTGGCGCACTCCGGAGGCGGCGGGCCCGACGGGCCGGGAACGGTGCGACCGCCCGGTCAGCCGGCGACGACGGACCGGGCGGGAGCGGGTTCGGTCCGGTGGTCCTCGGCGGGCTCGACGAGCGCCACCTCCGTGAACCGGTGGTCGGGACGCTCGCCGACCGCGAGCCGCGGATACCGGTCCCAGACCGTCGGGACGGTCGCGGAGGGCGTCGGCAGGGTGAACCACACGACCTTGCCGGAGTCGCCCTCCGGCAACGCGCCCCAGCTCTCGCTCATCGCGGCCACCATGGCCAGCCCCCGCCCGCAGGTGGCGAGCAGGCCGGCGTCCTCCACGACCGGCAGACGCGGGTCGTGGTCGCGCACCGAGACCTTGAGCCGGTCGAGCAGCAGCTCCATCTCG
>NZ_MSGP01000717.1 GCF_002078235.1 Streptomyces viridosporus
GAGCTGCGGCCGCAGCTCGCCCTCCTCGGGGTTCATGGTGCCGACCAGCAGGAACCGGGCCGCGTGCCGTACGGAGACGCCCTCGCGTTCGACGTAGGAGGCGCCCATGGCGGCGGCGTCCAGCAGAACGTCGATGAGGTGGTCATGGAGCAGGTTGACCTCGTCGACGTACAGGATGCCCCGGTTCGACGCGGCGAGCAGACCCGGCTCGAACGCCTTCACGCCTTCTGTCAGCGCCCGCTCGATGTCCAGTGCGCCCACGAGCCGGTCCTCGGAGGCGCCGACGGGCAGTTCGACCATGCGGGCGGGCCGCGCCGTACCGTGGCCGCTCTCGTGCGGACCGTCCGGGCAACCGGGGTCCGGAGCCGACGGGTCGCAGGAGAAACGGCAGCCGGAGACCACGGCCACCTCCGGGAGCAGCGCCGAAAGCGCCCGCACCGCCGTCGACTTGGCGGTGCCCTTCTCGCCGCGCACCAGCACACCGCCGACGGCCGGGCTCACCGCGTTCAGCAGCAGCGCCAGGCGCAGGTCGTCCTGACCGACGACCGCCGTGAACGGAAAGGGGGTGGTCACTTGTCGTCGCCCTCCAGATCGCCTTCGAGTTCCAGGTAGGTGGCGCGCAGCCGTTCCAGCGTGTCGGCGTCCGGCTCCGCCCACAGTCCGCGGTCGGCGGCCTCCAGGAGCCGCTCGGTGATGCCGCGCAGGGCCCACGGGTTGGACTTCTTCATGAAGTCCCGGTTCTCCGGGGCGAAGACGTACTCGGCGCTGAGCTTCTCGTACATCCAGTCGTCGACGACCCCGGCGGTCGCGTCGTACCCGAACAGGTAGTCGACGGTGGCCGCCATCTCGAAGGCGCCCTTGTAGCCGTGCCGCCGCATCGCCGCCATCCAGCGAGGGTTGACCACCCGGGCGCGGAACACCCGGTGCGTCTCCTCGCCCAGCGTGCGGGTCTTCACCTGGTCGGGAGTGGCGGAGTCACCGACGTAGGCCTCGGGCGAGGCGCCGGTCAGGTGCCTGACCATGGCGACCATGCCGCCGTGGTACTGGAAGTAGTCGTCCGCGTCCACGAGATCGTGCTCACGCGTGTCGACGTTCTTCGCCGCCACCGCGATCCGCCTGAACGCCGTCTCCATGTCCCCGCGCGCCGCCCGCCCGTCGAGCCCGCGCCCGTAGGCGTAGCCGCCCCAGACCGCGTACACCTCGGCGAGGTCGGCGTCGGAGCGCCAGTTGCGGGCGTCGATCAGCGGCAGCAGACCGGCACCGTACGCGCCCGGCTTGGAGCCGAAGACGCGGACCGTGGCCCGGCGCCGGTCGCCGTGCTCGGCGGTGTCCTCGTCGGCGTGCGCCTTCACGAAGTTCCGGTCGGCCGGCTCGTCCCGCTCCGCCACCGCCCGTACCGCGTCGTCGATCAGCCCCACCACGTGCGGGAACGCGTCCCGGAAGAACCCGGAGATGCGGACCGTGACGTCGATGCGCGGCCGGCCCAGCTCCTCCAGGGGAACCACCTCGAAGCCGGTCACCCGGCGCGAGGCGTCGTCCCACACCGGCCGGCACCCGAGCAGCGCCAGGATCTCGGCGATGTCGTCGCCCTGGGTGCGCATCGCGGACGTCCCCCACACCGTCAGGCCGACGGACCTCGGGTACTCACCGGTGTCGCTCAGGTACCGCTGCACCAGCGAGTCCGCCAGCGACTGCCCGACCTCCCAACTCAGCCGCGAGGGGATCGCCTTGGGGTCGACGGAGTAGAAGTTCCGCCCGGTGGGGAGCACGTTGACCAGCCCGCGGGTGGGCGAGCCCGACGGCCCCGCCGGGACGTAACCGCCGTCCAGCGCGCGGAGGATGTGCCCGATCTCGTCGCTCGTGCGCGCGAGCCGCGGCACGACCTCGGTGCAGGCGAACTCCACCACGGCCTCCGCGTCCGGAAGCCCGGTGCCCAGCACCTCCCGCACGAGGGCCGGGCCCTCCGCGGCCGCCCAGCCGCGCTCCTCCATGCCCTGGGCGATCCGCCGGCACAGCTGTTCCAGCAGGTCGATCGCGTCGGAGGCGGTGCGCGCGGGGCCGTCCACCAGGTCCGTCAGCTCCACCGGCGCCTTCACCGGGGCGCCGGGCTCGGCCAGCAGCTCCTTCTCCACCAGCCCGAAGTGCTCGGCCAGCGAGGCCCGCAGGCCCGGCAGGGCGTTCGCCCGCCCGCCCCACACCTGCGAGGCGCGCAGCACGGCCAGCACCAGGTTCACCCGGGGCTCGCCGACGGGCCCGCCGCCCAGGATGTGCAGGCCGTCCCTGATCTGCACGTCCTTGATCTCGCACAGATAGCCGTCGATGTGCATGACGAACTCGTCGAAGTCGTCGTCGCCCGGCTGTTCGTCGACGTGCAGGTCGTGGTGGAGCTCGGCGGCCTTCACCAGCGTCCAGATCTGGGCGCGCACCGCCGGGGCCTTCGCCGGGTCCAGGTCGGAGACCAGCGCGTACTCGTCGAGGAGCTGCTCCAGCTTCGCCAGGTCGCCGTAGGTGTCCGCGCGTGCCATCGGCGGGACGAGGTGGTCGACCACCGTGGCGTGCCCGCGCCGCTTGGCCTGGGTGCCCTCGCCGGGGTCGTTGACGATGAACGGGTAGACCAGCGGCAGGTCGCCGAGCACCGCGTCCGGCGCGCACCCGGCGCTCAGCCCCAGCCCCTTGCCCGGCAGCCACTCCATGGTGCCGTGCTTGCCCATGTGCACGATCGCGTCGGCGCCGAAGCTGTTCTCCAGCCACCGGTAGGCCGCCAGGTAGTGGTGCGACGGCGGCATGTCGGGGTCGTGGTAGATGGCGATCGGGTTCTCGCCGAAGCCGCGCGGCGGCTGGATCATCACCACGACGTTCCCGAACTGGAGGGAGGCCAGCACGATGTCGTCGCCGTCGACGTACAGCGAGCCCGGCGGCTCGCCCCACGCCTCGGTCATCGCGTCCCGCAGCTCCGGGTCCAGCTTCTCGAACCAGGCTCGGTAGTCCGCCAGCGGCACCCGCGCGGGCGCGGCGGCCAGTTGGTCCTCGGTCAGCCACTCCACGTCGTGGCCGCCCGCTTCGATGAGCCGGTGGATCAACTCGTCGCCGTCGTCGGGGTACCCGTGCACCCCGTACCCGGCGTCCCGCAGCGCGTCCAGCACCCGCACCGCCGAGGCGGGCGTGTCCAGGCCGACCGCGTTGCCGACGCGCGAGTGCTTCGTCGGGTACGCGGTGAAGACGAGCGCGAGCTTCTTCTCGGCGTTCGGCGTGTGCTTCAACCGGGCGTGCCGTACGGCGATCCCGGCCACCCGGGCGGCCCGTTCCGGGTCGGCGACGTACACCGGGACGTCGTCCGGGCCCTGCTCCTTGAAGGAGAACGGGACCGTGATCAGCCGCCCGTCGAACTCCGGGATGGCGACCTGCATCGCCGCGTCCATGGGGGACAGGGCGGCGTCGGACTCCTGCCAGGCGGCGCGCGAGGAGGTGAGGCAGAGGCCCTGCAGCACCGGCACGTTCAGATCGGCCAGCGCCCCGACGTCCCAGGCCTCCTCGTCCCCGCCCGCCGACGCCTGCGAGGCGTGCGTGCCGCCGGCCGCGAGCACCGTGGCGACCAGGGCGTCGGCCCGCGACAGCAGCGCGTAGAGCTCCGCGTCGGCACCGCGCAGCGAACCGCAGTACACCGGGAGGGCGTTGGCCCCGCGGGCCTCGATCGCGTCGCACAGCGTGTCCACGAAGGCGGTGTTGCCGCTCAGTTCGTGGGCCCGGTAGAAGAGCACGCCGACGGTCGGGCGGCCCGGCTCCAGGGCGCGGGTGCCGTGGACGCCGTACTCCGGCATCTTCCGCGGCTCTTCGAAGCCCTCACCGGTCAGCAGCACGGTGTCCGACAGGAACCGGGCCAGCTCGGTGAGGTTGTCCGGGCCGCCCTCGACGAGGTACCGCAGCGCCTCCGCCACGACTCCGGCCGGCACCGTCGACTCGGCCATCAGCTCCGCGTCCGGCACGCTCTCCCCGCCGAGCAGCACCGCCGGGACCCCGGACGCCTTCAGCGCCGCGAGCCCGTCCTCCCAGGCCCGCTTGCCGCCCAGCAGCCGTACGACGGCGAGGTCCGCGCCGTCGAGCAGCGCCGGCAGTTCCTGGGCCACGTCCACCCGGGTCGGGTTGCCGATCCGGTAGGCGGCGCCGGAGGCACGGGCCGCCAGCAGGTCCGTGTCGGCGGTCGACAACAACAACACAGTGCTCATGCGGGCGCTCCCGGTGGAATGAAAGGCAGTCCTTGCGGCGCGCCCGACTCGATGAGCCGCCACAGCGCGTCCGTGTCCGCGTGCTGTTCGATGAGATCGCCGAGCCGGTCGAGCTGCTCCTCGCGCAGCGCGGCGAAAGAGGTGTCCGGGGCGGGCGTGAAACGGCGTCCCGCGGCGGCGGCCACCTCGCGCAGGAAGGCCCGGCGGAAGCCGTCCGACTCCAGCGAGCCGTGCCAGTGCGTGCCCCAGGTCTGCCCGACCCGGCAGCCGTCCAGGAAGGGATCCCCGCCCAGCACCTCGGCGACCCCGTGATGGATCTCGTAGCCCTCGACCCGCTCGCCGAGGGCCTGCCCGGCGGGCCGGGCGAGCGTCTTCTCCCGGGCGAACCGCACCCGCACCGGCAGGATCCCGAGGCCGTCCACGTGCCCCCGGCGGCTCTCCACGTCGTCCTCGATGTGCTCGCCGAGGAGCTGGAAGCCGCCGCAGATCCCGAGCACGGGCCGTCCCCCGGCGGCCCGCCGCCCCAGCGCGTCCGCGAGCCCGCGCTCGCGCAGCCACTCCAGTGCCCGCACGGTGCCGCGGGTCCCGGGCACCACCACGAGGTCGGCGTCGGCCAGTTCCTCGGGCCGGTCCACGAACCGCACCACGACCCCCGGTTCGGCGGCGAGCGCGTCCACGTCGGTGAAGTTGGACATCAGGGGCACCGCGCACACGGCGACCCGCAGCACGTCCTCACCGACCGGCGCGGCCACCGCGGACTCCCGTACGGCGCCGCGCAGCGACACCCTGAGTCCGTCCTCCTCGTCGATGCCGAGCCCGTGCCGGAAGGGCAGCACGCCGTACGTCCGCCGCCCGGTCAGGCCGTGCAGCATCTCCAGTCCGGGTTCCAGCAGCGACACGTCGCCGCGGAACTTGTTCACCAGGAACCCGGCGACCAGTCGCTGGTCCTCGGGGGAGAGCAGGGCGACGGTGCCGAAGAAGGAGGCGAAGACGCCGCCCCGGTCGATGTCGCCCACCACCAGGACCGGCAGCCCGGCGCCCCGGGCGACGCCCATGTTCACGATGTCCGTGCGGCGCAGGTTGATCTCGGCCGGGCTCCCGGCCCCCTCGCAGATCACCGCGTCGTACGTGCCCCGCAACTGCTCCAGGCAGTCCAGCACCGTGCCCAGCAGCCGCTGTTGACGTCCTCCGTGGTAGCCGCGCGCGCTCATCTCCCCGACGGGCCGGCCCAGCAGCACCACCTGGCTGCTGCGTTCCCCGCCCGGCTTGAGCAGCACCGGGTTCATCAGCGCGGTCGGCTCGATCCGGCAGGCCTGGGCCTGCATGGCCTGCGCCCGCCCGATCTCGGCGCCCTCGCGCGTCACGAACGAGTTCAGCGACATGTTCTGCGCCTTGAACGGCGCGACCTTGACGCCCTGCCGCACCAGCCACCGGCAGATCCCGGCGGTCACCACGCTCTTGCCGGCGTCCGAGGTGGTCCCGGCGACCAGCAGACCCCCACCGTTCATGCCGCACGTCCCTTCACGGCGAGCCGCGCGGCGGCACCGACGCCGAGCGCGAGCCAGCCGACCCGTCGCGAGAGCCGTACCGCCCGGTCGATGTCGCGCACGGTCACCGCCCGGCCGCCGCCGTTGAGGACGGGCCGGTGCTCGGTCCGTCCGCCGTAGGACAGCGTCCCGCCGAGCCGCACGCCGAGCGCGCCCGCGAAGGACGCCTCCACGGGACCGGCGTTGGGGCTCGGGTGCAGGGCGGCGTCTTCCCGCCACGCCCGCACGGCCCCGCGCGGGTCCGGTCCGGTGAGCGCGGCGAGCACGGCGGTCAGCCGCGCCCCCGGCCACCCGGCCACGTCGTCGAGGCGGGCGGAGGCCCAGCCGTAGCGGCGGTAGCGGGGGGACTTGTGGCCGACCATCGCGTCCAGCGTGTTGACGGCCCGGAAGCCGAGCAGGCCCGGCACCCCGGCGACGGCCCCCCACACCAGCGCGCCGACGACGGCGTCGGAGGTGTTCTCGGCGACGGACTCCACCACCGCGCGGGCGATCCCGTCGGCGTCCAGCGCCTGCGGGTCCCGCCCGCACAGGTGGGGCAGCCGCGCCCGCGCCGCCTCGACGTCCCCGGCCTCGAGGGCCCGTCCGACGGCCCGGGCCTCGCGGGCCAGCGACGTCCCGCCCACGACGGCCCAGGTGGCGGCGCCGGTCAGGGCGACGGAGGCGGCGGGGGAGGACCGCACGCAGCGGGCGGCCAGACCTCCCAGCGCGACGGCCCCGCCGACGCAGACGGCGGTGTGCACCGCGCCCCGGCCCCGGTCGTCCCGCCACAGCACCCGTTCCACGGCAGCCGCGGCCCGCCCGAAGGCGGCGACCGGGTGCCCGCGGCGGGGATCGCCGAGCAGCAGGTCGCCGAGGAGGCCGGCGGCGGCGCCGTACGCGAACACGCGATCGGCACCCATGGGGTCAGCCGGTCGTGGATCCGGCGGGAATTCCGGTGCGAGGGGCCCCGGGACGGGGCGGAGCGTCGCTGGTCGACCTCAACAGGCAGCCGCGCATGGCGTTGTGTCCTCACTCAGGGTGTCCACGCCCTGGCTCGACGAGACCGGCGGCGAGAGTTCCTGGCTCCCGGGGCGTTCGCCCCGGTGACAGTGGCGGGACCGCGCCGGACTCTCACCGGCTTCCTCTCCTGCCGCCGTATTGGCTGAGGCAGTCCACCACGGCCGTGGAAGAACCGTCAACTTGCCGTTGACCTGCGAGGCTGAAGTGTGCCGAGGCCCACAGAGGGGCGCCGGTGGGGGAACGGCGGGCGGGGCCCGCGAACGCACGCGGACGGGCGGTGCGGGGCCGAGGCCCCGCACCGCCCGTCGGACGGAGACGGCCCGCGGTCAGGCCATGATCAGGGAGATCCCGTACGCCACCGCCGCCGCGCACGTCGCGAAGCAGGTGTAGGCGCCGGTGACCGCCAGGGCCGCGGGCCGGCCCTGGGCGGCGGCCCGGTCGCGGTGGGACAGGCCGGCGATGCCGAGGGTGAACAGGCCCACCAGGGCCACGGTGACCACGAGGCTGACGCCGAAGACGGAACCGAGGGCCGCCCAGTCGATCTGCATGGTGCTCTTCTTCCTTCGTGCCGGGTCGCGGTCAGACGGTCGTCTTGGTCGGCGGGTCGGTGGCCACCTGCTCCGGGAAGGCGGCCGCGAACTCGTCGGTCACGGTGCCGGCCGGGGGCGGGGCCACGGCGGCCACCGCCTGGGTCACCACGCCGGACGGCTCCTCGCCGGAGGCGTCGGTGTCGTTGACGTTGGTGTGGTCGACGATCTCGCGCCGGGAGATCTTCCAGATCGCCGCGCTGGAGACGACCAGGAAGACGGCCACCACGGCGGTGCCCCAGGAGCCGAAGCCGCAGATCCACTCGGCGATCGCCGCGACCAGGGCGGCGGCGGGCAGCGTCAGGCCCCAGGCGACGAACATCCGGGTGGCCGTCGACCAGCGGACGACGCCGCCCTTGCGGCCCAGGCCGGCGCCCATCACGGCACCGGAGACGGAGTGCGTGGTGGACAGCGAGAAGCCGAGGTGGGAGGAGGCCAGGATGACCGTCGCGGCGCTGGTCTGGGCGGCGAAGCCCTGCTGCGGCTGGAGGTCGGTCAGGCCCTTGCCCATGGTGCGGATGATGCGCCAGCCGCCGAGGTAGGTGCCGAGCGCGATGGCGACGCCCGCGGAGACGATGACCCACAGGGGCGGGTCGGAGTCGGGGGCGAGGGCACCGCCGGCGACCAGGGCCAGGGTGATGATGCCCATCGTCTTCTGGGCGTCGTTGGTGCCGTGGGCCAGGGAGACCAGACCGGCCGAGGCGATCTGGCCGGCGCGGTAGCCCTTCTCGGCGGCCTCGCCGTCGGCCTTCTTGCCCATCCGGTAGGTGAGCCGGGTCGCGAGCATCGCGGCGACGCCGGCGACCAGCGGGGCGGCGATCGCGGGGATCAGCACCTTGGTGACCAGGACGTCGCCGTGCACCGCGCCGACGCCGGCGGAGGCGACGGTGGCGCCGATCAGACCGCCCATGAGGGCGTGCGAGGAGCTGGACGGCAGGCCGACCAGCCAGGTGAGGAGGTTCCAGAGGATCGCGCCGACCAGGGCGGCGAAGATGACCTCGGGACGGATGCCGGCCTCGTCGACGAGGCCTTTGGAGATCGTGTTGGCGACCTCCACCGACAGGAAGGCACCGACGAGGTTCAGCACGGCGGACATGGCCACCGCGACCTTGGGCCTCAGCGCACCGGTCGAAATGGTCGTCGCCATCGCGTTCGCGGTGTCGTGGAAACCGTTCGTGAAATCGAACGCGAGTGCGGTCACCACCACAATCGCGAGGATCAGCGAGAAGCTTTCCATTTACCCAGGCATTCGTTCGAGGTCATTGGCTGGACGAACGTAGGTAACCAGGGTGAACGGAAGATGAACTGGAATGGGCATCACGGTGACCGTAAGAGGGGGTGGTTGCTCCGCCGGACGGCGGATCCGCCGCCGTGTCCGGCGGGCGGCCCCGTGCTGGGGCGCCGAGCGGCCCGCGGAGGCTTCTTCAGCCGATCGAGTGGACCGCCGCAGTGGTTTCCGTCACCCGGGAGCGTGCCGCCTGACAGGATCACGGCATGGCGGGACAGCGGTGGGACGGACGGGAGGCGCCGGGCGCCGGGCGCCGGGTGCGCGAGGAGGAGGCGCGGGCCTGGGCGGAACTCGTCGGGACCGCGCGCCGGACCGTCTCCGACGGGCTCGTCGTCGGCACCTCCGGCAACGTCTCGGTGCGGGTCGGCGGGACCGTCCTGGTCACCCCGTCGGGAGTGCCGTACGACCGGCTGACGCCGGACGACGTGACCGGTGTCGACCTCGCCGGCCGGCAGGTCCTCGGCTCGCTGGTCCCGACCAGTGAACTTCCCCTGCACCTCGCCGTCCACCGGACGACCGGCGCGCGCGCCGTCGTGCACACGCACGCCGTGCACGCGACGGCCGTCTCCACGCTCGTCGACGAGCTGCCGCTGATCCACTACATGGCCGCGGCGCTGGGCGGCCCCGTCCGGGTCGCCCGCTACGCGACCTACGGCACGGACGAACTGGCCGAGAACATGCTCCGCGCCCTCGACGGCCGCACCGGCTGCCTCCTGCAGAACCACGGCACCGTCACCCACGGCACGACCCTCGCCCAGGCCTACGACCGCACGGCCCAGCTGGAGTGGATGTGCCGCGTCTGGCTGACCGCCTCGTCGGTCCCGGGCCTGTCCCCGCACCTGCTGTCGCCGCGGCAGGTGGCGGAGGCGGCGGAGCGCCTGCGGGGGTACGGGCAGCGGGGGTGAAGCCCGCCGGAGCGCGCCCCGGCGGGCCCGTCGCCCCGGCGGGTGATCCCTGCCGCCCACTGGCCGGTCCCGGGCTCCGCCAGGACACTGGTCCTGTGCGCACTGCCAGAGCGACGGCCGCTGCCGTCACCGCCGTGATAGGGGTCGGCGCCGCCGCCGTGGCCGCCGGCCGGCTCGCCAGCGACGCCGCCCTCAAGGTGCCCCCGGGCGGGCCCCTGCCCACCGAACCCCGGCTCACCGTCCACGGCACCGCCGCGGGCCAGGTCAGCCTCACCCGCGACCTCGCCGCGCTGCGGCCCGGACGCCACGGCCTCACCGGTGACGGCTTCCACGCGGTCGTCGGACCCGTGCTGGCCGGCGCCTCCGACTCCGCCGACACCGTCGTGCGCCGCCTGGAACACGTCACCTACGGCACCCCGGAGCCCGGCGCCCGCGCGTGGCTCACCCCGACCCTGTACGTCGGCGACCCCGGCACCGCCCTCGGCCTGGACCACACCGACCTCGTCATCCCCGGCGACCTCGGCCCGCTCCCCGCGTGGTTCGTGCCGGGCGTCCGGGACACCTGGGTGATCGCGGTGCACGGTCTGGGCACCACCCGGGAACACACCATGAACGTCATGGAGTTCCTGCACCGCCACCGCTTCCCCGTGCTCGCCCTCGCCTACCGGGGCGACCCGGACGCCCCGCGCTCCCCGGACGGCCTCCACCACCTCGGCGAGACCGAGTGGCACGACCTCGACGTGGCGCTGCACCACGCGCTGGGCGCCGGTGCCCGGCAGGTGGTCCTGTACGGCTGGTCCACGGGCGCGACCATGGCGCTGCGCGTCGCCGCGCGCTCCATGGCGCGCGAGCACATCGCCGGGCTGGTCCTGGACTCCCCGGTGCTCAGCTGGGACGCGACGCTGCGCGCCCTCGCCGCGGGCCGCACCCCCGGCGTACTGCTGCCGCTCGCGGTCCGCGCCGCGCAGGGGCGCACCGGCCTGTACGGCGACCGCGGCCCCGGCGTCCTCCGTCCGGAGCACGTCACCGTCCCCACCCGGATCTTCCACGGCCCCGACGACACGGTGGCCCCCTGGCGCTTCTCCCGCCGCCTGGCCGCCGCCCACCCGAACACCGTCACGCTGCACACGGTCAGGGGCGCTCCCCACGCGGCGATGTGGAACGCCGACCCGCACACCTACGAGGAGGCCCTGCGGCGCTTCCTCACCCCCCTCATGTGACCGCGGCCCGCGGCGGCCGGTCAGCCGGTCCCGAGGATTCCGTTTGGCCCCGCGCCACTGGCCTGTTCTCCCCCCTCCGGCCACCGCCGGACCCTGTGCGTTGGCCATCCCCCTCGCCCACCGTGACATTCCGTTTGGGTTTTCGGACCGCCAACCGCAAGACTGCACTCGTGACGTCCCGTATCCCGCGCGACTCCAGGCTTCGACTCGTCCGCCCACGACCCCTGGCCGCCGCCCCCAGAGCGATGAACCAGCGGCGCCCGCGCCGCCCCGCGCCGCGCCCCCCGGAGGGCACCCCGGCCCCGGCCGAGCTGGCCAGAATGGCACGCTCCGGTCTGGCCGGCGCGGCCCGCGTCGCCCGCTGGGCCGACGCCGCCCTCGGCCCCGGCCGGGCCGGTGCCACCACCGACGGCAAGGCCATCCTCTCCGACGCGACGGCGGAACGGGCGGCCCACGACCTGGGCCTGACCCCGGCTCAGGTCCGTGCCGACTGGGACACCGCCCGCCTGGCCGGCCTCATCGAGGTGCACGGCGGCACCGCCCGCCCCGGCTGGCGGCTGCGCGCCTGGGACCGCGACGACAGCGCCGTGCTGCGCGGCTGGGTCGCCCTCTTCGACGCCTGGTCGCTGGCCCATCCGGAATCCGAGGAGTACGAGCCCGCCGCCGTCGCCGAGGTC
>NZ_MSGP01000718.1 GCF_002078235.1 Streptomyces viridosporus
GGCGGTGGCGCTGCTCGCCCACCAGACCGCCTGACACCGGCCCGGCACCGGGGCGGGACACACACCGAGACGTACGAGGGGCCCGGAGCGCGATCGCGCTCCGGGCCCCTCGGCCTACGTCATGCGTACGCCGTGTGAGCGCACGGCCACCATCAGGCGGCAGCGCCGCCGCGGCCGGTCATGAGGCGCGGCAGCACCCGGAAGCCGATGCCTCCGGCAATCATCGTGGCGGCGCCGACCACCAGGAAGGTCATCTCGGCGGCACCGGTCTCGGCCAGCTCCTTGCCGTTGCTCTGGGCGGAGGGTGCCGGGGCCTCGTCGCCGGTGTCGGTGAGCGCCGAGGAGCCCTCCTCCTGGGTGGAGGGGCCACCGTTGGGGTCGGCGGCGTTGCCGCCGGTGCCCCCACCGTTGCCGCCGCCACCGTTGCCACCGCCGGTGCCGCCGCCCGGGGCGGTCTCGGAGGGCTCCTCGGTGGGCTCGGTGGGCTCGGTGGGCTCGGTCGTGGGCTCCTCCGGGAGGGTCGGCTCCGCGGAGGGCTGCTCAGGGATCGTGGTGGGCGGGTCCGTGGGCTCCTCCGGCTCGGTCGGACCCTCCGTGGGCTCGTCGCCGTCCGTGACCCCGACGTCGAGGCCGACGCCCCCGTCGTTCGCCCCGGCGCTCACGCCGATCTCGAAGGCGGAGGCCGCGCCGGCCGCGGTCAGCGAGGCGCCGGCCGCGATCACGGCACCGGCCGCGATCCGAGCGACACGGATCCGCGTCTTCTTGGTCATGTGGTTGCTACCCCCAGTAGCTCATCGTCGATGAGGCAGCGCCCAGGGCTGTGATCAACGGGGGTGACTACGATGAAACGCCCCCCGGTTCACATGCGCCCCGGAGATGCGCATGCCACGCGTCACCCTTCCGAGTTTTCAAAAGAACGTCAAGGCCGTTGCGTACGCGATGTCCCCCTACGCACGCTTTGCCGAACAACGAGGCCGTGAGTGTGATGTAAAACCCAGACATCCCGACATGAGAAAGGCAACTGCCGCCGGAGGGGCGGCAGTTGCCTTGTCGACAAAGCGCTGTTCGCGCGGGGGCTACTTCTCCCGCTGCTTGCGCCAGCGAATCCCGGCCTCCAGGAAGCCGTCGATCTCGCCGTTGAACACGGACTCGGGGTTGCCGACCTCGTGCTCCGTGCGCAGGTCCTTGACCATCTGGTACGGGTGCAGCACGTACGAACGCATCTGGTTGCCCCAGGAGTTGCCGCCGTCGCCTTTGAGGGCGTCCATCTTGGCCTGCTCCTCCTGACGGCGCCGCTCCAGCAGCTTGGCCTGGAGGACGTTCATCGCGGTGGCGCGGTTCTGGATCTGGGAGCGCTCGTTCTGGCAGGAGACCACGATGCCGGTGGGGATGTGCGTGATGCGCACCGCGGAGTCGGTGGTGTTCACGCCCTGGCCGCCGGGGCCGGAGGAGCGGTAGACGTCGACGCGCAGGTCGGACTCGTCGATGTCGACGTGGTCGGACTGCTCGACGACGGGGAGCACCTCGACGCCGGCGAAGGAGGTCTGGCGCCGGCCCTGGTTGTCGAAGGGCGAGATGCGCACCAGGCGGTGGGTGCCCTGCTCGACCGAGAGGGTGCCGTAGGCGTAGGGCACCTGGACGGCGAAGGTGGTCGACTTGATGCCGGCCTCCTCCGCGTAGGACGTCTCGTAGACCTCGGTCTTGTAGCCGTGCTGCTCGGCCCAGCGCAGGTACATGCGCTGGGCCGAGCAGCACG
>NZ_MSGP01000719.1 GCF_002078235.1 Streptomyces viridosporus
GTCGTGCGGGGGCGGCGGCGGGATGTGGGGAGGGACGCCCCCGCCGCTGAGGCCTCCTCCGTGGGCGGGCTTGGGCGCCGGACGGCCGCCCCGGCGGGCCTCGATCAGGCTCACCGCGCGCTCGGGCAGCCAGGCGGAGGCCGTGCCGCTGTCGTCGGAGCCGGAACCGAACAGGTGCGGGGCGAGCTGGGCCTGGAGGTCGGCGGGGCTGGGCCGGGCCGGGGCCTCCATCTGCATGCAGGCCTCGATCAGCGGACGCAGCTCGTCCGGGAGCCCGTCCAGGTCCGGGCCCTCGCGCAGCAGCATGAAGACCGTCTCGACCGGGTTGGCGCCGTGGAAGGGGGCGTGGCCGGTGGCGGCGAAGACGAGCGTGGAGCCCAGGGAGAACACGTCGCTGGCGCCGGTGACGCTGCGGGAGTCCTTCGCCTGCTCCGGGGACATGTAGGCGGGGGTGCCGACGGCGACGTTCGTCATCGTCAGACGGGTGTTCGACACACCGGAGGCGATGCCGAAGTCGATCACCCGGGGGCCGTCCTCGACGACGAGGACGTTGGAGGGCTTCAGGTCGCGGTGGACCAGCCCGGCACCGTGGATCGACTGGAGCGCCTCCGCGACGCCCGCCGCGAGCCAGCGCACCGCCTGGGCCGGCAGCGGGCCGCACTCGTTCACTATCTCCTCGAGGGAGGGCGCGGGAACGTACGCGGTGGCCAGCCACGGCACGGCGGCACGCGGGTCGGCGTCCACGACGGCCGCCGTGTAGAAGCCGGAGACCGCCCGGGCCGCCTCCACCTCGCGCGTGAAGCGGACCCGGAACAACTGGTCCTCGGCCAGTTCGGTCCGGACCGTCTTGATCGCCACGCGCCGCCCGGACGCCGAGCGCGCGAGATAGACCAGCCCCATGCCGCCGGCTCCCAGCCGTCCCAGCACCTCGAACGGCCCGATACGCCGCGGATCGTGCTGCGTCAGCTGATCCACCACTTGCCTGCCACCTCCCCGTACGAGTCGCGCCACCGCCTTGTGCACGCGACCGAAGTGCAGCGTCTCACCACCGCACCGCCGCGGCGGCACGCACCCCGATTCTTCCTGGCCGGGCCTCCGGTTGCGAACCGGCCGACAAATAGGGTGTCCAGGTTTACATACGGCACAGGGGGACGGACGGGTGGTCGGTGGACCGCCCGGCGGGCCGGGTCAGCGGCGCAGCAGCGCGAAGGACGCCCCCTGGTCGTCGGTGACCACGGCCGCCGTGCCGTACGACGTCTCGAAGGGCGGCACCTGGACCCGGCCGCCGAGCCGGGTCACCCGCTCCATGGTGGCCGCCGGGTCCTCGACGGCGAAGTGGACGAGGAAGTGGGGCGGCATCTCGGCGGGGAAGACGTCGGAGATCGGCGCGCGGCCGAAGTCCGGGTCGGCGCCCGGACCGAACAGGGCGTCGTGGAAGAGGTCCCCGTAGAAGGCGTTGGCCGCCTCGGTGTCCCGGGTGTAGAGCTCGACCCAGGCGAAGGTGCCCGGCTCGCGGCGGCGGCCGAAGCCGGGGTGGCCGACCGGCTGCCAGAGGCCGAAGACGGCTCCCCCGGGGTCGGTGACGAGCGCGGCGACGCCCAGCTCGCCGACCGGCAGCGGCGCGGAGACGATCTGCCCGCCGGCCGCGCGGATCCGCCCGCACAGCGCCTCGGCGTCCGGGGTCGCGAAGGACACCGTCCACACCGTGGGCATCCGGCCGTCCGTCTTGTGCGCGAGGGAGGCGACGGGCTCGCCGTCCTTCAGCGCCTCCACGGTCCCCGGGGACCGGGCGGGCTGGTCCTGGAAGGTCCATCCGAAGAGCTCGCCGTAGAACCGCTTGCCCGCCTCCACGTCGGGCAGCTGCGCGTCCACCCAGCACGGGGTGCCCTCTGTGTACTCCGGTGCCCTGTTTTCGGCCATGCCGCCAAAGTAACCGCGTCGTCCGCACCCCGCAGACCAGGCACACCAGCCTCCGTGTGCCCACGCACCCCATTTGCAGTCGGCCGAATCGCGCTCCCATCACCCCTCGGTAAGCTGACGACATGACAGGACAAGTGCGTACCGTCGACGGCCGCGTGGCCGGCCGGCGAGGGCAGGCGACCCGGCAGAAGCTGCTCGACTGCCTCAGCGAGATGCTCAGCTCGTCACCCTATCGGGACGTCAAGGTCATCGATGTCGCACGCAAGGCGGGGACTTCCCCGGCGACCTTCTACCAGTACTTCCCCGACGTCGAGGGCGCCGTCCTGGAGATCGCGGAGCAAACGGCCGCCGACAGCGCCGGGTTGACCGAGCTCCTGGAGGGCCGTTCCTGGGTCGGCAAGGCCGGCTGGCAGACGGCCCAGGAACTCGTCGACGGTTTCCTGGAGTTCTGGCGGAAGAACGACGCGATCCTGCGCGTCGTGGACCTCGGCGCGGCCGAGGGCGACAAACGCTTCTACAAGATCCGCATGAAGGTCCTGAACTCCGTGAACGCCTCCCTGGCGGACTCCGTCGCCGCGCTGCAGGCCAAGGGGCGGGTCGACAAGGACGTGAACCCGGCGGCGATCGCCGGTTCCCTGGTCACGATGCTCGCGGCCGCGGCCTCGCACCAGAAGGGCTTCTCCTCCTGGGGCGTCAAGCAGGCCGAACTCAAGCCCAACCTGGCCCTGTTGGTGCACCTGGGCGTCACCGGCAAGAAGCCGACGAGGTAGGTGCCCGGCGAATCGTTTCTGCGATCACGCGTCCTGTCCGGCAGGCGGCGGTCCACCCCGGTGGACCGCCGCCTGCCGCATGTCCCGGCACCGCGTGCTAGGCGGGCAACGGGCGGTCCTTCACCACGTGCTTCATCACCAGCGTGGACGTCAGCCGCTGCACCCCCGGCAGCGTGGCCAGGCGTTCGTCGTAGAGCCGCTGGTAGGAGGCGAGGTCGGCGGCGACCACCCGCAGCAGGTAGTCCGGCTCCCCGAACAGCCGCTGCGCCTCCAGCACCTCCTCCACCTCGCCGACCGCCCGCTCGAACTCCGCGACCGTGTCGCGGTCCTCCTGGCGCATGGAGACGAACACCAGCGCCTCGAAGGTCAGCCCCACGGCGGCCGGGTCCACCACCGCCCGGTAGCCGCTGATCGCGCCCGACCGCTCCAGCTCCCGCAGCCGCCGGTGACAGGGGGAGACGCTGAGCCGCACCCGCGCGGCCAGCTCCGTCACGGTCAGCCGCCCGTCCTGCTGCAGCTCGGCAAGAATCTTCCGGTCCATGTCGTCCACAGGGTGGATCCTGCCTCGAAACGCGGGAAAACGGGAAAAATACGGGAACACATTCGCCCCCTTCCCACCTAATCTCGCCCTCATGGACACCACGGCCCTCCTCTCCTTCCTCGCCCTCGACCTGATGCTGGTGTGCGTACCGGGTGCCGACTGGGCGTACACGATCTCGGCCGGGCTGCGGGGACGGTCGGTGGTCCCGGCGGTCGGAGGGCTGGTGGCCGGGTACGCGCTGCACACGGTGCTCGCCGCGGCGGGGCTGGCGGTCCTGGTCGCGGGCTCCCCGGCCCTGCTCACCGCGCTGACCGTGGCGGGGGCCGGGTATCTGGTGTGGCTGGGCTGGAGCGTGCTGCGCCGCCCCGGCGCCCCGGCCGCGGACGGGGCCGCGGAGGAGGAGAACGGCGTCCGGGCCTTCCGGCGCGGGGCCGCGATCAGCGGCCTGAACCCCAAGGGCCTGCTGCTCTACCTCTCCGTCCTGCCCCAGTTCCTGGTCACGGGCGACGGCGCGCGGCTGCCGGTGCCGGCGCAGACCGCCGTCCTGGGGCTGCTGCACATGGCGTGCTGCGCCGCCGTCTACCTGTCCGTCGGCCTCGCCGCCCGCGCCGTGCTCGGCACCCGTCCGGCGGCGGCCCGCGCGGTCGTGCGCACGTCGGGGGCGGCGATGCTCGGGATCGGCGCGTTCCTCCTGGTCCAGCGGCTGGCGATGCTCTAGAGCCGGACGGATCGTGCGCGCCCTCGGGCGGGATGTTCCGGCCTCGACGACCCGGGACACGACAGGGGTTGCCGCCGCAGCACACGGACGGGGGAAGACCGGGGCGGGCGGCCGTCGTTGTGCCCGGTGGAAACCGACCGACCGTACGCGCGGCACGACCGCCCCGTACGTCCGCGACGCCCGAGCCGCAGGAGGAACCCGCGATGGCCCTGACCCGCGAAGAACGTGAACAGTTCCTGGCCGAACCCCACGTCGCCGCGCTCGCGGTCGACGCGGGACCGGGGCGCGCCCCGCTCACCGTGCCGATCTGGTACCAGTACGCGCCCGGCGGCGACGTGTGGATCATGACCGGCCTCGACTCCCGCAAGAACAAGCTGATCGGCGCGGCCGGGCGGTTCTCGCTCATGGTCGACCGGACCGAGCCCACCATCCGGTACGTGTCGGTGGAGGGACCGGTCCTGGAGACCGTCCCCGCCACGATCGAGCGGCTCCGGGAGATCTCCGCCCGCTACCTCCCGGCCGACAAGGTCGAGGGGTACGTCGACTTCGCGTGGAAGAACCACGGCGAGCAGGTCGTCGTCCGCATGCGGCCCGAGCACTGGGTGTCGTCCGACCTCGGGTCGGTGTGAGCCCGGCCGTCCCGCGCACGAGAATCGGGACATGGGAACCGATCTCCACGAGTTGCTGAGGTCACTGCGGGTCTGGGACCCGGAGGACACCGAACTGCCGGCGCTGGATCCGGCCGCCGCGCCCGCCGAGCCGCTGCCGCTGTTCACGCGGTGGCTGGCCGAGGTCGCGGCGGCCGGGCAGCGCGAGCCGCACACCATGTCCCTGGCCACGGCGGACGCGGACGGGCTGCCGGACGTACGGATCGTGATGCTGCACGGCGCGGACGCCGACGGCTGGTCCTTCGCGACCCACGCGCACAGCCGCAAGGGCGGCCACCTCGCCGTCCGCCCGTATGCCGCGCTGGCCTTCCACTGGCCGACGCTGGGCCGTCAGGTGCGCCTGCGCGGGCCCGTCGCCACCGCTCCGGCCGAGGAGGCGCAGGCCGATCTGCACGCCCGCTCCACCGGGGCGCTGGCCGCCGCGCTGACCGGCCGGC
>NZ_MSGP01000072.1 GCF_002078235.1 Streptomyces viridosporus
CCTGACGGCCCGCCCCGGCGGCCGGTCTACAGCCGCGCCGGCGCCCCGCCCTTCAGGTCGTTCAGGTCGAAGACCTCGGCCATCCTCGTGTACCCCTTGTCGCTCGGGTGGAGGTGGTCGCCGGAGTCGTAGTCGGAGCGCAGGCGGCGCGGGTCGTACGGGTCGCGCAGCGCCCGGTCGAAGTCGACGACCGCGTCGAAGACGCGCCCCGCGCGGATCTCCGCGTTGATCCGCTGCCGCACCGCCTCGCGCGCGTCGGTGTGGCCGCGGTGGCCGCCGAACGGCATCAGCGTCGCGCCGACGACCTTGAGCCCGTGCGCGTGGGCCTGCGCGACGAGGGCGTTCATCCCCGCGACGATCCGGTCCGGGTCGGCGGTGCCGGGATGGCGCAGGATGTCGTTGACGCCGAGGGCGACGACGACCACCCGGACCTGGGGGCGGCCCAGCACGTCGCGGCCGAAGCGGTTCAGGCCGCTGGGGTTCTCCGGGGGGCGGCCGAGGCCGTCGGCGAGGATCCGGTTGCCGCTGATGCCCTCGTTGACGACGCCGTACCGGGGCAGGTCGCGCCCGGTCGCGAGCGCCTCGCGCAGCCGGTCGGACAGGACGTCCGGCCAGCGGTTGTCGGCGCCGGTGGTGGAGGTGACGCCGTCGGTGAGCGAGTCGCCGAGGACGACGACCGTGCCGTCCGCCTCGCTGCTCAGCACATCCAGCGCCGTCAGGTACCGCCAGACGGTGCTCCGCCCGGTGTACGGCACCCCGGTGGTGTCCCGGGTGTGCTCGCCGTCGGCGACGTAGGAGACCTGGCGCGCGTGCGGGTGGTAGGTGACCGGCCCGGACGCGACGGGGGAGTACGTGGTGACCAGGACGTCCCCGTCCGCCGGTACGGCGAGCCGCACGGCGTCGCTCACCACCTGCCCGCCGGCCGGGACGACGACCGTCGGGACGCCGGTGAAGGTGAGCGGCCGCAGCGTCCCGGGGAGCGCCGCGGCCGTGCCGGGGCCCGCGGAGAGGGCGATCGAGGCGTGGGTGACGGTCAGCGGCGACTGGCCGTAGAGATTGGACAGCGTGACGCGGGCACTCGTACCGCCGACGCTGGTGTGGACGACGTTGCGCACCGAGCGGCCGGCCACCCCGGTCGTCTCGGTGCCGGGCTCGCCCCCGACCGGGGACGTGGCCCAGGTGCCGACCCAGGTGCCGGTGGAGGCGGGCGCGGCCGGGTTGTTCCGGGCGCGGCCGTCGCCGGCGGTGGTGCGGTGGTCCGTGCCGTCGCCGGAGGCCGCCCCGACGTAGATGGCGGCGGACAGGGCCAGGATCGCGGCGACGACCGCGGCGAGCAGGGCGCGGTGCTTGGCGGGAGGCGTGTGCGCGCCCCCGTCATGACCCCGGGTCATGCTGTTCTGTTCTCCTCGGGAGACGGGAGCCCGAGGCTCCATCCGATCGGCCCCATGATGCGTCATGGGCGGGGGGAGGGCCGGCGGGACCCCGGTCCGATTCCCCTTCCGGACAGACGCCGGGAACTCCTGTTCCGTTCCAGGAGTCGGTCAGGAAGGGACAATGTGTGAGGGATCACCGAACGGGCGGAGCGGATGGGACGGCGGATGGAACGGACGAAGCCGGCGGAGGCCGGGGAGCGGGGCGCCGCCGGGCAGCATGCCCGTCCCGGCGCCGTGACGAACCGCGCGATGACGACGTTCAGCCCCGCGGACGAGGAGAAGCGGCGCGGAGTGCGCCGGATGAAGCTCACCGCCACCGGGCTGCTGCTGTTCGTCTCCCTGGTCTACATCCTCGCCAAGTGGGCCTCCCACCAGGGCGCCGGCGCCTGGGTGGGCTATGTCGCCGCCGCCGCCGAGGCCGGCATGGTCGGCGCGCTCGCCGACTGGTTCGCGGTCACCGCGCTCTTCCGCCACCCCCTCGGCCTGCCCATCCCGCACACCGCGATCATCCCCACCAAGAAGGACCAGCTCGGCGTCTCCCTGGGCGAGTTCGTCGGGGAGAACTTCCTCTCCGAGGACGTCGTGCGCGGGCGTCTGCGCGCCGTCGGCATCGGCAGCCGGCTCGGCGCCTGGCTCTCCGTCCCCGAACACGCCGACCGGGTCACCGCCGAACTGTCCGCGGCCCTGCGCGGCGCGCTGACCGTCCTGCGCGACTCCGACGTCCAGGCGGTGGTCGGCGAGGCCATCACGCGCCGCGCCGACGCCCAGGAGATCGCGCCCGGCATGGGCAAGATGCTGGAGAAGGTCGTCGCCGACGGCGGCCACCGACGGGCCGTCGACCTGATCGTCTCCCGGGCGCACGACTGGCTGGTGCTGCACGGCGACTCCGTGATGGACGCCGTGCAGGGCGGCGCGCCCGGCTGGACCCCCCGGTTCGTGGACCGCAAGGTCGGCGAGCGCGTCTACAAGGAACTGCTGCGCTTCACCACCGAGATGCGCGACATGCCCACCCACCCCGCGCGCGGCGCCCTCGACCGCTTCCTCACCGACTTCGCCTCCGACCTCCAGTCCGACACCGACACCCGCGCCCGGATCGAACGCCTCAAGGGCGAGATCCTCGGCCGGGACGAGGTGCAGGACCTGATCGCCTCCGCCTGGACCGCCGTACGGTCCATGATCGTCTCCGCGGCGGAGGACGAGCGCAGCGAACTGCGGCTGCGGGTGCGCGCCTCGCTGCTCTCGCTGGGGGCCCGGATGGCGGCCGACCCCAAGGTGCAGGGCAAGGTCGACGGCTGGCTGGAGAGCGCCGCGGTGTACGTCGTCACCACCTACCGCAAGGAGATCACCTCCCTGATCACCGACACGGTGGCGAGCTGGGACGCCGAGCACACCACCAAGAAGATCGAGGCCAACATCGGCCGCGACCTGCAGTTCATCCGCATCAACGGCACGGTCGTCGGCTCCCTGGCCGGGCTGCTGATCCACACGGTGACGCAGGCGCTGGGGGCGTAGCGGGGCGCGGGCGGGCAGGCGGGCGGGCGTGAAGGGCCCGCTCCCGGGCATTCGACGGGGATCCGCTTCGTCGAGGAGGGGGTCCATGACCACCGCGCAGGCCGGGACCGGCCGCACCAGCACCATCACCACCAGCATCCCGGCCCGGCTCGACCGCCTGCCCTGGTCGCGCTGGCACTGGTCGATCGTCATCGGTCTCGGCACCGTGTGGATCCTGGACGGCCTGGAGGTCACGCTCGTCGGCAACATCGCCGGCCGTCTGGCGGAGCCCGGCAGCGGACTGCCCATCACCTCCGGGGAGGTCACCGGCATCGCCGCCGCCCTCTACGTGGCCGGCGCCTGCCTGGGCGCCCTGTTCTGGGGCCGCCTGACCGACATCTGGGGCCGCAAGAAGCTCTTCATGATCACCCTCGGGGTCTACCTCGGAGCCACCGCCCTGACCGCGGTGGCCTTCGACACCTGGTGGTTCTTCCTCTTCCGCTTCCTCACCGGCTTCGGCATCGGCGGCGAGTACGCGGCCATCAACTCCGCGATCGACGAGTTGATCCCGGCGCAGTACCGCGGACGCGTCGACCTGGCGATCAACGGCAGCTACTGGCTGGGCGCGGTCGGCGGCGCACTGCTGTCGGTCGTCGCGCTGAACACGTCGATCTTCCCGGCGAACGTCGGCTGGCGGCTGACCTTCGCCCTGGGCGCCGTCCTCGCCCTGGTGATCCTCCTCGTCCGGCGCCACGTCCCGGAAAGCCCGCGCTGGCTGCTGATCCACGGCCGGGACGAGGAGGCCGAGCGGCTCGTCTCCTCCATCGAGGAACGGATCGAGGCCGAGAGGGGCGAGCCGCTGCCCCGCGCCGAGGGCGAGATGACCATCCGCCAGCGCAAGCGGACCACCTTCACCGAGATCGGCCGGGCGGTCTTCGCCAAGTACCGCAAGCGGTCGACGCTCGGCTTCTCCCTCTTCATCGGCCAGGCGTTCCTCTACAACGCCATCACCTTCGGTTTCGGCGCGATCCTCACCCGGTTCTTCGACGTCCCGTCCGGCCACACCGGCTACTACTTCGCCGTCATCGCGCTCGGCAACTTCCTGGGCCCGCTGCTGCTCGGCAAGCTGTTCGACACGGTGGGCCGCCGGGTGATGATCTCCGGGACGTACCTGCTCTCCGGCCTGCTGCTGTTCGGCACGGCCTGGCTGTTCGACCAGGGTTCGCTGAGCGCGACCACCCTCACGGCCTGCTGGTGCGCGGTGCTGTTCTTCGCCTCGGCCGGCGCGTCCAGCGCCTACCTCACGGTCTCCGAGATCTTCCCGATGGAGACCCGGGCCATGTCCATCGCCTTCTTCTACGCCATCGGCACCGCCGCCGGCGGCATCAGCGGCCCCCTGCTGTTCGCCGAGCTCACGAACACGGGCGTGGTCGGCGACACGGTCCTCGCCTTCCAGATCGGCGCCGGCCTGATGTGCGCGGCGGGCATCGTGGCCGCCTTCCTCGCGGTGAACGCCGAACGCCGCTCCCTGGAGGACATCGCCGCGCCGCTCTCCGTCACGGACCCGGAGGGGAAGACCGCGAGCACCTGACGGGGCGGGTGGCGGCATCCGGCCGGGATGGGCGGCGGCATCCGACCGGGGCGGGCGGCGGGCATCCGACCGAAGCGGGCCGCGGGCCGTCTCAGCCGTACGGGCCGTGCCCGCAGGTCCCGGTCCGGGCCGTGTCCGGTGCTTCCGGTTCCGGCCGTGTCCGCCGGTCCCGGTTCCGGCTGTGCCGTCCGTGCCCGCGGCCCGGCCGGTGGTTCTCAGCCGCGCCGGTCGGCGACCGCCCACGAGGCGAGCGCCATGGCTCCCGCCGCCCCGAACACGGCGGGCCAGGCGCCCACCTTCTTGGCCAGCGGATGCGACCCGGCGAAGGCGGCGACATACGCGACCGACAGCGCCCCCGCCGCCTTCCCGCCGGCCTGCTGACGCCACTGCTGTGCGGCGGCGACCCCGGCGGCGGCGAGGACGACCCCGCCCAACGGCCGCTTCCGCGTCCAGCGGGCCACGCCGTACCCGCCGACGAGTCCACTCGCGGCCACCACGGAACTCGGAACCTTCGCCATGTCTGCTGCCTTCCACCACTGCGCCCACGGGGGCGGGGTCTCACGAACTCCGAGGTTAACGCGCCCGGCGGCGACCCCGGTGACCAGGGCCCGAGCCGACCGCGACACGGAACTGAGTCCGGGCTTGTCAACTTTCCTCTTCCGAGTTATATAAGAAATTGACCGTAGGGCATCGCAGGTACGACCAGATGAAAGGAGTGGAACCGTGATGCTCATGCGTACCGACCCCTTCCGTGAGTTCGACCGACTCGCGCAGCAGGTGCTCGGCACGGCCGCCCGTCCGTCAGCGATGCCGATGGACGCCTACCGGGCGGGGGACGACTTCATCGTCCACTTCGACCTCCCCGGCATTGACCCCGAGACGATCGAGCTGGACGTCGAGCGCAACGTCCTCAACGTGCGCGCCGAACGCCGCTCCCCGGCCCCCGAGGGCGCGGAGCCGGTGGTCGCCGAACGCCCCACCGGCACCTTCACCCGCCAGCTGTTCCTCGGCGAGACCCTGGACACGGAACGCATCGACGCGTCGTACGAGGCCGGCGTCCTGACCCTGCGCATCCCGGTGGCCGAACAGGCCAAGCCGCGCCGCATCCAGATCACCGGCGGCGGCGACACCCGCAAGCAGATCGGTAACTGACACCCCGCACACACCAGGCACACCACGCGTCCCGCGGACACGGCCGTCCGCGGGGCGCGCCCCCGTGTCCGTCCGGTCGGAGGGCGACGGGAGGACCAGGAGAAGGAGAGGAGCGAGTCCGTATGACCACGCTGACGCCGCAGAAGCCCGCACTCCTGAACCCGGGAGGGGGGACCCCGGGAGAGGCGCCCCCGTCCCCGGTCCACGATCTCCGTGCTCGTCGCGACGACACCGACGGCCGCCACGCATGGCGTGAACTGGTCGACGCCGTGAGGGAGTCGGGCCAGTACACGACCCGGTCGGAGGCGGAGAGCATCACCCGCGTCGTCCTCTCCGCCCTCGGCGGCCACGTCGTCGGCGACGAACGCGTCGACCTGGCCCGCGCCCTGCCGGAGGAGGCGGCGAGAGTGGTCGCGTCCCAGATCCCGGCGACCCGCCGGCTGACGGCCGCGGAGTTCGTCGACTCGGTGGCGACCCGCATCGAGGGCGCGACCCCGGCCACGGCCCGCTGGGACGTCAGCTCGGTCCTGAGCGTCCTGGCCGAGCGGGTCGACGAGGGCCTGGTGACCCGCATCCTGGACCAACTGCCGCCGGGCTACGCCCTGCTCTTCGGCCGGGCGGAGCTGGCCCCGGCGGAGTGACCTGACCGTCCCGGGCCCCCTTCCTCACCCGCCGGAGTCCCCCGGCCGGGCCTCGCCCGTGCCGGGGGCCGCCGGGCCCGGTGCGGGGCCCCCGCCCGTGCCGGGCCCCGCACCGGTGCCCCCGCTCCCGCCCGCACCCGCCGCGGCCCGCGCCGCCCGTTCGGAGGCGTATCCGGCCGAGACCGCGCAGACCGCGGCGGCGAGGGCGAGACCCAGCGCGGCGGGATTGACGTACCCGGGCACGTCCCCGTTGTCGTAGCTCCCGCCGTCACTCGTCTCGCACACGAACCCGAGCGGCACGACGCTCACCCGGTAGCCGGTGATCTCCACCCCCGCCGCGGACCTCTCCAGCCACCCCGGTGTACGACAGGACCAGACCGGGGCCGAGTCCGTACCGCCGTCCTCCGCCTCCATCCACGCCCCGGCGACACCCAGCAGCCCCCACGCGTAGACGGTGAGGGCGCACGCCCCGGCCAGCGCGGCGGTCCCGCGCAGCACGGCGGGGCCCCGCTCCTTGCGCCCGGCCAGCCCGTCGGCCACGGAACCGAAGCCGTACCCCACGAGGCCGAAACAGCAGCCCACCATCATCACGGCGAAGAGCAGGGCCACCAGCCACACGACGGCCTCCCGGTCGAGAAGAGCGAATCCGCCGAGTCCACCAGCCCGGCCTTCCCCGGCCTGTGGTGGAAGCCACAATTCCGGCAACAGCGTCGTCACAGTCGTCACGACGGGCCCGCGCGGACCGCGACCGGTCACCGCCCCACCCGTCGTCCGCCGCGCCGCACCCGGTGAACGACTCGACGCCGCCCTCCCCGCAGGACATCCTGCGAACCGCACCTCCATACCGACCGACCGCCCCGGGAGGGCCGTTGAGGAACCCCACCATCCGCCACATCACCTTCGACTGCACCGGAGACCCGTACGACCTCGCCTCGTTCTGGAGCGCGCTGCTGGGCAAACCGCTCTCCGACGACGACAAGCCGGGTGACCCGGAGGCCCTGATCGAGGACCCGGACGGTGGTCCGGGCCTGCTCTTCGTCCGGGTGGAGGAGGGCAAGACCGCCAAGAACCGCCTGCACTTCGACCTGAGACCGACGGACCGCACCCGCGCGGAGGAAGTGGCCCGCGCCCTCGCCCTCGGCGCCCGCCACCTCGCGGACCGCACCCGACCCGACGGCACGGGCTGGGTCGTCCTGGCCGACCCGG
>NZ_MSGP01000720.1 GCF_002078235.1 Streptomyces viridosporus
GCACGCCCGAGTCCGCCCCGCTCGGACGGCAGCAGTCCGGGCGGGGCGGACTCGGGCGTGCGGCCGGTCTCGCGGAAGGCCCGCAGCATCCGTTCGGCCCGGTCCGCGTCCAGCCGCCGGTCGGGATCGCGCTCCAGCAGGCCGCGGACGACGGGAAGGATCGGCCCGGCCTGGACGGGTGGCCGTATCTCGTCGACCACGACCGCGTGGAGCACACCGCCGAGCGAGTCGCGCCGGAACGGCGACTCGCCGCTGAGCGCCGTGCACAGCAGCGCGCCCAGCGACCACAGGTCGGACTCCAGTCCCGTCCTGGCGCCGGACATCCGCTCGGGGGCGGTGTACTCGGGCGAGCCGACGAAGGAGCCGGTCTCGGTGAGCGTCGTGGAGCCCGTGACCCGGGCGATGCCGAAGTCGGTGAGGACGACCCGGCCGGTGCCGTTCTCCAGCAGGACGTTGGCGGGCTTGAGGTCGCGGTGCAGGACACCGGCCGCGTGGGCCGCCCGCAGCGCGCCGAGCAGGTCGACGCCGATCCGTGCGGCCTCGGCTGCGTCGACCGGGCCGTGTGCGGCGATCCGGTCGGCGAGCGAACCGCCGTCGATCAACTCCAGGACGATGTAAGGGCGTTCGTCGTCCTCCACCACGTCGTGGACGACGATGATGTGCGGGTGGCTCAACTGGGCGAGGGCCCGCGCCTCGCGCAGGGTGCGCTCCCGCTGCCGCCGCGACTCCGCCACGGAGAGCGTCTCGTCCAGGGGCAGTTCCTTGACGGCGACGCCGCGGCCGAGCAGTTGGTCGGTGGCCCGCCAGACCACCCCCATGCCGCCGCGTCCGAGCCTCTCCTCCAAACGGTAACGGCCCGCGATGACACGGGCGTTGGGCCGCGCGGTCCCGTTCTCGGTGTCCCCCTCGGTCCCCATGGGCCCATCATGCCCCACCGGATGTGTCCCCTCCGGCCGGTGATTCGGCCAAGCGGCGCGCGGGCGCGCACACCGGGGGTTCAGGGCTCGCGCACGCCGGAGGGCTCAGGGCTCGCGCCAGCCCCGCAGCACCGTCTCGAACTGCCGGCCGGTCGTGTCCCAGTCCTCGGCCGGCCCCGCCATGTAGATCGCGTACTCGACCCCGTCCCGCGAGAGGTACATCTGGTCCACCGCCCGGTACGGCCCCGGGAAGTCGGTGTCCTTGGCCAGCGCGGTCCAGGTGTACTCCAGCCGGGCGCTCTCGCGGTCCCGGTAGACGCGGCGTTCCAGACCCACCCGCCGGTAGTCGACCAGGCGCCGCCCTATCTGCTGGTCCAGGTCGCTCAGGTGCTCGTACGGGTCGTCGAAGTCGGGCGAGTCGTCGGCGGCGATGCGGATGAAGTGCTTTCCGCCGTCGGGCGTGTAGTCGACCTGCCGGGTCTCCTCGTCGAAGACGACGCGTTCCCAGTCCTCGCCGGGCAGGACGATGCCGAAGCCGTAGGGGTCGGTGCGGCGCACCCAGCCCGCCGGGAGGCCGCCCGGGGACCCGGCCCCCGTGGCGCCGGAAGCGGTCGCGGCACCGCCCTTGCCCGGGTCCTCGTCCCCCTGCTGCAGCACCACCGCGGTCCCCCCGCCGACGATCGCGGCCAGGGCGACGACCAGCGCGACCAGGCGTCCCCGGCGGCGGGGCGCGGCGCCGGCGGGCGCGTGCGGCGGACGCACGGCCGTGGAGTCGGCCGCCGACGGGACCTGCGGGGGCAGGACGGTGTTCGGCCGGGTCCCGCGCGGCGCCGGCACATGAGCGGTGACGACCCGCGTCGGCGCGTCCGGCCGACGCCCCTCCGCCGCCTCGGCGAGCATCCGCTCGGCCTCGGCCGCGTCGGGCCGGGTGGCCGGATCCTTGCGCAGGAGTGCGCTGATGACGGGCGCGAGCGGGCCGGCGTGGAGCGGCTCGCAGGCCTCCTCCTCGACGACCGCCTGCATGGTGGTCAGCGGCGAGGTGCGGCGGAACGGCGACCGGCCCTCCACCGCCGTGTACAGCGTCGCGCCGAGCGCCCAGAGGTCGGAGGAGGGGCCGGGGTCCTGGCCGCGCACCCTCTCGGGTGCGAGGTAGTCGACCGATCCGACGACCTCCCCGGTGCGGGTGATGGCCGTGTCGCCGTCGATCTGTGCGATGCCGAAGTCGGTGAGCAGCACGCGGCCGTCCCGGCCGAGGAGGACGTTGCCGGGCTTGACGTCGCGGTGCAGGACGCCGGCGGTGTGCGCGGCGCGCAGCGCGCGCAGCACCCACAGGCCGATGCGCGCGGCCTCGCGGGGCTCGACGCGTTCCCGCTCCTCCACCGCGTCGGCCAGCGAACGGCCCTCGACCAGCTCCATCACGATCCACGGCCGGCCGTCGTGCTCCAGCACGTCGTGCACCGTGACGACGGCGGAGTGGTTGATCCGCGCGGCCGCCCGCGCCTCCGCGCGGGTGCGCGCCAGCAGCACGGCCCGCTCGCTGTCGGAGACGTAGAGCGCGGCGGTCAGTTCCTTGACCGCGACGGCCCGGTGCAGCACCTCATCGTGCGCACGCCACACCCGCCCCATGCCACCGGTGCCGATGGCGTCACCGAGCCGGTAGCGGCCCGCGACGAGCAGGCCCTGCATCTGATTCACGTTGCCCCGCAATGTTCTTGACAAGGGCCAGGGTAAGTACCCGGTTCCCTCCGGGGAACCGAAGGGGTGCCATGGAGACCGCACTGTGATGGTTGCCGCCGTGGGGACGGAAGGCGGCCGGAGCGTGCGCGGAGGCCTGCGGAAACCCCCGGGGACCTGCGGGAACCCGCGGTACGGTCCGTCAGCCGGTGAACCGGTAGGTCGCCGCCGCCTGGTCGAACAGCCGGGTCACCTCGTCCCGTTCGGCCTCGGGCCCGCGCACCTGCACCACGTGGTAGCGGCCGTCGATCAGCGCCGCGAGGTTGCGGACGTACAGCTCGCCCCCGTCGCCGCCGGTCCAGGTGAACTGCCCCTCGGCCATGGTCCGTCCGCCCACCTCGATGGTCTTCAGACCGGTGGAGGTGGCCCAGCTGGAGTCGCGGTACGGCTGGAGCTCGCGCTCGTCGTCCCGCTGGTAGGCCATGGGGTCGCTGCCGTACGCCGCCGCGCTGTCCCGGCCGGGTACGACGATGAGCTCGAAGTCGCCCCGGGAGTAGACGACCTGGCCGCTGCCGTTCTTCGCGGTGCGCGCCCAGCCCTCGGCGACGGCGACCCGGAAACCCTCGGGGTCCTTGCGCAGGGTGAAGCCGTCGGCGACCTCGGGTCCGGTGGTCTGCGCCCCGGTGGAGGCGGCCGACTTCCCGGGGTCCGCCCCCGAGGGCTCCGCCGAGCCGTCCCCGGAGCCGTCCTCCGGCTCCGGCGAGGTCCGGCCGTCCCCCGCGCCCGGGGAGCGCGGCGCCTCGACCTCACCGGTCGCTCCGGTGCGATCGGCCGTGCCCGCGCCCGAGGTCCCCTCACCGGCCTTCGGCATGAACAGCACGGCGTACGCGATCGCCGCGGCCATGGCGAGCAGCACCAGCAGAAGCAGCGTGCGGCCCAGCCGGCGCGGCGAACGGTTCCGCTGCCTGGCCCGTTTGTGGCGTCCGTGGTGCGCGGGCAGTGCGGCGCGCCGCCTGCGCACCAGCTCGCCCCGCCGCCGTACGACCGGCAGCCGGCTCGCGTCGACGGGCGGCGCCGTGATGACGTGCACGCCGGCCTCCGGCTCGGGCGCCGACCGCACCAGCGAACGCAGCCAGCCGCGCAGCTCCTCGAAGTCGGGCCGCTCGGTGGGGTCCTGACGCAGCAGCGACTCCACGACCGGCCTCAGCGGCCCGCACTCCTCGGCGAACGCGGGCGGCTCGGCGCACACCATCTGCACCAGCTCGGCCGTCGACTCCTCCGGGTACGGCGCGTGCCCCTGGACGGCCCGGAACAGCAGCGCGCCCAGCGCCCACAGGTCGGTCGCGGGCCCGATCGGTGCGGCCAGCTGCCAGTTCTCGTGCACCGGACCGGCCTGCTCCGGCGCCCACCGCTCCGTCACGGGTCCGACGACGGCCATCCGGGTCTGCCGCGCCCGCTCGGCGGCCAGCGCGGTGGTCGGGCCGCGGCGCGCGGGCGTGCGTGCCACCAGGTCGTCCCACCGGGCGGGCGGGGCGGCTCCGCCGGGTCCCGGCGCGTCGGCCGCGGGGCCGAGGCCGCGGCCGTCCCCCGCGGCGGGGGCGCCACCGGCCGGAAGGGACGTACGCGGCTGCCCGTGCCGTTCGTCGCCGACCGCCGGTGCGCCGCCGGCTCGGGGCGCGGCGCCGTGCCGGCCGGCGGCACGGACACGGCGGCCGGTGCGGTTCCGCCGGGACGGATAGCCGACCCCTACGGCGTGGGTGCCGCCGGCCGGCAC
>NZ_MSGP01000721.1 GCF_002078235.1 Streptomyces viridosporus
CGCCGGGCGGCGCGGGCGAGGCCCACCGCAGCCCGCCTGCCGGGTCGGCGCGGACCTGCACGTCCAGGCCGTGCCCCCTGGTGCCTGCCGGAGCAGAAGGGCCGGCCGGCGGCGATGCGGTCGATCGGCAGGAGGGTCCCGTCCAGGGCCACGAAGGCGTTGCGGGAAGCGGCCTGCACGGCCCCGGCGAGACCGGGGGCAAGCCCGGCCGGCGCCTCGACGGCCTCGGTCACGTACCGGTAAGACGGGGCTGACGCGATGCCGAACCCGGCTGCGAGCCGGGGCAGCGGCGTCCGCACCGCAGGTGGGCCAGGACCGGCAGAGCCCGTTGGTCCGTTCCGAGCCGGCGCCACCGTCTTCCGCGTTCACGTCACAGGGCGGTCAGCTTCCCGGCCAGGAACCGCAGGGCGGGACTGGACAGATCCAGTCCCGAGGGGCGGACACGCACGCGAAGCTCCGGGCGGACGGGCTGATCCCGGTCGACAACCCGTCCACCAGGAGCTTCGTCTCTTCCCGCACCCACCCCCACGCCAACTCGCCCACCATCTCCGCCAGGTTGAAAACGCCCACTGCCCAGGGCGCCGGAAGCGGTGAGCGCGACTCCTGGTAGAACATCGAATCGATGTACGCGGCCTTGAAGACCACCCAGCGTGGATCGGGACGAGTCCTGCGTTCGCGCAGCCCGCACGGCGTGGAGCAAGAGATCCACGCCTACCTGATCACCCGTCAACTCCTGCGGATCTTCCGGAGCCGGGCCGCCGTCGAACGCAAGATCGCAGCACGACGAGTCTCCTTCACCGAGCTCCTGTCCACGGTGGCCCGCTCGATCACCCGCCGCGATCGCCCGGCCTCTCCCAAGGTCCACCACTGGATCACCTCGACAGTGCGGCCTTGATCCTCAGCTTTCCGGCATTGCCCTATGGGCGGCGGGACTCTGCCGGGGATCTCGGTTGCTTCTCGTTGTCCGGTGATCGAATGATCACTTCGAACCCACCAAAAGAAAAGAAGGGCCGATCTGTGTTCACCGACCCCCGGGCCCGCATGAGCGGACGAGCCTGGGCCTTACTCCTCGTCCTGTGCGGCACGATCTTCCTCGAGGGCAGCGACGTCGCCATGCTGGCCGTCGCCGTCCCCACCATCCGCGCCGACCTGAACCTGACCACCGGCACCGCGGCGTGGGTGATGAGCGGCTACGTGCTGGGCTACGCAGGCTTCACCCTGCTCGGCGGCCGCGCCGCCGATCTGCTGGGCAGGCGGCGGATGTTCCTCACCTGGCTGGGCGTCTTCCTGGTCTTCTCCCTGCTGGGCGGCTTCGCGACCGACGGCTGGATGCTGATCGTGGCCCGGTTCGTCACCGGCGTGGCGGCGGCCTTCATGACCCCCGCCGCCATGTCGATCATCACGACCTCGTATCCGGAGGGGCCGCAGCGCGACAAGGCCCTGCTCGTCTTCGCCGGCGTCGGCGCCGGCGGCTTCTCGCTGGGCCTCGTCATCGGCGGGCTGCTGACCGAACTCGGCTGGCGCTGGGTGTTCTTCGCCCCGGTGTTCCTGGTCGGCGCCCTCCTGCTCGCGGCGCTCCGGCTGCTGCCGGCCGAGGCCCGCCCCGAGCCCGCACCGCGCGGCTACGACCTGGCCGGCGCGGCCAGCGCCGCCGCCGCGATGCTGCTGCTCGCCTACGGCATCGTCCGGCTCGAGCACCGCGGCGCGGGGCTCGGGCCGACCCTCGGCACGCTCGCCGCCGGGCTGGCACTGGTGGCGGCGTTCATCCTGATCGAACGGCGCGCCACAGCGCCGCTCGTCCCGCTGGAGATCTTCCGCAAGGCCACGATGGTGCGGGCCGACCTCGCCGCGCTGCTCTTCCTGGGCGCGTTCTTCGGCTTCCAGTTCATCGTCACGCTCTACCTGCAGGAACTGCGCGGCTGGTCCTCCCTGCAGACCGCGATCGCGCTGATCGCCATGGGCTGCGACGCCGTGCTGGCGCCCGTCCTCACCCCGCGCCTGGTGCACCGCTTCGGCAACAGCCGGGTGATCTTCGGCGGCTTCCTGCTGGCGATCGTGGCCTACGGGCTCTTCCTGCCGGTGGGGAGGGACTGGTCCTACGCGGCGATGTTCCCGGGCCTGCTCCTCTCGGGCATCGCCTTCGCCCTCGCCTACGGTCCGCTGACCATCGCGGCGACCGACAGCGTGGCGAAGGAGGAGCAGGGCCTGGCCGGCGGGCTGCTGTACACGTTCACCCAGTTCGGCTCGGCGGTCGGGATCTCCGCGGTGACCGCCGTGTACGGGATCACCGCGGCCGGCACCGACGGCTCACCGGGCGCGGTGCTGGACGCCTACCGCACCGCGCTCGTCGTCCCGGTGGTCATGGTGCTGCTGGGGGCGGCGGTCTCCGCCCTCGACCTGCGCGGCACCCGGCCTGCCGACCGGCGGAAGAACACGGCGCCCGCGGCCCGCGACGAAGCCAGCGGCGGCGTTCCGGGGTGAGCCGCGTTCAGCCGAGGTGTGCGTTCTCGGTCGCGGCCGAGGACGGCTCCGGCCGGCTCCTGCCGGTCCTCGTGTGGAGCTTGTAGGCGATGAACACCACCAGTACCCAGCCGCCCGAGACGTACAGCG
>NZ_MSGP01000722.1 GCF_002078235.1 Streptomyces viridosporus
GCCCCGTACTGCCCTGGCAGCCGCCCAGCACGTGCCGGGCGACGACGACCCAGCGGTCGGCGTCCAGCGCCCGGCCGGGCCCGATCAGGTCGTCCCACCAGCCCGGCGTGGGATGATCGGGCCCGGTCGGGCGCTGGACACCGACCGCTGGTTCGTCGTCGCCCCGAACGTGCTGGGCGGCTGCCAGGGCAGTACGGGGCCGGCCTCGCCGCGCCCCGGCGGGCGGCGCTGGGGCGGCGCGTTCCCGTACCTGACCGTGCGGGACCAGGTCGCCGCCGAGGCCCGGCTGGCCGATGCCCTCGGCATCGAGCGGTGGGCGCTGGTGGTCGGCGGCTCGATGGGCGGGATGCGGGCCGTGGAGTGGGCGGTGTCCCACCCGGAACGGGTGGAAGGGCTGCTGCTGCTCGCCACGGCGGCGGCGGCGAGCGCCGAGCAGATCGCCTGGGCCGGTCTCCAGCTGCAGGCCATCCGCAACGACCCGCACTGGCAGGGCGGCGACTACCACGACACCGGTCGCGGTCCGCACGCCGGGCTGGGGCTCGCCCGCCGCATCGCGCACGTCACCTACCGCAGCGAGCCGGAGCTGTCCGCCCGGTTCGGCCGGGCGCCGCAGGGCGCGGAGGACCCGTGGAGGGGCGGCCGGTACCAGGTCGAGTCGTACCTCGACCACCACGCGGCCAAGCTGGTCCGCCGGTTCGACGCGGGGAGCTACGTGGTGCTGACGGAGGCGATGAACGGCCATGACGTGGGGCGCGGCAGGGGCGGCGTCCGCGCCGCCCTGCGCGGGGTGACCGCGCGCACGCTGGTGGCCGGCGTCGACTCCGACCGCCTCTACCCGCCGGCCACCAGCGTGCGCG
>NZ_MSGP01000723.1 GCF_002078235.1 Streptomyces viridosporus
GGTCACGCAGAAGCCCAGCGGCACCCGGTAGGCACGCCACAACCGCCGCCCCGGCACCCCCGCCGGGCCCAGCAGCACCGCCAGCGCGGTCAGCAGCACCAGGGCCGCGCCCGGCCAGGGCGGCAGCGAGACGGCGAGCACGGTGAGTCCCAGCCCGAGCACGGCCTTGTCCACGGGATGGCGGCGGCGCCAGCGACTGCCGTGCGCCGCCGTGTCGATCGGCAGCACGGGGCGTCAGTCCCGCCGTCCGGGAGCGGCCCCGTCCCCGGCGTCCGTGCCCGCTCCGGCCGCGGGGGCCGTGCCCGCTCCGGCCGGGGCGTCCGTGTCCGCCGCGTCCCCGGCGCCCGCCCGGGCCCCCGGCCGCGCCTGTGCCCGCGCCTCGCCCTGCCGCCGCCCGCGCCGCAGCCCGAAGTAGTACGCGAGGACGCCCGCGCCGATCGCCGCCTGGAGGGCGAACAGCGCCGACTCGATCTCCCCGGACGGCGGCTCGTACAGCGGCGAGAACCACGGCTCGTAGTCCGGGTCGAGCTCGGTGATCGCCGTCTCCGCCTCGGCGTCGGCGCCCGCGAACGGCTCCTCCTTGTGGTCACCGAGCCCGAGGGCCAGGGGCAGCACCGCGAGCGCGGCGACCAGGAGCAGCAGCAGGCCGTTGATCTTCGCGTTCCGGCTCATCGGCCCACCGCCCCGGCCGCGTCCGGAGTCTTCCGCCCGGCCGTCGTCAGCAGGACGCCGAGCCGGGTCAGCTCCCCCTTGCTCGACTGCACCAGCAGGCGCATCACCAGCACGGTCAGCAGCCCCTCGCTCACCGCGAGCGGGATCTGGGTGACGGCGAAGACGGAGCCGAACTTGCCGAGCGCGCCCGGGAACCCGCTGCCCGGGTCGGGGAAGGCGAGCGCCAGCTGGACGCTCGTCACGCAGTACGTCGACAGGTCGGCGACGAACGCGCCGCAGAACACCGCCGCCATCAGCGGCGCGTCACAGCGGCGCAGCAGCCGGTAGGCGCCGTACCCGGCCCACGGGCCGACGACCGCCATCGAGAAGACGTTGGCGCCGAGCGTGGTCAGTCCGCCGTGGGCGAGCAGCAGCGCCTGGAACAGCAGGGTGATGGTGCCCAGCACCGCCATGACCGGCGGCCGGAACAGGATCGCGCCCAGGCCCGTACCGGTGGGGTGGGAGCAGCTCCCCGTCACCGAGGGCAGTTTCAGCGCGGACAGCACGAACGTGAACGCTCCCGAGGCGCCGAGCAGCAGCGTGCTCTCGGGATGTTCCCTGACCTCACGGATGAGCGACCGGGCTCCGTGGACGACGAACGGCGCCGACGCGGCGCCCCAGGCGACCGCGTGCGCCGGTGGGAGGAAACCCTCGGCTATGTGCATGGCTCAGCAGACCCTCTCCAGCACCTCGTGGATGGTTGACGTGCCTTGGCCGGTCTCCTGGCTGACGGGTACCACCGCCCGTGCTCCGCCTTCCCGGGTCCCAAGAGACCCAGTGGCTGTCCGTGAGGACCGGAGCCGGACTTCCCGATCACAGTGGCGAGGGCCGCACCGGTGTCGCACCGATTTCCCGTCACCAAGGCGTGGCGACAGTAGTGCCCGTTCCGACCCCCTGACAAGCGGACGCGGGGGCGCGTGGACGGCGCCCGGCACCCCGGCGCACACCTGCGGGTCCGGCACCGGCCGTACGCCCGTCGAAGCGGGGGACTGGGGGAGGCCGGTCCTGGGTAGGGCCCTGCTGCAATTAATATGCAACAGCGATTATCAGGCATCAGGGATGTGAGGTTCGATGACGACCCGAGGAATACCCCGACGAGTACGGGGTGCCGCCGTCGCGGCGGCGACGGCCGGTGTGCTCGCCGCGTGCTCGGCGCCGGGCGGCGGCGGCACGGGCGGCGGCGCGTCCGCCGACTCCGTCGTGATCGGGGTCTCCACCGAGCCGGACACCCTGAGCCCGCTGCTCGGCTACGGCAAGGACGGCAACTCCAAGATCTTCGACGGGCTCCTCGCCCGTGAGGCCGACCTGGAGCTGAAGCCCGCGCTGGCGAAGGCGCTGCCCGAGGTCGGCGACGGCGGCCGCACCTACACCTACACCCTGCGCGACGGCGTGAAGTTCAGCGACGGCGAGCCGCTCACCGCCGAGGACGTCGTCTTCACCTACCGTACGGTGCTGGACGACAAGACCAACAACACCGCCAAGAGCGAACTGGACGCCCTCGAGGAGGTGCGGGCGGACGGCGACGACAAGGTCGTCTTCACGCTCAAGTACCCCTACGCGGGCTTCGCCGCCCGCACGGTGCTGCCCATCGTCCCCGAGCACGTCGCCGGCGATCAGGACCCCAACACCGGCTCCTTCAACACCGAGCCCGTCGGCACCGGACCGTACGTCCTCACCGGCTGGAGCAAGGGGGAGAAGCTCACGTTCAAGGCGAACCCGGACTACTGGGGCGGCGCGCCGAAGGTGAAGAAGCTCACCATGGCGATCATCGCCGACGACGACGTCCGCGCCACCCGGCTGCGCTCCGGCGACCTCGACGGCGCGGTCCTGCCGCCGAACCTCGCCGCCACCTTCGAGGACGACGACGGCAGGAAGACGTACCGGGCGACGTCCTACGACTTCCGCGCCGTCACCCTCCCCACCGGGCACCCGGTCACCGGCGACACCGCGATCCGCCGCGCCCTGGACCTCGCCGTGGACCGCAAGGCGATGGTCGACAAGATCCTCGACGGGGCCGGCCGCCCCGCCTACGGCCCGCTGCCCCTGGACGACGACTGGTTCGCCCAGGACGTCGCACGCGACCGGGACCTCGACGAGGCGGGGCGCATCCTCGACGACGCCGGCTGGAAGCCGGGCAAGGACGGCGTCCGCGCCAAGGACGGCCGCCGCGCCTCGTTCACCCTCTACTACCCCTCCGGCGACAAGGTCCGCCAGGACCACGCCCTCGCCTACGCCTCCGACGCCAAGAAGGCCGGCATCGAGGTGAAGGTCGAGAGCGGCACCTGGGAGGTCATCGAACCCCGGATGAAGAGCGACGCCGTCCTCGCCGGCTTCGGCAGCACCGGCGACCCCGACTTCGGCCTCTACACCCTGCTGCACTCCTCCCTCGCCGGCGACGGCTTCAACAACATGGCCCGCTACGACAACCCGGCCGTGGACGAGGCCCTCGAGACCGGCCGCCGCAGCCAGGACCCCGCGGACCGCAAGGCCGCCTACGACGACCTCCAGCGCGCGCTGGTGAAGAACCCCGGCTACACCTTCCTCACCCACATCGACCACCTGTACGTCCTCGCCGACCGCTGGGACGGGCCGACCACGCAGACCGAGCCGCACGAGCACGGCTTCGCCAGCGGTCCGTGGTGGAACGTCGAGGACTGGCAGCCGAAGAAGTGACGTCCCTGCCCTGGGGAGCGATGGCGCGGCTCACGGCACGGCGGGCCCTGCTCGCCGTGCCCGTGCTCCTCGCCGTCACCTTCGGCGCGTTCGCCCTCGCCGCCGCCTCCCCCTTCGACCCGGTCAAGGCCTACGCGGGCACCGCCGCGCTCGGCGCCGACCGGGAGACCCTGGACCGGCTGCGGGAGAACCTCGGCGTGGACCGGCCGTTCACCGCGCGCTGGTGGGAGTGGCTGACCTCCGCGGTCGGCGGTGACCTCGGTCACTCCAGCGTGATGCGGCAGCCCGTGACCGAGGTGATCGGCGAACGGCTGGTGTGGTCGGTGCTGCTGTGCGCCGTCGCGTTCGCCGTCGCCGTCCTGCTCGGCACCGTGCTCGGCGTGCTCGCCGCCCGCCGCCCCGGCTCGCCGCTCGACCGCGCCGTCACCTCCCTCTCCTACGCCCTGGAGGCCGCGCCGGTCTTCTGGATCGCCCTGCTCGCCGTCTGGCTGTTCGCCCTGGAACTGGACGTCCTCCCGGCCGGCGGCCTCACCGACACCGGCAGCGAGCACGTCACCGCCGGACAGCTCCTGAGCCACCTCGTGCTGCCCGCCGGCGTCCTCGCCGTCTCCCAGCTGCCCTGGTTCACCCTCTACGTCCGCCAGGGCGTCGGCGACGCGCTCGCCGAGGACCCGGTGCGCGGCGCCCGCGCCCGCGGCCTGAGCGAACGCACCGTCCTGCTCGGCCACGCCCTGCGCTCCGGACTGCTGCCGGTCCTCACCCTGATCGGCTCCCGCGTCCCCGAACTCATCACCGGCGCCCTGCTGGTGGAGACCGTCTTCAGCTGGCCGGGCATCGCGGCGGCCACCGTGGAGGCGGCCACCGCCGTGGACTTCCCGCTGCTGGCCGCGCTCACCACCCTCGCCACCGCCGCCGTCCTCGCCGGAAACCTGCTGGCCGACCTGCTGTACGGACTGACCGACCCGAGGGTGAAGCTGAGTGAGATGTGATCCCCATGGCTGACACCACCGTCGAGAAGGCGGACACCGCCGGGCCCGCGGCCCCGACCGCGTGGCGCGGGCACGGCACCGCCCGCCGCTCCACCCACACCCTGCGGCTGCGCACCTCCGCCGCGCTGGTCGGCGTGACCGTCCTGGCGGTGCTGCTCGTCCCGCCGCTGGTCCAGCTCGACCAGCAGGCCGTCGACCTGGCCGCCAAACTCCGGCCGCCCAGCTGGGCCCACCCCTTCGGCACCGACGACGTCGGCCGGGACCTGCTGCTGCGCTGCGTCTACGGCCTGCGCGTCTCCCTGCTCGTCGGCGTGGTGGCCGCGCTCACGGCCACCGTGATCGGCACCGCCGTCGGCGCCACCGCCGGGGCGCTCGGCGGCCGGGTCGACCGCGTCGTCATGCGCCTGGTCGACACCGTGGCGTCCGTCCCGCACCTGCTGCTGGGCATCTTCATCGTCGCCATGTTCCGCCCGGGGGTCTGGCCGGTGGTGGTCTCCGTCGCCCTCACCCACTGGCTGTCCACCGCCCGCATCGTGCGCGCCGAGGTCCTCTCGCTGCGCTCCCGCCCCTACATCGACGCGGCCGTCTCCGGCGGCGCCTCCCGGTGGCGGGTGGCGGTGAGGCACCTGCTGCCCGGGGTGCTGCCCCAGGCCGGGCTCGCCGCCGTCCTGATGATCCCGCACGCCATGTGGCACGAGTCGGCGCTGTCCTTCCTCGGCCTCGGCCTGCCCACCCACACGGCCAGCCTCGGCACCCTCATCCAGGGCGCCCGCGGCTCCCTGCTCGCCGGCCAGTGGTGGCCCACCCTCTTCCCCGGCCTGTTCCTGATCATCCCCACCCTCGCCATCGCCGGGCTCGCCGGAGTCTGGCGGGAGCGGATCAACCCGCGGCGCCGATCGGAGCTGATGCTGTGACCGAGCGAACCGAGCGAACCGAGCGAACCGAGCGGGTCGAGGGGGCCGGGCGCGCCCGGCGCTCTCCCGTGCTGTCGGTCCGCGGGCTGTCGGTGCGCTTCCTGCTGCCCGGCGGGGGCCGGGTCGCCGCCGTCACCGACGCGCACTTCGACGTGGCGCCCGGCGAGTGCCTCGCCCTGATCGGCGAGAGCGGCTGCGGCAAGTCCGTCCTCGCCTCCGCCCTCCTCGGCCTGCTCCCCGCCAACGCGCAGACCGCGGGCAGCGCGCTGCTCAGCGACCTCGACCTGCTCACCGCCGGCGAACGCACCCTCGCCCGCACCGTACGGGGCCGCCGGATCGGCCTCGTACCGCAGAGCCCGGCCGCCCACCTCACCCCCGTCCGCACCATCCGCTCCCAGCTGGAGGAGACGGTCGCCCAGCTCACCGGCGTCCGGGGCCGCGCGGCCCTGCGCGCCGCCGCCGAGCGGGCCGCCGAACGCGCCGCCTTCCCACCGGACCACCTCGACCGCCACCCCCACGAGCTCTCCGGCGGCCTCGCCCAGCGCGCCGCCACCGCCCTCGCCCTGGTCGGCGGGGCACCCCTGCTGCTCGCCGACGAACCCACCACCGGCCTGGACCGCGACCTGGTGGACCACACCGTCG
>NZ_MSGP01000724.1 GCF_002078235.1 Streptomyces viridosporus
CCTGCCAGCGCTCCATGTCGGGCTGGCGCTCCTGCCACGCGAAGTCCGGCACGAGCCAGGTCCTGCCCCGCAGGACCTGGCTGCACGCGTCGAATCCGGTGACGAAGTAGCCGCCCCAGGGGGCGCGTACGACGTCTCCCAGGGAACGCAACTCCTCCCAGATGGGAAGGGGATTGGCCTGCCCCTCACCGGAACGCAGGCGGCGGAGGAGGGAGATGACGGCTCGGCGGTCGGTGGTGGTGCCGCGTATGTCGCCAACGGCGGTCACGCAGGGGCTCCTTTGCTGGTTCTACCGGTACCGCCGGAATCTACCCTTCCACCCTCCGGTGTCATGCGCCTCTGTGTGTTGCTCCTGTCACATGCAGTGCATCAGACACGGAAGATGTCCAGGAAACTGCTCCAGAATCCCTTCCTGCGTGCCGGGTCCTGCCGGACCGGTGCGGACGGGGCCGCCGGGAAGGGCTGCTCCGCACCCGGCGCCGGGGGCCGGTTCCGGATCGCGGCCGCCATGCGGGTGGCCGGCGTGGGGCTGAAGGTCACGGGCAGCGCGACGAGGGCGCGGTGGAACGGCCCGGGCCGCCACTGCAGGTCCTTCTCGGGCACGGCGAGCATCAGGTCGGGCAGTGCGTTGAGGAGCCGCTCGATCGCGGTGGTCGCGATGACCTGCGCCGGGTCCTTGGCGGGGCAGGCGTGCGGACCGGCCCCCCACGCCAGATGGGCCCCCTTGCGGTGCGCGCGGCGGGCCTCGGCGAGCGCGGGGTCGCTGTTCGCCCCCGCGAAGGAGATGACGACCGGGGTGCCCGCCTCCACCACGTGGCCGCCGAGGTCGACGTCCTGGACCGGGTAGTGGGTGGCGTAGTTGGCGATGGGGGTCTGGTTCCACAGCACGTGGTCGAGCGCCTCCTCGATCAGCATGCCGCTCTGCCGGCCGCCCGCGCCGGACAGCAGCAGGACCAGCGCGTTGCCGATGAGGTTGCGCTCGGGTTCGACGCCGGCGCCCATCAGCATCACCAGTTGGTCCTTGAGCTCCTCGTCGGTCAGCCCGGCGGGATGCTGGATCAGCCAGGAGGTGACGTCGTCACCGGGCCGGCGCCGCTTGAGGGCGATCAGCTCCATGAGGCAGGCGGTGAGGTCCTCGTTGGCGCGCAGGGCGTCCTTGCCGTCGAAGATCGCCGACATGGAGGCGGTGAGGGTGTCGCCGATGCCCGCGGGGCAGCCGAAGAGCTTGTTGAACAGCAGCAGCGGCAGCAGTTTGGCGTAGTCGTTGAGCAGGTCGGCGCGGCCCCGCTCGCTGAACCGGTCGAGGAGGTAGTCGGCGATCGGCTCCACGTCCCGCCGGATCCGGGTCATGTTGAGCCGGGCCAGGCTGTCGGTGACCGCCTTGCGCAGCCGCAGGTGCACCGCGCCGTCGGTGAACAGGCAGTTGGGCCGGTAGGCCATCATCGGCAGGACCGGGCTGTCCATGCTGATGCTGCCCTCGTTCAGAGCCTTCCAGCGGCGGGCGTCGCGTGCGAAGAGCTCGGTGTTCTGCAGCACCCGCAGCGCCGTCTCGTACCCGACGACCAGGGTGGCGTCCACGCCCGGGGCGAGTTCGACCGGGCCGGCCGGGGCGTGGGCGCGCAGCCGGTCGTAGACCTGCTGCGGATCGTCGGCGAACGAACTGTCGTGCATGGGGCATCTGCCCGCGGTGGGCGGGGATGTCTGCTGAAGATCCATGACGTTTTCCTTAGTGAACCGGGAACCACCGTTCCCGGGCCGGGTGGGCGCGGGGCGGATCAGGCCGCGCGGTCGAGCAGGTGCCGGACCAGCGCGATCAGCGCCTCGGCGGAGGACCGCTGGTCGCGTGCGTCGCAGTAGACGACGGGGGTGTCCGGGAGCAGGTCGAGCGCCTCACGCACCTCCTCCTCGCCGTAGGCGGTCGCCGAGTTGAAGCAGTTGACGGCGATCGCGTACTCGAGGCCGTAGCGCTCGATGAGGTCGATGACGGGGAACGTCTCCTCCAGCCGTGCCGGATCGACCAGCAGCAGCGCCCCCAGCGCGCCGCGGGCCATGTCCTCCCACAACTGCATGAAGCGCTGCTGCCCCGGCGTCCCGAACAGGTACAGCACCAGGTCGTTGCTCAGGGTGAGACGGCCGAAGTCCAGCGCGACCGTGGTGGTCGTCTTGTCCGTCACGCCCCGCAGGTCGTCCACCTGGACGGACGCCTGGGTCATCTTCTCCTCGGTGCGCAGAGGAGTGATTTCCGACAGCGAACCGATGAAGGTCGTCTTGCCCACGGCGAAATGCCCGACGACCAGGATCTTGGCGGCGTTGGTCACCGCGCTGGAGACGTAGATGGACCTCTGGGCCGTCTCAGCCGATGAGGGATTGGAGTCCATTCAGAACCTTCTCGAGGGTCGCTCTGTCAACGTTCTGGGCCCGGGGCGGTTCGGCACGGCGCAACAGATGCCCCTGTTCGAATAAATCGGTCAGCAGCAGCCGGGCCACTCCGACGGGCAGGCCGAGGTGGCCGGCCACCTCGGCGACCGACAGGTAACCACCCGCGCACAGGTCCCAGATCGCCTTGACCTCGGGCCCGGCCCCCAGCGGAAGGGTCCGCTCGGGAGCCAGGGTGACCAGGGTGTGCAGCGCCAGATCGTCCGAGGACGGCAGGCTCCGGCCGCCGGTGATGACGTAGGAGCGGACGAAGTCACTGGTGACGGATGCTTCCTCGCCGGGCGTCGTCATACGTCGACACCGCTGTTCGAGCGTGGTGCCACGCTCATCGCCTTGCTCAGCGCCGCCACGGTCTTCTGCATGCGGAACGACATCGCCTCCATGTCGACGTCCAGGGCGGCGGACACGGCCAGGTAGGCGCCCTGCCCGGCGGCGATGAGGAAGATCCAGCCGCCGTCGTACTCCAGCAGCGTCTGCTTCCAGATGCCGTGCCCCGCATCGACGAACCCGGCCACCGCCCGGCTGAGGGACTGCATGGAGCTCATCGCGGCGGCGTTCGTCTCCGCGTCGTCGCGCGAGATGTCGTCCGAACGCTGCAGCAGCAGGCCGTCACCCGAGACGAGGACCGCGTGGCGGGCACCACGCACCTCGAGCACGTCGTTCAGCACCCACGACAGGTCGGTGTTCACTGGTGGTCAGGTCCTTCCGTGGTGTTCGTGGTCCGTCCGAGCTGGGTGCCGCGCGCGAACGCCCCCAGGCGGGATGCGGTCACCTCGCTGTCCGGCTCGGACGTCTGCTCGTCGGTCTCGGGTGCGGCCTGGGGCGAAGGCACCACCGCGATGGGTCCCTGGCGCCGGCGGCGCTTGGGCAGCCCGCCGGACGTCGTGCCCACCACGTGCGAGGGGCCCACCGGCACGGGAGTCAGCCGCTGGGGCGCGGCCTCCCGGGCCTCGGGCTCCCGGACCGGTTCGGCGGGCGCCGGACCGTCGGCCGACAGGAGACTTTCCGGTACACGGATCACTGCACGCACTCCGCCGTAGGGGGACACGGAGCCGACCGACACGGCGAAGCCGTAACGCGCGGCGAGCATGCCGCACACGGCGAAACCGAAGTGGGGCGGGTCGCCGAGCCCGGTGATGTCCACGGGGCCGTCGGCGGAGAGGAGGGCCGCCGCCCGGTCCTTGGTCTCCTGGTCCATGCCCAGCCCGGCGTCGTCGACGATGAAGCACACACCGGTGGGGACGGCCTGGATGTTGACCTCGACCGGCGTGCCCGGGGCGCTGTAGGTGGTCGCGTTGTCGAGCAGCTCGGCCAGTACGACGGCCAGCGGCTCCACGGCCTTGCTGGAGACGGAGACGCTGGCCTGCGCGTGAATGCTGACCCGGTCGAAGTCCTTGATCCGCCCCTGCGCGCTGCGGGCCACGTCGTAGACGCTCGCCGCGCCCTCGCGCCGGCCCAGCCACCCGCCGCACAGCACCGAAATGCCCTTGGCCCGGCGGCCGAACTGGCTGCCGGTGTGGTCCACCGACATCAGGTCGGCCAGTACCTCGGTGTCGTTGCCGTACTTCTTCAGCAGCCCGTCCAGGAGCAGTTGCTGCTCCTCGGCGAGGGACTGCAGCGTTCCCATGGCCGACTTCAGCACGGCCTTGGTCGACGACTCGGCGTCGGCCCGGACGCCGGCGAGGTCGTCCTTGTGCTGAGTGTTCAGTAAGGCGATGTGTTCCTGGAGCCGGGCGACCTGTCCCTGGGCCTGACCCAGCCCGGTCTCCAGGTCGTTCTTTGTTCTTCGGAGCGCCAAGTTGGTTCTCCGTGCCCGCATCACCGCGAACACCGCAGCGATGAGCACCACAAGCAGGATCCACAACAGTGGATCCCGGATCAATGACGTCATGAGACTCTCTTGGAAGTCGCATCGCTTCAGGAGTGCCGGAGGTCCACCGAACCCTGCCGGGGTCCGTGCCGTCGAACGGCGCGGGCCACAGGCGGACCAAGCCTGACTCCTTAGCGATGGGGCCTTAGAGACTGTCCCCCGTACGCGTTCATGACGCGCCGCCAGCCTGCTGAACGTCCGATGATCTTATCAGGCACATACGGGCAACCTGTCTGCTCGGGCGACTGGTTGAGGACCCTCACCAGACCCACACACGGCACCGCGGAACCGGGCCGGAAGATGTCCGCTTCCGGTGGTTCATCCGGTGAACGGACCGTGAAGAACAGGGAGCGAGGGCGGGCCACGGGCACGGTGTTCACCGGTGTGCCGGTGACGCGGCCGGCGCACCGGTCGCGGCGCGGGCGCAGCGGAGCGTCAGGCGGGCGAAGGCGTCCCCGGGTTCGGACGGGCCGACGACCTCGATGCCGGCGTCGAAGCGGCCGGGCGTGCCGACCAGGCCGGCCCACGACCACGAGCCCGTGACGACCCGGCAGCGGTCGGGGCCGAGTGCCTCGACGACCGCGTCGCGGGCGTGGCGGGACACGGCGGCGGGCGCACCGAGGATCACCTCACCCCGGCAGGGCCGGCCACCGGGTGACCGAGCGCGCGCAGACGCTCGACGTCGCGGCGCACGGTATGCGGGCTGACGTCCGGTCGTTCGACGAGCAGTGCCCCGGGCCGGTCGCGGCGTGCCTGGAGCAGGGAGAGCAGGATCGACAGTCGCGCTGGTGTCGTCGGCGTGACGGGGATCCCGCCCCGGAAAGAGGACACGTCCTGACCGCTTCGGCTGCGACGGTTCTCCCGTGCCCCGACGAGCTCGACCGGAAGGACCGGCTCACCATGACCGCCGTCACCGCGTTCCGCTCCGCCCGCCGCGCGGGCGACCGCGCGATCCGTGCCGGCCATGACGACACGCGGGCCGACCCACGAGCAGGCCGGCCGGTGCCCGGCGAGCACACCCCGGGAGGGACCCCATGACCGTTCTCGACGACCGCGCGCTCAACCGGGCCGCACTGGCCCGGCAGTTGCTGCTCGAACGCGCCGGCCTCCCCGTGGCCGACGCCGTCGCGCACCTGTGCGGACTGCAGGCGCAGGAGCCGCAGGAACCGTTCGCCGGACTCTGGTCGCGGCTGCGCGCCTTCGATCCGGCGGAGCTGTCGGACCTGCTGACCGGGCGGCGCGTGGTGCGCACCCACCTCATGCGCCGCACCGTCCACCTCGTCACCGCCGACGACGTCCTGGCCTGGCGGGCCCGTCACGACACCATGCTGCGCCGACGGGTCCTCGGCACCTACCGCCGCGAGTTCGACGGAGTGGACCTCGACCGGCTCGCCGCGGCGGCCCGGGCGGTGATGGCCGACGGCGTGCCGCGCACGACGGCCGAACTCACGCGGGAACTCGCCGCACACTGGCCCGGGCCGGGCCGGCGGGCGCTGGGGGAGATGGTGATCGCCGCTCTCGTCCCGGTGGTGCAGTTGCCGCCGCGAGGGCTGTGGCGCGCGAAGGCCGGGGTGCGCACCGTGCTGCTCTCCTCCTGGCTGGGACGCGAGATCGACCCGCCGTCCCCGGACGGCACCGATCCGGTCGGCCAGGTGCTGGTGCGGCGCTATCTGGCCGCGTTCGGCCCCGCCTCCCCGGCCGACCTGCGCGCCTGGTGCGGCCTGACCGGGCTGTCGGCCGCGATCACCGCCCTCCGCGAGGAACTGGTCGCCTTCCGCGACGAACGCGGCCGGGAGCTGCTGGACCTGCCCGACGCGCCGCGCCCGGACCCCGACACCCCCGCCCCGGTGCGGTTCCTGCCGGCGTTCGACAACGCGCTCCTCGCCTACCACGACCGCAGCCGGATCGTCGACGACGCCCACCGCGGCCTGTCGGTCGCCGGCGAACGCGTCGTCCTGCTCGACGGCCGGGTCGCCGCGACCTGGACCGTGGACGCCGGCACCGTGACGGTCGCCCCGCTGCGTCGCTTCTCCCGGGCCGACCGCACCGCCGTCGCCGAGGAGGGGCGGGCGCTGGCGTCGTTCCTCTCCGACGGCGCGAGCCGTCGCGTCCGGATCTCCGCCTCGCCCCGCTGAGCGGCACGCCCGCGCGGCTCCTTCCGGGCCCGTTCGCCCGTCCCGCCTACTCCGGGGGCGTGGGCGTGTCGTGGGTGCGGTACATCGCCTGCACGTCCAGCTCCAGCTGGACGGTGGGGCCGACGACCGCGATGCCGCGGGCCAGCATCGAACGCCAGTTGAGCGTGAAGTCCTCGCGGTGCAGTTCCGTCTTCGCCAGGGCCGCGCAGCGCAGTTCCTGCCCGTAACCGCCGTTCACCGTCCCGAGGTAGGTGGTGTCGAGGCCGACGGAGCGGCTGGTGCCGTGCATGGTGAGCGTGCCGTGCAGGGTCCACTTGGAACCGCCGCGGTAGACGAAGCGCGTACTGGTGAAGTCGATGTGCGGGTAGCGCTCGACGTCCAGGAAGTCGGCGGAGCGCAGATGGTTGTCGCGGGTCTTGTTGCCCGTGGCGATGCTGGAGGCGTCGATGCGCACCGAGACCTGGGAGTCGGCCATGTCCGGCGTGACGCGGATGCCGCCCTCGAAGCGGGTGAAGCGGCCGTGGACATGGGCCATGCCCACGTGCTTGGCGATGAAGCGGATCGCGGTGTGCGGCGGGTCGAACAACCAGGTGCCGGCCGGCGGGAGTTCCAGCCGGCGGGCGGACTCCAGCGCGATGCGGGCCGGGGGGAGGGCCACACCGGCGGTGATGCCGATGGTCTCGCGGGCGGGTGACAGGCCCTCGGCCGCGGTCATCACGCTGTAGGTGCCCGGCGGCAGCGTCGCCACGTAGAGGCCGTACGGGTCGGTGGTGCCGTGGGCCGCGACCCGGTGGCTGCCCATCGCGGTCACCGTGACCTCGGCTCCGCCCATGGGCTGCCCCAGGGGGTCGACGACCTCGCAGCCGAACGCCCCCGCACCGGGCGGCAGGGGGACCGTCAGGCCGTGGGCGGCGTCGGAGCCGTGGGACCGCAGGCGCCGGAGCATTCCGAGGACCATGGTGTTCACCTTTCTTGACACGTGTCACCCTCGCGGGCCCGCCTCCTCGGGTGCGTTCGCGGTCGCCAAGAATCATGGAAACAGGGAGCCGGCACGAAGGGCGCAGTTCGTCGACGATCATAAAGGTTTCAGCGTGAAGCTTTTGCTCACCAGTATCGGATCGGCTGCGACCTTCCCCTCGGCGGATTGATTTCCGCAGCTCAGGAAGCCTGTTCAAGGGGGCGTCACATCAGGTGCAGATGATTTGCACAACTGCTGCGGCAAAGGGCGACCGAAGTTTCACAGTACTTCCGCACGGCTTGCACGTCCGGACCCCCAACGCCGTCACCACGGGCCCACGGCGAGCGGGCGTGGGCCCGTGGTGAACCGGTGCCTCCTCCCGGGTACGGAGGGGCCGGCCGGCCCCT
>NZ_MSGP01000725.1 GCF_002078235.1 Streptomyces viridosporus
GACAATTGGGGCTTTCGGCAACTTTTCTGGGGAAAAGTGTTGATTGTCTTCTCCATGTGCGCTTAGCGTGAAGTTCCAGACAGTCTTCGAACTGGCATTCGAACAAGTCGACGGCCGTGTGGGTGCCCGTCCTGCCGGGTGAGGACAGTCTTCCGTCCCTCCCCAGGCCCACCCCGAACCGCCGTCGGAGACGCCAGAGGAGCACGGCGTGAACCACCCCGTCTTCATCCCCGCCACCAAGGAACAGGCCAAGGCCCGCATCGCGCTCACCGGGCCCACCGGATCGGGCAAGACCTACACCGCCCTGGTCACCGGCACCGGGCTCGGCGACCGGATCGCCCTGGTCGACACCGAGCACGGCAGCGCCGCCAAGTACGCCGACGAGTTCACCTTCGACACCCTCCCGCTCACCACGTTCCAGCCCACCGCGCTCGTCGAGGCGCTCGCGGTGGCCGCTCACGACGGCTACGACGTCATGATCGTCGACTCCCTGAGCCATTTCTGGTCCGGCACCGGGGGGATGCTGGAACAGGTCGACAACGCGGCCAAGCGCGTCGGGGCGGGAGGCAGCTTCGCCGGCTGGAAGGAGGCCCGCCCCATGGAGCGGGCGATGCTCGACGCCCTGCTCGCCTATCCCGGTCACCTCATCGTCACCATGCGCACCAAGACCGAGTACGTCGTCGAGGCCGACGAGCGCGGGCGCAAGGTGCCGCGCAAGGTCGGGCTCAAGCCCGAGCAGCGAGAGGGCATCGAGTACGAATTCGACATCGTCGGCGACCTCGACCACGAGAACACCCTGGTGATCTCCAAGTCCCGGGCCAAACCACTGTCCGGAACGGTGCTCCACAAGCCCGGCGCGGAGTTCGCCGAAGCCGTCCTCGGCTGGCTCAAGGCCGGCAAGCCCGCCAAATCCGTGCCGGACTACATCACGGCGGCCACCGCGCCGGACGCCACCTATGAAGACCTGCGCGCCCTCTACGAGGAGGCTCGCCGGCGCAACCTGCTCGGCGCCGCCGTCCTGGACGGTGAGGAGACCCGCACGCTCGGCGAGCTGATCGTGCGCCACGGCACCGAGGCGGCGAAGAACCGGGATGCCCAAGATGTCGAGTCGAGGGTTGGGGTCGGGTAGGGGGCAGGCCGCATGAGCCTCAAGGACCAAGCCACCCGGGTCGCCGTGCTCCGGGTGCTGCGCGACGCGGTGGACGCCGAGTACGAGGCCGCCCGCCGCACGATGCTCGGCGGACTGCGCGCGGCCCGTGCCGAGCTCGACCTGAAGTCGATCCGGGCGACCCTGCCGGACCACACGCCCATCGCCACCATCACGCTCATCGACCCCCGGCCGACGGTCGTGATCGCCGACGAACACGCCTTCCTCACCTGGGTGGCCGAGAACCACCCCAGCGAGGTGGAGACGCTCACCCGGGTGCGCCCCTGCTGGCAGCGGGAATTCTTCACCCGGCTCGCCTGCCTCGACCCGGTCACCGACCCGCACACCGGCGAGGTGATCCCGGGGCTGGCCGCGACACCGGCGCCCCCGCCGCGATCGTTCAGCCTTCGCCCCGTGCCCGGCGGGCCGGAGAAGGTCACCCGCGCCTGGCGCACCGGCGAGCTCGACCTGCGCCAACTGCTCAGCCTCGACGGCGGTGCGACATGACCACCGCCCTCCCACCACTGGATCGTCCAGGTCGGCCCCCTGGGTCGCGGTGGCTGAACCCCCACGGACAGGTTGCCGCACCCGCGGCGCCGCCCTGTACGAGTCTCGCGAGGGCGAGGAACACCCCCGCCCACGAGGCACGGCTCATCGCGGCCGGACTTGCCGACCCGGGCCGAGGAAGGGCGGGAAAGGACACAGGGAGCGCACCCGACGACCGCCTCGCCCCGCAGTGCGGTGTGCACCTTCGCCGACACGCGGCGCGAGTCCCACCCACTCCGGGCCACCAGCCGTCTCGAACCGGCACGGGTGAGGAATCACTCGTCGAACGAGAGGAAAGGCCATGGTTGGTGAAACCATCATCACAGTGGTCGGCAATCTGACCGATGACCCCGAGCTACGCCTCACCCCGTCCGGCGATGCGGTCGCGCACTTCGCCGTCGCCTCCACACCCCGCGCCTTCGACCGGGAGACCGGAAAGTGGAGGGACGCCGAGACGCTGTTCCTGCGCTGTTCGGCCTGGGGACAGATGGCCAGGCACGCCGCCGAGTCCCTGACCCGCGGTACGCGCGTCATCGTCCAGGGCCGGTTGCGCCAACGGACGTACGAGACCAAAGAGGGCGAGCGCCGCACCGTGGTCGAGTGTGAGGTCGACGAAGTCGGTCCCTCGCTGCGGTTCGCCACCGCGCAGGTCACCAAGGCCCCCCGCGCGAGCGTCTACGCCGGCGCCGGTCCATCCACCGACGACCTGTTCGCCCAGAACAACGGCGAGCCGCCCGCCCCCCGGCAGGGCGAGGAGCCCTTCTGATCGACAGGAGCACCGCAAAGGCTGACCGGCATGACCGACCCCACCCCGACCGACCCCACTC
>NZ_MSGP01000726.1 GCF_002078235.1 Streptomyces viridosporus
CCCCCGCCCCGGGGAGTCCCCGCCGAGTCCCTACCGTGACCGCATCGGGACCGTTCCGCGTCGTCGTCCCGCGCCCCTCCGGCGTCGTAGGAGCGTCAGTCGCCACGACCCCCGGGGGGAAGATCCAGATGCGCACACGACGTTCCGTACCACCGACCCGCGTCCTGGCCGCGGTCCTGCTGACGGCGGCCCTCGCGGTCACCGGGTGCAGCGGCACGGGCGACGCCTCCAGCGGCTCGGACGCCGCCGCCGACAGAGCGGCCCCGGCGGACCAGCGGGCCGTGGCGCCGGAGGGCGCGAAGCAGGGCGCGCCCGACGCGGACGGCGCGGGCGCGGGCCGGGCGACCGCGCCGCCGGAGGCCGCCGCGCAGCACATCATCCGTACCGCCTCGCTGACCGTGCGGGTGAAGGACGTCCCGAAGGCCCTGGCCGAGGCCCGCGCCACCGCGGAGAACGCGGGCGGCCACGTCGGCGACGAGACCACCACCCGGGACGACGAGGGCCGCGAGCGCACGCGCGTGGTGCTGCGCGTGCCCGTCGAGCGGTACGAGGAGGTCCTCGCCGACCTGGAGGGCACGGGCAAGCTCCTCGAACGCAGGGCGAAGGCACAGGACGTCACCGACCAGGTGGTCGACGTGGAGAGCCGGATCGCGACGCAGCGCGCCAGCGTGGCCCGCATCCGCGAGCTGATGGACCGGGCGACCCGGCTCAGCGACGTGGTGACCCTGGAGGGGGAGCTGAGCACCCGCCAGGCCGAGCTGGAGTCCCTGCTCGCCCGTCAGGAGTCGCTGAAGGACCGCACGAGCCTGGCCACCGTCACCCTGTCCCTGTCCGAGACGCCGGTGGAGAAGGCCGCGAAGGACGACGACCCCGGCTTCCTGGACGCGCTCGCGGGCGGCTGGGACGCGTTCGCGACGATGCTGCGCTGGCTGGCGGTGGCCGTCGGCGCGGTGCTGCCGTTCGCGGTGGTGGCCGCCCTGCTCGTCCTGCTGTGGCTAAAGGCCGTACGCCCCCGGCTGCCGCGCCGGCCGGAGCCGGTGCCCGCGCCGGGCGCCCCGGGCCCGCTGCCGGTGTTCCCGTCGGCGCCCCGGCCGGCCCGCGGTGACACCGGGGAGGACACGGAGGAGGGCGGAAGGGGCTAGCCAGGGGCCGGGCGGGTCCGGACCGCCCCGTGCCCCGTAGCGTGTCCGCATGAGCATGAACGGTGCGCGGGGCGCGAGGGAACGTCTGGTCGTGATCGGCGGCGACGCCGCGGGGATGTCCGCGGCGTCGCAGGCCCGCCGGCTGAAGGGCCCGGACGAGCTGGAGATCGTGGCGTTCGAGCGCGGCCACTTCACCTCCTACTCGGCGTGCGGCATCCCGTACTGGGTGAGCGGCGACGTTCCCGAACGGGACCGGCTGATCGCCCGCGCGCCCGAGGAGCACCGCGCCCGGGACATCGACCTGCGGCTGCGCACCGAGGTGACGGAGCTCGACCTCGACCGGGGGCGGGTCCGCGCGCGTGACGTCGATTCCGGGGCCGAGTCCTGGACGTCGTACGACAAGCTGGTGATCGCGACCGGTGCGCAGCCGATCCGCCCGGACCTGCCCGGCATGGACGCCCCCGGGGTGCACGGGGTGCAGACCCTGGACGACGGCCAGGCGCTGCTCGACACGCTGGCCCGCACGCGCGGGCGGCGCGCGGTGGTGGTCGGGGCGGGCTACATCGGCGTGGAGATGGCCGAGGCGATGATCAAGCGCGGCTACGAGGTGACGGTCGTCAACCGCGGCAGGGAGCCGATGGCCACCCTCGACCCCGACATGGGGCGGCTGGTGCACGAGGCCATGGAGGGCCTGGGCATCACCATGGTGAACGACGCGGAGGTCACCGCGCTGCTCACCGGGGACGACGGCCGGGTGCGGGCGGTCGCCACCGAGGACGCCGAACACCCCGCCGACGTCGTCGTCCTCGGCATCGGGGTGCGGCCCGAGACGGCCCTCGCGCGGGCGGCGGGACTTCCGCTGGGCGAGCACGGCGGACTGCTCACCGACCGGTCCATGCGGGTGCGCGGGCAGGAGAACGTGTGGGCCGGCGGCGACTGCGTGGAGGTGCTCGACCTGGTCTCCGGGCAGCAGCGGCACATCCCGCTCGGCACGCACGCCAACAAGCACGGCCAGGTCATCGGCGCCAACGTCGGCGGCGGCTACGCCACCTTCCCCGGCGTGGTCGGTACGGCGGTCAGCAAGGTGTGCGACCTGGAGATCGCGCGCACCGGCCTGCGCGAGAAGGACGCCCACCGGGTGGGGCTGCGCTTCGAGACCGTCACCGTGGAGTCGACCAGCCGGGCGGGCTACTACCCGAACGCCTCCCCCATGACGGTGAAGATGCTCGCCGAGGTGCGCACCGGCCGGCTCCTCGGGGTCCAGATCGTCGGCCGCGAGGGCGCGGGCAAGCGGGTCGACATCGCCGCGGTCGCCCTCACGGCCGGAATGACGGTGGACCAGATGACGGCCCTGGACCTGGGGTACGCGCCGCCCTTCTCCCCGGTCTGGGACCCGGTCCTGGTGGCGGCCCGCAAGGCGGCGGGGAGGATCCGGGGCACCGGGTGAGCGGAGCCGGGTGAGCCGGCGGGCCCGGACGGAGTCCGGCTACGCCGTGCCGTTGATCCGTTCGATGGCCTGGCGGGCCTGCTCGGCCGGAGGGCGCGAGGGCAGGGACGACACGGAGGCGCTCGACGCGGAGGAACTCGGCACGGAGGCGCTCGGGACGGACGTGCTCGGCACGGACGCGCTCGCGGGCGCCGGGGGCGGCTGCTCCCCCGCCGGCCTGGCGTGCGCCGCGCTCCGCACCGAGCGCAGGCGGTGGCTCACCGCCTCGTCCAGCGTCACCGGCCGCCGTGTCTGGGAGGCGAGCCGCCCCGCCTCCTGGCCCAGCCGGGCTACGTCCTCCCAGGGCAGGCGCACCACGAGCGTGAGCTCGGCCTCGCCGTCGGGCAGCGCGTGTATCGCGGGGGTCACTCGGTCGTCCATCGCCTGTTCCTCACGTCGGCCCCGCGACCCCTTCCCCGCGCCGCGGGCGGTTGACGAGGGATACGCACCGCCGGACGGTGGTGTTCAGCGCCGCCGCGGATTCACCGGCCGCTGCCCGGGCACCTGGGGGGATGTGGTCATCCCCGTCCATGACGTGAACCCCGCGCGGCGCACCCCCTGGGTGACGTACGCGCTGATCGCCGTCAACTTCGCCGTCTTCGTGTTCCTCACCCCCGGGGTCTCCGGCTCGCTGACGGGCGAGGGGGAATCCCTCGCGCAGCTGTGCGACCTCGAGGCGTTCCTGGGGCGGTACGCGGTGGTGCCGCAGGAGCTGATCCACCACCGGATGCCCCACCTGGTGCCCACGGGCGGGACCGGGGTCGGGCCGCAGGGACCGGGCTGTGTGGTGGCGCCGCCGGGCTACGCGAAGGTCCCCGAGCTGAGCGTCCTGACGTCGATGTTCCTGCACGGCGGCTGGCTTCACCTGCTGGGCAACCTGCTGTTCCTGTGGATCTTCGGCAACAACGTCGAGGACCGCATGGGGCACGTCCGCTTCCTGCTCTTCTACCTGGTCTGCGGCTACGCGGCCGCCTACGGCTTCGCCCTGCTCAACGCCGGCTCCGCCGCCCCGCTGATCGGCGCCTCCGGGGCCGTCGCGGGGGTGCTGGGCGCCTATCTGGTGCTGTATCCGAGGGCACGCGTGTGGGTGCTGGTGCCGTTCCTGATCTTCCTGCCGCTGCGGCTGCCGGCCTGGACCGTGCTGGGCCTGTGGTTCGTGCTCCAGGCGGTGTACTCGTCCGGCGCGGGCGTCACCGCCGCCGGGACGGTGGCGTACGCGGCCCACGTGGTCGGCTTCGTCGTCGGCATGCTGATCGCCTGGCCCTTCAAGCCGGGCACACCGCCCCCGCCCGAACCGGGCGGCGTGCTCTACGGGAGGCGGGCCCGGCCGGGCTGGTAGGAAGCGCCCCCGCTACCGGTCCGGCCCCCCGTGGTCCTCGTGGACCCCGCCGTCCCGGTGGTCGCGGTCGCCGGCCGAGGACGCGGGCGGCCGCACGGCCACCATGGCCACGTCGTCGTCGCCGCCGGCGTCCGCCAGGCCGTCGAGCAGGTCGTCGCAGAAGGCCTCCAGCGGGCGCCGGGCGGCGGCCGACGCGTGGTGGCGCAGCCGCTCCAGACCGACGGTGAGGTCCTCCTCGCGGCGCTCCACCAGCCCGTCGGTGTACAGCAGCAGGGTCG
>NZ_MSGP01000727.1 GCF_002078235.1 Streptomyces viridosporus
CGTCCACTGTGTTGGTTCTGAGACAACGACCGTTGTCGGCTTTGAGTAGAACAGACAAAAGAAAAGTGTGCTTGTTCGCTCGAAACCATTAGGGTTTCGGTGGTCATAGCGTAGGGGAAACGCCCGGTTACATTCCGAACCCGGAAGCTAAGCCCTACCGCGCCGATGGTACTGCAGGGGGGACCCTGTGGGAGAGTAGGACGCCGCCGAACAATCTTTGGAAGGACCCTTGGTCCCAGCGTTCAGCTGGGACCAAGGGTCCTTTTTCTATTTATGCTTGCGGTACCGAAGACAGGAGTTACCAATGTCCACCAACTCTCCCGACGACCGACCGGAGCGCGACCAGCGGCGACGGGACAGTGGTGACCGTTCCGATCGTGGCGGCCAGCGCGGTGGCCCGCGTCGAGGCGACGACCGGGACCGTGGGTTCCGTAGGGACGGAGACCGTCCCGCTTTCCGGCGTGACGACCGCGACCGTGATCGAGACCGGGACCGAGGCGGTGACCGCGACCGTGGATTCCGGCGTGACGACCGCAGCGGCGGCCGGCCGGAGCGTGGCGGCTTCCGGGGACGTGACGACCACCGCGGTGAGCGGGACGGTGGATACCGCGGACGGGACGACCGCAGGACCGACCGGCGTGAGGGCGAGCGCGAGCGTTCCGATTTCCGCCACGGCGATGACCGGGGTTACGGCCGACGTGACGACAGCCGTGGTGGCGACCGCGGTGGCTTCCGCAGGGACGACAGTCGCGGTGGCGACCGCGGTGGATACCGCGGGCGGGACGACCACCGCGGTGAGCGGGACGGTGGGTACCGCGGGCGGGACGACCACCGCGGTGAGCGGGACGGTGGGTACCGCGGGCGGGACGACCACCGCGGTGAGCGGGGAGGCTTCCGCGGCGGCGATGACCGGGGTTACGGCCGACGTGACGACAGCCGTGGTGGCGACCGCGGTGGATACCGCAGGGACGACAGCCGCGGTGGCGACCGCGGTGGATACCGCGGGCGGGACGACCGGGGTGGCTTCCGGCGTGATGACAGTCGTGGCGGCGACCGTGGTGGCTTCCGGCGGGATGACAGCCGCGGTGACGACCGGGGTGGCTTCCGGCGGGATGACAGCCGCGGTGACGACCGGGGTGGCTTCCGGCGTGACGACAGTCGTGGCGGCGAGCGG
>NZ_MSGP01000728.1 GCF_002078235.1 Streptomyces viridosporus
CGGCACCGCGATCCGTGCGGTGACCGCGCGGTAGTGCGTGCGGGACACCGCGGGGGTCGTGGCGGTAAGCAGTCGAGACAGACGTGACAGCCGAATACGTTCCGTGACGGCCCGGAGGTGGGCGGCGGGTCGTACAGAGTGCCGCAGGGGGCAACCGCCATGACGACAGGTCGGCTCGGGCAACAAGCCGCGCCGCCGAACGCGGCCTACGCCGGGCAGGTCGTGCACTTCCCGGATCCGGTGCGGGCGGCCCGTCATCCGAGAGGGGTTCGGGTGGACGAGCGCGGTTACCCCGACTTCTCGCCCTACGCACGGGCTGCCGCGGAGGTCGCGGAGCCGCCGGAGGGTTTCGGTGTCGACGAGCTGCGGCTGACGGACTACGTGTCGGCGAACGCGGCGTTGGCGGCGAGCGGCCACGCGCTGTGGGACACGGTGCCGGCGGTGGCGACGCCGCACGGCTGGACGTGGCACCACGTGGTGGGGTCGCGGCGGCTGGAGCTGGTGCCGGTCGAGGTGAAGGCGCTGCTGCGGCATCACGGCGGGGTGGCGACGGCCGCCGTGGACCAGGACAAGCGGGGCACGCGGCCGTTGCAGGAGACGCGCCCGGCGCACTTCGGGCTGCCGAAGTCGGGTGTGGCGGTGACGGAGGCGCAGGTGCTGGGGGTCGAGGAGGACCTCGGGTACCGGCTGCCGGGTGCGTACCGGTCGTTCCTGAAGGCGGCGGGCGGGTGCGCTCCGGTGGGGACGGCGCTGGACGCGGAGCTGGGGCTGCTGGTCGACCAGCCGTTCTTCACGGTGCGGGACGAGGCGGCGGTCAACGACCTGGTGTACGTCAACAAGTGTCTGCGGGACCACCTCACCAAGGACTACCTGTGCGTCGGTTTCGTGCAGGGCGGTCTGCTGGCGGTGAAGGTGAGGGGCGACCGGGTGGGGTCGGTGTGGTTCTGCGCGTACGACGACGTGCGGGACGTGGATCCGTCGTGGCCGCCGGCCGAGCGGGTGGAGCGGCTGCTGCTGCCGTGCGGGGACGACTTCGACGCGTTCCTGGCGCGGTTGGCGGGGTCTCCGCCGGAGTTGGAGACGGTGGCGAATCTGATGGTGGACGGTGGGTTCGCGCGTGCCGTTCCGGTTTCTTCCGCGGGAGAGTGAGCGGTAGCGATGGTGACGTTCGCGCAGGCGCAGGAGCGCGCGGAGGAGTGGGTCAACGGGGATGTGCCGTCGTACCAGCACCGTGAGGTGCGGGTGCGGGAGTTCGACCTCGGGTTCGTGGTGTGGGCGGAGGACCGTGCGGACGGGCCCCGTTCGGACGGGGGCGCCCAGCGGCTGGTGATCGCCCGGGACAGTGGCGAGGCGACGCTGTGGCCGGCGCTGCCGGTGGGCGAGGTGATCCGCCGGTACGAGGAGGAGTACGGCCGTGACGACGCGGCGCCCGAGCCGGTGCCGGCGCCCGCGGCGCGGGTGGACCTGAACCAGACGTCGTTCCTGTTGAGTCCGCCGGAGTGGCTGCAGGAGGCGGCGGACCGGCTGGGGATCCCGGACCGGCGGGAGGAGGGCGCGGGCGCGGCGGCACCGTCCGGCCCGTCCGGTCCTTCCGGCTCGTCTGGCCCGTCCGGTCCTTCCGAGCCGTCGGGTGCCCCGGGGGCGGAGTCCGGTTCGGCAACCCCTCCCAG
>NZ_MSGP01000729.1 GCF_002078235.1 Streptomyces viridosporus
AAGACAGCCTGTGGCCGTACATGGTCACCAACAACCCCGACCTGATGACCATGCCGAACGGCATCGCGACCGTCATGAACTCCTACGGCATCCAGTGGGCCCAGCTCATGGCCGGCGGCCTCATGGCGGGCCTGCCGCTGATCGTCGTCTTCGTCTTCTTCCAGCGCCAGATCGTGGCGGGTGTCGCCCACACCGGCCTGGCGGGTCAGTGAGTCCTCCGCGACCGGGACCGGAACCGGCCGCCTCCCCCTCCCCGCCCCCCACCCGCAGACGGAACCGACCCCCCGAAAGGACCCCATGCGCACCGCCCGCTTCACCCTCGACCCCGCCTTCACCGTCGGCCGGGTCGACCCCCGCCTCTTCGGCTCCTTCGTCGAACACCTCGGCCGCTGCGTCTACACCGGCATCCACGAACCCGGCCACCCCACCGCCGACGCCGCCGGCCTGCGCGGGGACGTCCTGGAACTCGTCCGCGAACTCGGCGTCACCGCCGTCCGCTACCCCGGCGGCAACTTCGTCTCCGGCTACAAGTGGGAGGACTCGGTCGGCCCCGTCGAGGACCGCCCGCGCCGCCTCGACCTCGCCTGGCACTCCACCGAGACCCACCGCTTCGGCCTGTCCGAGTACATCGACTTCCTGCGGAAGCTCGGCCCGCAGGCCGAGCCCATGATGGCCGTCAACCTCGGCACCCGCGGCGTCGCCGAGGCCCTGGAACTCCAGGAGTACGCCAACCACCCCTCCGGCACCGCGCTGTCGGACCTGCGCGCCTCCCACGGAGACCAGGAGCCCTACGGCATCCGCCTGTGGTGCCTGGGCAACGAGATGGACGGCCCCTGGCAGACCGGTCACAAGACCGCCGAGGAGTACGGCCGGATCGCCGCCGAGACCGCCCGCGCCATGCGCCAGCAGGACCCCGGTGTCGAACTGGTCGCCTGCGGCTCCTCCGGCCAGTCCATGCCCACCTTCGCCGAGTGGGAGGCCAAGGTCCTGGCCGAGACGTACGACCTGGTCGACTACGTCTCCCTGCACGCCTACTACGAGCCGGTGGACGGCGACGTCGACTCCTTCCTCGCCTCGGCCGTCGACATGGAGTCCTTCATCGAGAACGTGGTCGCCACCTGCGACCACGTGGGCGCGCGGCTGAAGTCGAAGAAGAGGATCAACCTCTCCTTCGACGAGTGGAACGTCTGGTACATGTCCCGCTGGCAGGAGCAGGCCCGGACCTTCGAGCAGGACGACTGGCCCGAGGCCCCGCGCCTGCTGGAGGACAACTACAGCGTCACCGACGCGGTCGTCTTCGGCTCGCTGCTCATCGCCCTGCTCCGGCACGCCGACCGCGTCACCGTCGCCTGCCTCGCCCAGCTCGTCAACGTGATCGCCCCGATCATGACCGAGCCGGGCGGCCCGGCCTGGCGGCAGACGACGTTCTTCCCGTTCGCCCAGGCCTCGGAGTACGGCCGCGGCGAGGTCCTCGACGTCCGCGTGGACTCGCCGACGTACGCGACCGCCCGGTACGGCGAGACCGACCTGCTGCACGCCACCGCCGTGCGCGCCGAGGACGGCACGGTCACCGTCTTCGCGGTCAACCGCGGCCGTACCGAGGCGCTGCCGCTGGAGGTCGCGCTGGGCGGGCTCGGCCTCACCTCGGTCGTCGAGCACAGCGTCCTCGCGGACGCCGACCCCGACGCCCGCAACACCCTCGACGCCCCCGAGCGGGTCGTCCCGCGCACGGCCGAGGGCACGGCCTTGGCCGACGGCCGGCTGACCGCCGTCCTGGAGCCGCTGTCCTGGAACGTGATCCGGCTGGCGTAGGCGGGATCACCGCGGCCCGGAACGGGCCGGGTCGACGGGCCCGACGGGCCCGCGACGGATCCGCCGGGGCGGTGGACTCACCGCCCCGGCGAGTCCACCGCCTCCACCGGCACCCCGCCCTCCGCCGCGCCCAGCAGCGTCAGCCGGACGTCGCGCGGACCCGCGGGTGTGGTGCCGTCGGACAGCACGGCCAAGGCCAGGGTGTTGGACCCACGGGTGCGGAGGATCCCGTTCGGCAGGACGAAGGTGTGCTGCGGGCCCACGTCGTTGATGTACTGGCCCATGTTCCAGCCGTTCAGGAAGATCTGGACGCGGTAGGCGCGCTCCGGATCGTCCTCCAGGGTGAGCCCGATCGAGGCGTCCACGCCGGGGTCGACGTCCAGCCGGAAGTCCGTCCGGTACCAGGCCACCCCCTGCCGCCGGTCCTCGCGCGGGAACTCCACGGCCTCCCAGTCCCGGTCGTCGTACCCCGGCAGGTGCCAGCCCTTCCGTTCCCCGTGCAGCCCGCCGTTGTTCAGCGGTCCGCGCACCCGGTCCGGCTCCACGGCGCCCCGGATCCGCCAGTCCACGTCCCGGGAGCCGCCCTCGAAGCCCGCCGACAGCAGTCCGCGCGCGGCCCGGTACGCGTCCGGGCGGAGGTCCTCGGCCCCGCCGTCCGCCCCGCCCCCGTCGTGCTGCATCGGCCGTACGAGCACCGACAGCACCCGCCGGCCCCGCCGGCGCAGCTTCCCGGGCACCTCGAAGGTGGCCGTGGCCGTCCAGGTGCCCCGCTCCGCCGTGTCCTCGTCCGGCACCGGCATGCGGTGCGTGCCGAGCGGCCGCCCGTCCAGCCAGGCCATCAGCAGCCCCTGCGTACCGGTGCTGTAGGACAGCGACACCGCCTCGAGGCCGCGAGCGTCCTCGAACCGCCCCCGGTACCAGACGTCGCCGTAGTGGAAGCCGTAGTCGTCCGCGAAGAGGACCGGCCGGCCCTCGGGCACGGGCGTGGTGCTGCGGGACGACGTGCGGTCGGCGGCCGTCCACGTCGAGTCGTCGAAGTCCGGCTCGGACTCCGGGTTCCCGTCCCGCCTCCGCCAGCCGTCGAGCGCGGGCAGCCGCACCCGGGGCGCCGCCGGCAGCAGCCCCTCCATCAGCAGGCTCCCGGCCCGGCTGAGGTGCGTGCGCACCGGCCGCCCGTTCCAGGTCACGGTGGTGATCCCGCGCGGCGCCCACACCTCGAGGCCGGTCGCGCCGACGACGTCGCCGGTGAGGTGGACGGTGGAGCCGCGCAGGGCGGCCGAGCGCAGCAGCGCCGGACCGTAGACCAGCAGCGGGCCGGACGGGGTCTCGTACGGCCACAGCCGCAGGGCGGTCGCGTCGTCGGTGAACAGCAGCAGCATGGGCGTCTCGGAGTCCCCGCCCTCGACCAGCACGCGGCTCAGCCCGCCCACCCCGAGCGGTACCACCACGTTGAGCCTGCCCCGGTCGTAGGCCCACGCGGGCTCGTCGTCCAGCCGGCTGGTGACCGGCTGGGTGTCGCAGTCCAGCGCGACCTGCGCCACCTCGCGGTGCCGGCCCGTGAACACCGCGATGTCCAGCCGCCCGACGGTCGTGTTCAGCATGGGCTGCGCGGTGGAGTACGCCAGTTTCCGCCGCCCCAGCTCCAGCCCGGTGACGAGCAGCTTGGCGTCCCGCGCCCCCACGGTGACGGGCACGTCGACGTCGGTCCCCGGCAGCATCGAGGTGACCTGCTCGGCGGAGTCGTTGCGCAGGACGTACACCTGGGCGTCGGTGTCGGGGTTGGCCAGGTGGTACACCGTGACCCGCTCGTCCGCCGCCCGCACCTCCTCGGCCGGGTCCAGCCGCGCGAGGTCGGGCACCGTCCGCACCAGGTGCCCGAGCTGGTGCAGCGGGGCCAGCTTCGGCGTCGGCCGGCGCCCCTCGTCGATCGCCGCCCCGTAGTCGTACGAGGTGTAGACGCCCGGCGAGGGCAGCCAGCCCCAGGAGGTCCCGCCGAACGCCATGCGGACGGTGTGCGCCGTGATTCCGTTGGCGAGGTGGGTGAGGCGGTTGCGCCGCTCGTACGCCGCGTCGTGGGTCCGGCGCACCTGCGCGTACCCCTTGCCGCCGGACGGCGCCCCGCCCAACGGGTCGGCCGCCCCGCCGGCCGCCCCGGCCAGGAACCCGGGCGTGCGCGCACCGGCGCCGGCCCCGTGCTCCCCGAAGTGCCCGAGGTCCGGCGGCACCTCACCGGGCGCGGTGGCCACGTCGACCCCGTGCAGCAGGCGCCCCTTCTCCCGGCCGGTGCCGAGGAGCTCCGGCGCCCCGCTTCCGCCCGGCCCGCCGCCCGTGCGGAACAGCGGTACGTCGATGCGGTCGGCGCGCACCTTCTCGTACAGGTG
>NZ_MSGP01000073.1 GCF_002078235.1 Streptomyces viridosporus
GTGCACGACGTGCTGGAGCACGAAGGGCTGCCGTGGATCGTCATGGAGTACGTCGCGGGCGCCGTCGACCTGCGGGAGCTGGTCGCCCGGGGCGGCCGGCTCGCCCCGGCCGAGTGCGCCCGGATCGGGCTGGCCGTGCTGGACGCGCTGACCGCCGGACACGAGCGGGGCGTGATGCACCGGGACGTGAAACCGGCGAACATCCTGCTCGCGCCGGACCGCACCGGCCTGCCCCACGGACGGGTACTGCTCACCGACTACGGCATCTCCGTCCAGCCGGACACCGGTGAGACGCGGTACACCATGGCGTCCGCACTGGTCGGCACGGCCGGCTACCTGGCGCCGGAGCGGGTCACCGGAGGCCCGCCCACCCCCGCGGCCGACCTGTTCTCGCTCGGCTGCACGCTCTACCACGGCGTGGAGGGCCGCAGCCCGTTCGCGCGGGAGTCGCCGCTGGCCTCGATCACCGCGGTGGTCATGGAGGAACCGCGTCCGCCGGTGCGGGCGGGCGCGCTGGAGCCGGTGCTGCGGGGGCTGCTCATGAAGGACCCGGACCGGCGGACGACGGCGCGGGCGGTGGCGGCGGAGCTGGCCCGCATCGTCACCCCCCGGTCGGAGGCGTACGCGTGGACGCAGACGGACCTCGGGTCGCCCTCGCCCTGGGAGGCCCCGGCCCGGCCCGCGGCCGGAGGGGCCGGTTTCGCCACCGGGGCCCGGCGGCGCCCCCGCCCGCACGCGCTGCGGGCCGTCCTCGCCGGTGGGCTCGGCCTGGTGCTGGCCCTGGGCGGTGCCTGGTACGCGCTGGCCGACCGGACGGACGGCAGCGGCGGGGCGGCGGTGCCGTACGGCGAGGCCGTCGGGCTGGCGGAACCCCTGCGGGAGGGCGACTGCGTGCTGGCCGACTGGCCCGGCGGCACCCGGTTCACCGGCGTCCCGCGGCTCACCCTGGATCCGACCTGCGCGGACCAGGCCCCCGACGGACAGGTCATGGCGTTCGTCGCGGCCGCCTCGGACGAGGAGGCGCGGGAGCGGGGACCGGCCCGGTGCGAGGAGCGGACGCGGGAGATCCGCGACAGGCTGGCCGACGTCCGCAGCATCGCCGTCGTCCCGACCCCGCAGGGGTTCGAGGCGGCCGGGCGGCGTACCGCCTGTCTGGTGCTGGGGGCGCACGGACCGGTGTACGGGCCGCTCGGGGAGCGGCGCCGGTTCGGGGCGGCGTTCGCCGACACCGCGACGATGCAGCGGCGGGACTGCCTGGACGTGCGCTCCCACCGGGAGGCCCGGCTGGTGCCGTGCGGCGGCCGGTACGACGAGCAGGTGCTCGGGTTCACACGGCTGGGCGCGGACGTCACGCTCGCCGAGGCCCGCACCGGGTCGGACACCGCATGCGCACGCGAGGTGCCGCCGCGTGACTACGGCTTCGACCCGTCCGTCCACGAAGCCGGGTCCTGGACCGGCGAGGGGTCCTGGAAGTCCGGCGCCCACGTCGTCGTGTGCACCGTAAAGAAACAGAACGGGGGCACCATGGAGGGAACCGAATGAGGAGGGTGTCGCGATGCCCGGTTCCACGAACGGTTCCAGTTCGACGAAGACCATGGGAGTGCTCACCGTCGGTGGCCTGGTCGCCGTGACGGCCTACACGGTGGCACTCGGCAGCAACGGCTGGTTGTGGTTCGCCTGGGTGGTCCTGGGCCTGATCACCCTCGGCATGGTCGCCACGCGCAGCGCCTGAGGGACACCTGCGGCGGGCCGGCCTCACTTCGGAGTGAGCCGGCCCGCCGAGTGCACCCCCGGCTGGTACTTCGGCAGCCGGACGGTGATCTTCATGCCCGCGCCCGCGGCCGTCTCGATGACGAGGCCGTAGTCGTCGCCGTAGACCTGGCGGAGCCGGTCGTCGACGTTGGACAGCCCGATGCCGCCCGTGGGACTCACCTCGCGGGCGAGGATCCGGCGCAGCAGGCCGGGGTCCATTCCGGCGCCGTCGTCCTCGATGACGACGAGGGCCTCGGCGCCCGCGTCCTGCGCGGTGATCTGGATGTGGCACTGGTCGGACTTGCCCTCCAGGCCGTGCTTGACGGCGTTCTCGACGAGGGGCTGGAGGCAGAGGAAGGGCAGCGCGACCGGCAGTACCTCGGGGGCGATCTGCAGGGTGACGGAGAGGCGGTCGCCGAAGCGTGCCCGGACCAGCGCCAGGTAGTGGTCGATGGCGTGGAGTTCGTCGGCGAGGGTGGTGAAGTCGCCGTGCCGTCGGAACGAGTAGCGGGTGAAGTCGGCGAACTCCAGCAGCAGCTCACGGGCCCGCTCGGGGTCGGTGCGCACGAACGAGGCGATCACGGCGAGCGAGTTGAAGATGAAGTGCGGGGATATCTGCGCGCGCAGGGCCCGGATCTCGGCCTCGATGAGGCGGGTGCGGGACTGGTCGAGGTCGGCCAGTTCGAGCTGCACGGAGACCCAGCGGGCGACCTCCCCGGCGGCCCGCACCAGGACCGCGGACTCGCGGGGCGCGCAGGCGACGAGCGCGCCGTGCACCCGGTCGTCGACGGTGAGCGGGGCGACGACGGCCCAGCGCACCGTGCAGTCGGGGGTGTCGCAGGTGAGCGGGAAGGCCTCGCCGCGGCCGCTGTCGAGGGGACCGGCCAGACGCTCCATGATCTCGGTGCGGTGGTGCGCGCCGACGCCGTCCCAGACGAGGACCCGGTCGTGGTCGGTGAGGCACAGCGCGTCCGTGCCCAGCAGGGAGCGCAGCTTGCGGGCGGCCTTGCGGGCGGTCTCCTCCGTCAGGCCGGCCCGCAGCGGGGGCGTGGCCAGGGAGGCGGTGTGCAGGGTCGCGAAGGTCGCGTGCTCGACGGGGGTGCCGAGTCCGGCGAGGCTGGTGGGCCGGGCGGTGCGCCGGCCCAGCCAGAAGCCGGCCGCCAGCAGGGGCAGGACGGCGACCAGCAGCCCGGCGAGGAAGCCGCTCATGCGGACACCTCCGAGCGGAGTTCCTCCGGCAGGTGGAACCGGGCCAGCACCGATGCCGTGCCGGGCGGCACCCGGCCGGGGGTGGCCAGGGACACCAGGACCATGGTGAGAAAGCCCAGCGGCACCGACCACAGGGCCGGCCAGGCGAGGAGGGCGTGCCAGGGCCCCTCGCCCGGGTAGCCGGCCATGGTCGCGGCGACGGCGAGGAAGGCGGACCCGCCGCCCACCAGCATCCCGGCGGCGGCGCCGGGCGGGGTGAGCCGGCGCCACCAGATGCCGAGGACGAGGAGCGGGCAGAAGGACGAGGCCGACACCGCGAAGGCGAGTCCGACGGCGTCGGCCACCGGCAGCCCGCCGACCAGGATGCTCGCCCCCAGCGGGACGGCCATGGCGAGCACCGTGCCGAGCCGGAAGTGCCTCACGCCCCGCGAGGGGAGGACGTCCTGGGTGAGCACGCCGGCCACGGCCATGGTCAGCCCGGACGCCGTGGACAGGAACGCGGCGAAGGCGCCCCCGGCGACCAGCGCGCCGAGCAGGTCGCCGCCCGCTCCCCCGATCACCCGGTCGGGCAGGAGGAGCACGGCGGCGTCGGCGTTCCCGGTGAGCGTGAGTTCGGGCGCGTACAGGCGGCCCAGCGCGCCGTAGACCGGGGGCAGGAGGTAGAAGGCGCCGATGAGGCCGAGCACCGCGACGGTGGTGCGGCGGGCGGCGACTCCGTGCGGGCTGGTGTAGAAGCGGACCACGACGTGCGGCAGGCCCATGGTGCCGAAGAAGGTGGCCAGGATCAGCCCGTACGTGGCGTACAGCGGGCGTTCCTCGCGGGACTCGGCCCGGGAGGGCGACAGGGCGTCGTCGACGCCGCGTCCGGCGGCGGGGACCTCGGTGCCCTCGGCGAAGGTCAGGCGGGTGCCGCCGTCGATGTGGTGGGTGCCGGCGGGCAGCCGGAGTTCGGTGCCGCGGTGGACGCGGCCGTCGACCGTGCCGTGCACCGTCACGGTCAGCGGTTCCTCCAGCCTCAGGTCGAGGCCGTCCTCGACCCGGACGACCCGCTGCTCGCGGAAGGCGGCCGGTTCGTCGAAGGCGTGGCTGGGCGCTCCGTCGCGCTGCCAGGCGAGGACCAGGAAGAGGGCGGGGACGAGCAGGGCGGTGAGTTTGAGCCAGTACTGGAAGGCCTGCACGAAGGTGATGCTGCGCATGCCGCCCGCGGCGACGATCGCGGTCACCACCACGGCGACGATCACCCCGCCGAGCCAGTCGGGCGCGCCGGTGAGGACGGCGGTCAGGGTGAGTCCCGCGCCCTGCAGTTGGGGCAGCAGGTACAGCCAGCCGACGCCGACGACGAAGGCGCCCGCGAGCCGCCGTACCGCCTGGGAGGCGAGCCGGGCCTCGGCGAAGTCGGGCAGGGTGTACGCGCCGGAGCGGCGCAGCGGGGCGGCGACGAACAGCAGCAGGACCAGGTAGCCGGCGGTGTAGCCGACCGGGTACCAGAGCATGTCCGGGCCCTGGACCAGGACGAGTCCCGCGATGCCCAGGAAGGAGGCGGCGGAGAGGTACTCGCCGCTGATCGCGGCCGCGTTGAGCCGGGGGCCGACGGTGCGGGAGGCAACGTAGAAGTCGGAGGTGGTGCGGGAGATGCGCAGGCCGAAGGCGCCGACCAGGACGGTGGCCAGGACGACGAGGGCGACGGCGGGCACGGCGTAGCCGGAGTTCACGGTGCGGAAGGTCCCGTCGTCTCAGCGGTCCTCGACGAGCCGCACGAAGTCGCGTTCGTTGCGTTCGGCGCGGCGCACGTACCAGCGGGCGAGCAGCACCAGCGGTGGGTACAGCCCGAAGCCGAGGACCGCCCACTCCAGGCGGCGGGCGTCCGGGGCGGCGGCGAAGACCAGCGGGAGCGGGCCGACGAGCAGGGCGAGGACGGCGAACACGGTGAGGCCGGCCCGCAGTTGGATGCGCATCAGGGACCGCACATAGGTGTGGCCGAGGGTGGTCTGCTCGTCGATCTCGGTGCGCGGGCGGTAGTAGCCGAAGGCATGGGGGTACCACCCGCGCGAGCGGAGCCGAGCGTGGGGGAGGGCGCGGCGGGGCGGGCCGGTGACGACCACGCGGCGTTCGGTCGGGTCCTGGGGCATGCGGGCTCTCCCCTAACTCGTGGTCCGGCGCATCAGCAGGTCGCGCAGTTCGCGGGCGTGCCGCCGGCTGACCTGGAGCTCCTCGGTGCCGACCAGGACGCTCACGGTGCCCGCGTCGAGCCGGAGTTCGCCGATGTGGCGCAGGGCGACCAGGTGGCGGCGGTGGATGCGGACGAAGCCGCGGGCGCGCCAGCGCTCCTCCAGGGTGGACAGCGGGATGCGGACGAGGTGGCTTCCCCGGTCGGTGTGCAGGCGGGCGTAGTCGCCCTGGGCCTCGACGTGGGTGATGTCGTCGACCGCGACGAAACGGGTCACGCCGCCGAGTTCCACGGGTATGTGGTCGGGGTCGGGTTCGTGCACGGGGATGCGCGGGGCGGTGCCCCGCCGGGCGGCGGCGCGCAGTTCGTCGACGCGGCGGACCGCCTCGGCCAGCCGTTCCTTGCGGACCGGTTTGAGCACGTAGTCCACGGCCTTGAGGTCGAAGGCCTGGACGGCGAAGTCCTCGTGGGCGGTGACGAACACGACGAGCGGCGGCCGGGCGAACCCGGTGAGCAGCCGGGCGAGGTCGAGTCCGTCGAGGCCGGGCATCTGGATGTCGAGGAAGACCACGTCGATGGCCTCGGGGCCGTCGGGCCCCGACTCCAGGGCCCGGTTGATGCGGCGCAGCGCCTCGGTCGCGTCTCCGGCGCCCTCGGCACTGCCGATGCGGGGGTCCGCGTTGAGCAGGTACAGCAGTTCCTCCAGCGAGGGGCGTTCGTCGTCGACGGCGAGGGCACGCAGCATGAGGCTGGAGTGTAGGGGGCATTCCCGCGTCCGGGCACGTGCCGGACGCGGCCGTCGCCGCCGGTTCCGGTGACCGGTAGCCGTCCTGGACGGCTACCGGCCGCCGCTGGATACAGTTCCGGCATGACCAGCAGGCCCGCGCCGTTCGACGAGCTCGACCGGAAGATCGTCACCGCGCTGATGGCGAACGCCAGGACGTCCTTCGCCGAGATCGGTACGGCCGTCGGACTGTCGTCGACGGCGGTCAAGCGCCGGGTGGACCGGCTGCGCGAGACCGGGGTGATCACCGGGTTCACGGCGACCGTGCGGCCGTCCGCGCTGGGCTGGCGCACGGAGGCGTACGTCGAGGTGTACTGCGAGGGCGCGGCGCCGCCCCGGCGGTTGGCGGAGGTGGTGCGCAACCATCCGGAGATCGCCGCGGCGATGACGGTGACCGGTGGGGCGGACGCGCTGCTGCACGTGCGGGCGCGGGACGTGGAGCACTTCGAGGAGGTCCTGGAGCGCATCCGCCAGGAGCCGTTCATCCGCAAGACGATCAGCGTGATGGTGCTGTCCCACCTGCTCCCGGACAGTCCTGAGGCGGGGGTCAGCCAGCCTGCCCCGGAAGGCGCAGCAGACGTGCGCTGAATGGCGGAAACGCGCAGTGATCCTGCGCGAGCACGCAGCTCCCGTTCCTTGTCGCCCGTCAGGCTCGGTTCCTACCGTGGAGACACCCCCTGTCGGCACCGCGTGGAAGCGGAGGGACCCCTCTGTGCCCGACTCCCGTGTGGCGCGCCGGCGGCGCTATCTCGTCTGCGAACCCAGACACTTCGCCGTGCGGTACGCGATCAACCCCTGGATGCACCCCGACCGTCCCGTCGACGTCCCCCTCGCCCAGCGGCAGTGGCGGACACTGGTCGACGCCTACCGCGACCACGGCCATACCGTGGAGACCGTGGAACCCGAGCCCGGCCTGCCCGACATGGTGTTCGCCGCGAACGCGGCGGTCGTCGTCGAGGGCCGGGTCTTCGGCTCCCTGTTCCTGGCGCCCGAGCGGCGCCCGGAGTCCGTCCCGTACGAGGCCTGGTTCAAGGCCGAGGGGTACGAGGTCCACCACCCCGGGTCGGTCTGCGAGGGCGAGGGCGACCTGGTGCCCGCCGGGCGCTGGATCCTCGCCGGCACCGGGTTCCGCACCACCCGTGAGGCGCACCGCGAGGTACAGGAGTTCTTCGGGGTGCCCGTGATCGGCCTGACGCTGGTGGACCCGTACTTCTACCACCTGGACACGGCGCTGTTCGTGCTGGACGAGGAGAACATCGCGTACTACCCGGAGGCGTTCTCGCCGGGGAGCCGCGAGGTGCTCGCCCGGCTGTACCCGGACGCGGTGGTCGCGACCCGTGAGGACGCGACGGCGTTCGGGCTGAACTCCGTGTCCGACGGCCGCCACGTGTTCATCTCGCCGGGGGCCACGGCGCTCGCCTCCCGGCTCGCCGACCGCGGCTACGTTCCCGTTCCCGTCGACCTGTCCGAGTTCCGCAAGGCGGGCGGCGGCATCAAGTGCTGCACTCAGGAGATCCGCTCATGACCTCGTCCGTCGTCACGCGTTCGTCCGCCGAGCTGATCGGCGCGGAGGAACCGGTCCTCGCGCACAACTACCACCCGCTGCCCGTGGTCGTCTCCCGCGCGGAGGGCGCGTGGGTGGAGGACGTGGAGGGCCGACGTTACCTCGACATGCTGGCCGGCTACTCGGCGCTCAACTTCGGCCACCGCCATCCCGCGCTGGTCGAGGCGGCGCACCGCCAGCTGGACCGGCTCACGCTGACCTCGCGCGCGTTCCACAACGACCGGCTCGCCGAGTTCGCCGAGCGGCTGGCCGCGCTGACCGGCCTGGACATGGTGCTGCCCATGAACACCGGCGCGGAGGCGGTGGAGAGCGGTGTCAAGGTGGCCCGCAAGTGGGCCTACGACGTGAAGGGCGTCCCGGCCGACCGGGCGACGATCGTGGTGGCGGCGGACAACTTCCACGGCCGTACGACGACGATCGTGAGCTTCTCGACGGACGAGGTGGCGCGCGCCGGTTTCGGCCCCTTCACCCCGGGCTTCCGGGTCGTCCCCTACAACGACCTGGCGGCGATGGAGGCCGCGATCGACGAGACGACCGCCGCGGTGCTGATCGAGCCGGTCCAGGGCGAGGCGGGCGTCGTCGTCCCGGACGACGGTTACCTGGCGGGCGTGCGGGAGCTGACGCGCCGCGCGGGGTGCCTGTTCGTGGCGGACGAGATCCAGTCGGGTCTGGGCCGCACGGGCCGGACGCTCGCCGTGGAGCACGAGTCGGTCGTCCCGGACGTGGTCCTGCTCGGCAAGGCGCTGGGCGGCGGCATCGTCCCGGTGTCGGCGGTGGTCGCCCGGCGCGAGGTGCTCCAGGTGCTCCACCCCGGGGAGCACGGGTCGACCTTCGGCGGCAACCCGCTGGCCGCGGCGGTCGGCACGGCCGTGGTGGAGCTGCTGGAGACGGGTGAGTTCCAGCGCCGGGCGGCGGAGCTGGGCGTGGTCCTGCGCGAGGGCCTGGAGGCGCTGGTCGGCAAGGGGGTCGTCGGTTTCCGCTCCCGCGGTCTGTGGGCGGGCGTCGACGTGGACCCGGCCCTCGGCACGGGCCGCGAGGTGAGCGAGCGCCTCATGCGCGAGGGCGTCCTCGTCAAGGACACCCACGGTTCCACCATCCGTCTGGCCCCGCCGCTGACGATCACGGCGGACGAGCTCCGGGGAGCCCTGGAGACCGTGGAGAAGGTCCTGGGCCGACGGGACTGAACCGGCGCGGTACGGGGGCGTGCCGGTCCGCGGGCCCGCCGCGCCCCACCGCGGCGGGCCGGCCCCGCACCCCCGCGCACGGCACCCGGCGTCCCGGCGGGGTCGCCGGGACGCCCGCCCCGCCACCCGGGAAGCCCCCTTCGCGGTCAAGGGTGAAGATGGGGACAAAGGTGGTAGACCACTCTCAGCGACAGAGAGGTCGGCCGTGGGCGGACACAAGGAGCAGGACGTTGCCCGGCAGGGGTTCGATGTGGCCGACGCCGTTCCCCTGCTGCTCGATCCGCGGGGCGTGGTGTCGGGCTGGTCCGGTCAGGCCGAGCGGCTGCTGGGGCACTCCGCGCCCGAGGCGGTGGGCAGGAAGTTCGCCGAACTGCTGACCCCGGAGGACGCCGAGCGGGTGCCGGACCTGGTCGAGCGGTGCCGGGAGGACGGCGGCTGGGCGGGGCTGATGACCGCCCTGCGCCGGGACGGGCGGCCGGTCGCGGTCATGGTCCGGATCACCCCCACCGTGGAACCGCGGGGCCGTTCGCCGCTGCTGGTGCTGCTGTCGGAGCTGGCCGGCTCCCCCGGCTGGGACATGAGCCGCGCGGTGCTGGAGCAGATGGTCGCCGGATCGCCGATCGGCATCGCGATCGTGGACACGGATCTGCGCTTCGTGTGGTCCAACGCCGCGCTGGAGCGGTTCGGCGGCGGTCCGGCCGAGCGGCGCCCGGGGCTGCGGCTCGCGGACGTCCAGCCCGGCATGGAGACCGAGGCCATCGAGGCGCAGATGCGGCACGTGCTGGAGACCGGCGAACGCGTGGTCGGCCACGTGCACACCGGTCGCGTCCGCTCGGCTCCGCTGCGCGACACCGCGCACCTGATGTCGTTCACCCGGCTCGACGACGAGCGGGGCCGCCCGGTGGGCGTGTACTACACCGTCGTGGACATCACCGAATGGCAACGCGCCCGGCAGCGTCTCGCCCTGCTCGACCGGGCCGGTGAGCGCATCGGCCGCACCCTGGACATCATGGGCACCGCGCAGGAACTGGCCGACGTCGCCGTGCCGGGGCTCGCCGAGTTCGTCGTCGTCGACCTGCTGGAGACGGTGCTGCGGGGCGCCGAGCTGCCGCCCGGACCGCTCGCCGGGACCGAGCGGGTGCCGCTGCTCCGCGCGGGTCACCGGTCGCTGTACGAGGACCTGCCGCGAACGGTCGTGGAGACCGGCGAGGTGGTGGCCTACCTGGCCGACTCGCCGCCGGTCCGCTGTCTGACCACGGGCCGGTCCTGGCGTCAGGAGCAGCTCGATCCGCTCGCCACGGGGTGGCTCGCGAGAACCCCGGGCGACCACGAGCCCACCTTCCTGGAGCTGGGCCTGCAGAGCGCGATGCTCGTGCCGATCCGGGCCCGGGGCGTCACCCTGGGCATCACCGGGTTCTTCCGGCGCCGCCGCGAGCACCCCTTCGACGCGGGCGACCTGAGCCTGGCCGAGGACCTCGTCTCCCGTGCCGCCGTCTGCGTGGACAACGCCCGGCGCTACACCCGCGAGCGGGACGCCGCGCTCGTGCTGCAGCGCAGTCTGCTCCCGCGCAGGCTGCCCGAGCAGGACGCCGTCGAGGTGGCCGCGTGCTACCGCCCGGCCGACGAGCTGACCGGTCTGGGCGGCGACTGGTACGACCTCATCCCGCTGTCCGGCGCCCGTGTCGCGCTCGTCGTCGGCGAGGTGCCCGGGCACGGCATCGACGCCGCCGCGGCCATGGGCCGGCTGCGGACCGCGGTGCGGGCCCTGGCCCCGCTGGACCTGCCGCCGGAGGAGGTGCTCGCCCATCTCGACGACCTGACGGACCGGCCGGCACGGGACGGTGACGACGAACCGGGGGCCGAGGGCTCGGAGGGCCGGGGGGCCGGCTGCCTGTACGTGGTCTACGACCCGGTGGACGGCCGGTGCACGATGTCCGCCGCCGGGCACCCCGCGCCCGCCGTGGTGGCACCCGACGGCACGGTCACCTTCGTGGAGCTCTCCCAGGGCCCGGCGCTCGGCGTGGGCGGCCCGCCGTTCGAGTCGGTGCGGCTGTCCCTGGCCGAGGGCAGCACGCTCGTCCTGCACACCGACGGTCTGCTGACCCCCGGGGAGCCCGCGTCCGCCGACACCGACCGGGAGCGGTTGCGCCGGGTGCTGGAGGAGACCACGGACTCGCTCGAGTCGAGCTGCCGTGCCGTGGTGGACGCGCTGGTGCCGACCCGTCCGTACGACGACGTGGCCCTGCTGCTGGCCCGTACCAAACGCCTCGCCCCCGAACGAGTGGCGGTCTGGGCCCTGCCGGCGGATCCGGCCGTGGTGGCCGAGGCCCGCGGGTCCGCCGTCCGGCAGCTGTCCCGGTGGGGGCTGGACGAGCTGGCCTTCGCCACCGAGCTGGTCGTCAGCGAACTCGTCACCAACGCCATCCGGCACGCCGGCGGCCCCGTCCGGCTCCGGCTGATCCGCGAGCGCTCACTGGTGTGCGAGGTGTTCGACGGCGGCGTGACGACGCCCCATGTGCGGCATCCCCGTGCGATGGACGAGGGCGGACGCGGGCTGCTGCTGGTCTCCCAGATCGCCCGGCGGTGGGGCACCCGGTTCGTCCCCGAAGGGAAGATCATCTGGGCCGAGCAGTCACTGGACGCGTCGGACCCGTGAGGTTCCGGCGCCGCCCCGGGGAAGGAGCGGACGACGCGCGCGACACACTCCTGTGCGGGAGGACCAACGGGTTTCCGGAGGCGAGGCGACGGCCATGGCGCAGACGTCGATCGACTACGCGGCGGTCTACCAGGCGCTGCCCGGCATGGTGGCGCTGCTGACCCCCGATCTGGTGTTCGCGGACGTCAACGAGGCGTACGCCCGCGGGGTCGGGCGCTCGCGCGGGGAGCTGGTGGGCCGCCACCTGTTCGACGCCTTCCCGGCCAACCCGAACGACCCGGACTCCACGGGCGCGCGCAACCTCCAGGCCTCGCTGCTCCGGGTGCTGGCCACCGGCGAGCGCGACACCATGCCCCTCCAGCACTACGATGTCGAGAACCCCGAGCGGTCCGGGGCGTGGGAGGAGCGGTACTGGAGCCCGGTGAACACACCGGTGCTCGGTCCCGACGGGAGGGCCGAGCTGATCGTGCACCGGGTGGAGGAGGTCACCGAGCTGGTCCGGGCCCGCGGCCACGCGGGTGACGACCGGGGCCGGATGCTGGAGGCCGAGCTGTACTCGCGCGCCCGCGAACTCCAGGAGCTCAACAACCGGTTGCGCCGGGCGCACGCGCGGGAGCGGGAGGTCGCCCTGGCACTGCAGGAGTCGATGCTGCCCGCCCCCCGGCAGGTCGGCGGCCACCGGGCCGCCGTGCGGTACCGGCCCGCGGTGGGGGCGCTCAACGTCTGCGGGGACTGGTACGACCTGGTCGACCTGGTGGACGGGCACCGCATCGGCGTGTCCGTGGGCGACGTGGTCGGGCACGGTCTGGAGGCGGCCGGTGTCATGGGCCAGCTGCGCAGCGCGCTCACGGCCGCCTCCCGGGTGGCGGACGGCCCCGCCCAGGCGCTCGACGTCGTGGGGCTCTACGCCCATGTGGTGGACGGCGCCGAGTCCGCGACCGCGGTGACGACGTTCATCGACTTCGACCGGCACACGATCACCTACAGCAGCGCCGGTCATCCCCCTCCGGTGCTGGTCCACCGCGACGGTCGCGTGGAGTTCCTCGACCGGGCCACCGATCCGCCGCTGGACGCCGACCCGGTCCCGGGTCCGCGGCCCGAGGCGGCGACCGCGTTCACGCCGGGGGCGACCGTGGTGCTCTACACCGACGGTCTGATCGAACGGCGCGGAGAGGACATCGACACCGGGCTGCTCCGTCTGGCCGAGGCGCTGCGGCGCCATCGGACACAGGAGCCCGAGGCGCTCGCGGACACCGTGCTCCGGGAACTCCTCCCGCCCGGCGGCGCCACCGACGACACGGCGCTGATCCTCGTACGGCTGTGACACCGGAAGACGCCCCGCCCCGCCGCCGCCCCGGCGGGGGCGGCGGCCGGGCCTTCTCAGGCCCCCGTGCGCTCCTGGTCGAGGCGGCGCACCCGGTCCACGTTCCGCCGGTCCTCCGCGTCGTCGCTGGGCGCACCGGCGAACCAGGCGTCGAGGATCTCCTTCAGCAGCGGCTCCGACGTCAGCCGCAGGCTGAGCGCCAGCACGTTGGCGTCGTTCCAGCGGCGCGCGCCGTCCGCCGTGGTCGCGTCCGTGCACAGGGCGGCCCGGACGCCCGGCACCTTGTTCGCGGCGATCGAGGCGCCCGTGCCGGTCCAGCAGCACACCACCGCCTGGTCCGCCGTCCCGGCGGCGACCTCGCGGGCCGCCGCCTCGGAGCAGACCGCCCACTGCGGGTCGTCCCCGTGGCTCAGGGCGCCGTGCGCGCGCACCTCGTGACCGCGCTCGCGCAGCTCGGCGAGGAGGGCACGGGCCACGGGTTCGTCCATGTCGGAGGAGACGGAGATGCGCATGCTCCGGAGCCTACTCGGCCGGACGGCCCGGGGAACCCCGCAGGGGGCGGGAGGGCGCTCACGGTCCGGTGCGTTCCGGTCATGCCCGCCGATCGGGTTGTCGTCGGCCGGTGAACGGCAGCAGGCTGGGGGCGGTGGTCCTCCCCGTCGGCGGCCGGCCCCTTCCGGCCCGGCCGCCGACGGGTGTTCGGCCGTCCGGCGCGGTTGCGTCCGGTCGCGTCGCACGTGGTGCCGGGCGGACCCGCCCGGACCTAGACTGGCACCCGCCCACGGCGTGCCGGTCGACCTGCTGGAACGCGGCGGCCCCGCCCGTCCGCCGGAGTCGAGGAGCGTGCGCTTGTTCTACTACCTTCTCAAATACGTGCTGTTGGGCCCGCTGCTGAGGCTGCTCTTCCGGCCCCGAATAGAGGGCCTGCGGCACGTTCCGTCGTCCGGTGCGGCCATCATCGCGGGGAACCACCTGTCGTTCTCGGACCACTTCCTGATGCCGGCCGTGCTCAAGCGGCGCATCACCTTCCTCGCGAAGGCCGAGTACTTCACCGGGCCCGGCCTCAAGGGCCGGCTGACGGCGTTCTTCTTCCGCAGCGCGGGGCAGATCCCGGTCGACCGCTCCGGCAAGGAGGCCGGTCGGGCCGCCATCCGGGAGGGTCTCGGGGTGTTGGCCAAGGGCGAACTGCTCGGCATCTACCCGGAGGGCACGCGGTCGCACGACGGCCGCCTCTACAAGGGCAAGGTCGGCGTCGCGGTGATGGCCCTCAAGGCGGGCGTCCCGGTGGTCCCCTGCGCGATGATCGGCACCTTCGAGGCGCAGCCGCCCGGCAAGGTGGTCCCCCACCTCCACCCCGTGGTCATCCGCTTCGGCGAGCCCCTCGACTTCTCGCGCTACGCCGGCCTGGAGGACGAGAAGGCGGTCCTGCGCGCCGTCACCGACGAGATCATGTACGCCATCCTCACCCTGTCCGAGCAGGAGTACGTCGACCAGTACGCGGCCGTCGCCAAGGCGGAGGAGGCGGCGCGCGGGGCGGCGGACAAGCGCCGGTTCCCGCGCATGCCGCTGGGCTGACCCGCCCGGGCACACCGGCGAGGGGCGACCGCGGGCCCCGTCCGCCGTCCGGTCGTACGCCGTGCCGGCCGCGCGCCGGGCACGGGTCGCACGGAAACGACCGTGCACCCCCGCCGCGGCGGGGGTGCACGGTCACGTCGTTCCCGAGGGGCTTACGAGGGGGCCGTCCCCCGGTGCTCCGCGGCGATGCCGAACCGCTGCCGTTCGCGGGGAGCGGACGCCGCCTCGCGGACGCCGGCGACCGTGCTGATCACCTGCTCCTCCGCGGGTTCCCCGGGCCCCTCGATTTCTTCGAGCCGTCGCAGGTCATCGGCGGACACGAGGGCGACGAGGGGTTTCCCGTGCCGGGTCACGACGACGTGCTCCCCGCCGTACACCACCCGGTTGATCAGGTCGGCGAGCTCAGCCCTGGCTTGCGTCACCGGAATCTCGTAGGCCATGCGCCCATCATAACGGCACGTACATCCTGTACATTTTTTACAGAAGCCGCAGCGCCTGCGACGCGTGCGCCGGAAACGGCCGCGCCCTGCCACAGGAGGGGTTCGCATGACCCGACCGTCCGCCCGCCACGTCCTGCCCGAGCTCACCGAACGCACGGCGTCCGGGCACCGGACGACGGATCCGTACGCCAAACTGCTCCAGGAGCGGATCGTCCTTCTCGGCACCCCGATCGACGAGACCTCCGCGAACGACGTGACGGCCCAGCTCCTGCACCTGGAGCACCGGGCCCCGGACCGGGACATCTCGCTCTACGTCAACTCCCCGGGCGGCTCGTTCCACGCCATGTCGGCGATCTACGACACGCTGCGCTTCGTCTCCTGCGACGTGGAGACGGTCTGCCTCGGCCGGGCCGAGGGGACCGCCGCGCTGCTGCTCGCCGCCGGCACCCCGGGCAAGCGGTGCGTGCTGCCCGGCGCCCGCCTGGTGCTCCGTCAGCCCGACCCGTCCGGGCCGCTGGAGGGCCGGGCGAGCGACCTCGCGGCCCGGGCCGAGGAGCTGGGCCGCATCCGGTCCCGGATGGAGGACATGCTCGTCCGGCACGCGGGCCGCACCCCGGAGCAGGCCCGGGCGGACATCGAGCGGGACACCGTCCTCGACGCACGGGCGGCGGTGGACCACGGCCTGGCGGACCGGATCGTGCCCGGCCGCAGGGGCGGGCGCCCCGCCGGCGACGCGAGGTGAGCCGTCGATGCTGCCCCCGGAACTCCCCCCGCTGCCCGCGCTGACCCGCGCGGAGGCCGAATTGATCGACCGTTACCTCGAGGTCGTCGACCTGCTCGGCCGCATCAACCCCGCCTCGGACGGTGACACCTACCGCGGACTGCGCGCCGCGCAGGCACTGGTCGGCAAGGCCGTCGCGCTGCGCGACGCGCTGACCGTGATGCACCGGCGCGGCGAGACCGAACTGCACTCCGCCACGCTGGGCCGGGCACTGCGGGTGCTGGACGGCGAACGACGCACGGCCCGGCTCATCCTGCCGCCGAACCCGGGCAGTTGACGCCCGCACCGGTCCGGGCGGCCGCCCCCGGCGACGGCGCGTCCGGACCGGAGCCGAAACGGACCAAACGGCTTACCCCCATCCGGCGTAGATGCACCTGCTGTTTTCGGGGCGTCGAAGTTGCGCAACACGCGGGGCCAGGGGGCGGAATTGAGCATTCCGACGCTGGTCCGAGGCCTTTCGGGGCTCTTGACAGCGAACCGAACAGGAGACTGTCCACCCGAACGGATGAGTGGTGAGTAACAACACAAATCCCCGGTTCAGTTGGGATTTCGGGCCGGGCATGGGACAAGATCCCTGACTGACGACAAGACCCCGCCGCCGCGGCGGGGCGATCCGGGCGGACGCCGAGTCCTGCCGCCGCCCGGATGACCGGTCGACAAGGAGTGGATCGGCAGGAGTGGAGGACCCAGGCACGACGGGTCGCCGGAACGCCAGTTCCGAGCAGCCCTTGGGGTGAAGCCGCACGTGTGCGGCCGGGCCACTTCGCCAGCCCGAATCCGACAGGTCATCCTTCACAGGCGGCTGACGAAGGGTTGCGCATGACTGCGCTCAATCGTGTCCCGTCTCTCATGGCCCGGGCCGGCACGGCCTCGGCCCTCACCCTGGCCGCCGTGGGCGGCTCGATCGTGGTCCCGGGAGCCGCCTCGGACGCGGCCGCCGCGAGCACGGCCACCAAGGCTCTGAACGTCGCCGCTTCCAAGAAGGGAGCGCCGTACCAGTGGGGCGCCACCGGACCGTCCCGGTTCGACTGCTCCGGGCTCACCCTGTACTCGTTCAAGAAGGCGGGCAAGACACTGCCGCGCACCGCCGCACAGCAGTACAACAAGACGAGCCACATCTCCGCCAAGAACCGCAAGGCCGGTGACCTGGTGTTCTTCCACTCGGGCCGCAGCATCTACCACGTCGGCATCTACGCGGGCAACGGCAAGATCTGGCATGCCCCGAAGACCGGGGACGTGGTGCGCCTGCAGAAGATCTGGACCAGCAGCGTCTGGTACGGCCGGGTCAAGTGATCCGCCGGGGGCGGCGGTGCCCCGACGCACCGCCGCCCCACCGGGCGTGACGCGGCCTCAGCCGGCCGCCCGTCACCGTACGGGCCGACGCCGGCATCGCCCCCGCACCGCACGCGACGGGACCCCGCTGCGACGAGCCGACCGCGACTTCGCCGGGCCGCTCCAGAACCGCGGGTCACCCGGACAGGCGTACGGATCCTCTTCGCCTTCCCGCTGCCGCTCACGTTCATCTCACGCCCCGGCTCGCCCGGCACGGTGCGGCGCCTGATCCCGGAACCACGCACCGGCGCCTCCGGGGCGAAACACCGGCCTGCGGCGCCGTGTGGCCCCGCCGGAGCAGCCGCGGTCCGTCCGGGCCCTTGCCGACATGTCGCCGACCGCTCCCTCGCCGTGGCGGCCCCTACGGCTCCTGCCGACCCGCCGTGACCGGTTCCGCGGTGGGCTCCTCAGCGGGAGGCAGGGTCCACGGCAGTTCGACGGAGACGGTCTTGCCCCCCTCCCGCGTGGGGCGGATTCTGAGCCTCCCCCCGCATTCCGCGGTCAGGCAGCGGATGATGACCAGTCCGCGGCCGTTGTCCTGCTGGACCGCGGCGGGCAGCCGTTTGGGGAAACGCGGATGGCTGTCGGTGACACCGACGTGCAGCCGCTCGTCGCGGTCGAGGACCATGTCCACCGTGAAGGTGGGCGACTGCCCGAAGGTGTGCTGTACGGCGTTGGTGGCGAGTTCGGAGACGATCAGCCGGACGGTGTCGGACACGTCCGCGTCCGCCGGCATGCCCCATTCCGTCAGCACGTCCCTCACATGGGCACGGGCCGCGGAGACCGAGGCGGGATCGCTCGGCAGAGTGACGGATGCTTCCAGGTGGTCTGCCATGGCGATGTCGTCCCTTTCCCACGGGAGCGCAGTCCGACACGGAGGGGGTGGTTCGAGTACGGTCCCGCACTGGTGCTTCGCCGCCAGAGTGCCATCACCGCACGGCGCGGGGCGGCGATCCACCAAGATATGCATATATCTGTCGCCCGAAGCGGTGAACCCTGCGACGGAAGACCGTATCCGGGCGGCTCGGAAGGAGTAAGGAGAGTCCATGCAGCACGGTCCCGCGGTGCGCCGCCGGAAACTGGGCGCCGAACTGCGCACGCTGCGCGCTTCGGCGGGGTTCACCAGTGGCGAGGCGGCCCGGCTGGTGGGCTGGCACCAGTCGAAGGTGAGCCGCATCGAGACCGGCACGAGCGGAGTGAAACCGGCCGATGTCCGCTCGCTGCTCGACGCCTACGGCGTGACCGATCCGCAGCTGCGGGAACTGCTGCTGATGCTGTCGGGCTCCGGCGACGGCGACGGCCGTCACCACTGGTGGCACGCCTACCGCGGCGTCCTGCCGCCGACCTACCGGGACTTCATCAGTCTGGAGTCCCAGGCGAGCGCGATGCGCACCCTGGAGACCACGGTGATCCCCGGGCTGCTGCAGACGCCGGAGTACGCGCGGGCGGTGACCCAGGCCGCGCTGGAGGGCGCTTCGGAGGAGCGGCTGGACGCCCTGGTGGAGGTGCGGTTGGCCCGGCAGGACGTGCTGCGGGCGGACCCTCCGCTGGAGCTGAGCGCGGTCCTGGACGAGGCGGTGCTGCGCCGGGAGGTCGGGGGCCCCGGTGTGATGACCCGCCAGCTGGCGCGGCTGGTCGAGGCGGCCCGGCTGCCCCAAGTACGGCTGCAGGTCCTGCCGTTCAGCGCGGGGGCGCACATCGGCGTCACCGGCCCTTTCGTCATTTTCTCATTTTCGCGCACTTCTGATCTGGACGTGGTTGTTCTCGACCACTTGACGAGTAGCCTCCACCTGGAGCGGAAAGAAGACCTCCGGGCCTACTCGGAGGCCTTCAACGCCCTTTCGATCCACGCCCTTTCACCCGAGGACTCGTTGGATTTCATCGCCGGTACAGCCGCCGGCGCGTAAGGAGGCACGATGCCTGCACCGCCTCGGACCCTTCCTTCCGGCTTCGACCCGCACGGTGTGCGGTGGCTGCGCAGCAGCTACAGCACGGGCGCGAACAACTGCGTCGAGACGGCCCGGCCGGCCTTCGGCCCCCTGGCCGGACTGCTCGCCGTGCGCGACTCCAAGACTCCGGCCGGGCCCGTGCTGCTCTTCTCCCCCGGTAGCTGGACGGAGTTCGTGACCGCGGTCCGCTGACCACCGACCGGACCGACCGGACGGACCGGACAGCACCCGACCGACCCAACCCGTAGTCCGACCGACCACTCGACCAACCGTTCGACCGACGATCCCTTCATCGGGCGACGCACGGCCGTGCCACGCCGACTCATGGCCGCGTTTCGCCGATCACCCGTACAGCGCGTTCGATCTCCGCCCCGGACAGGTCCGCGCGGGCGGTCAGTCTGAGCCGTGAGATGCCGTCGGGCACGGAAGGAGGACGGAAGCAGCCCACGGACAGGCCGGCCGCCCGGCAGTCGGCCGCCCATCGCACGGCCTGCTCCGGGGAGGGAGCGCGCACGGAGACGACCGCGGCGTGCGGCCGCACCGCTTCCAGGCCCGCGGTCGTCAGCCGGGTGTGCAGCTCGCGCGCCACCTCGCCCGCCCGTGCCGCGCGCCCGGGTTCGCGGCGCAGCAGCCGCAGCGCCGCGAGGGCCGCCCCCGCCGCCGCGGGGGCCAGACCCGTGTCGAAGATGAACGTCCGTGCCGCGTTGACCAGGTGCTCGATCACCCGGGCCGGGCCGAGCACCGCTCCGCCCTGGCTGCCGAGCGACTTGGACAGCGTGACCGTCACGACGACGTCGTCGGCGCCCGCGAGCCCCGCCGCGTGCGGGGCGCCCCGGCCGCCGTCGCCCAGCACGCCGAGACCGTGGGCGTCGTCGAGCACCAGACCCGCGCCGTGCTCCCGGCACGCCTCGGCCAGCGCGGCGAGCGGGGCGGCGTCCCCGTCCACCGAGAACACCGTGTCGGAGACCGCCACGGCGGGCCCGTCGTGCGCGCCCAGTGCCTTGCGCACCGCGTCGGGGTCGGCGTGCGCGGCGACCTGTGTCGTACCGCGGGCCAGCCGGCAGCCGTCGATGAGCGAGGCGTGGTTGCCCGCGTCGGAGACGATCAGTGAGCCGTGCGGGGCCAGCGCGGTGACCGCGGCGAGGTTGGCCGCGTAGCCGGAGGAGAAGACCAGGGCCGCCTCGAAGCCGCAGAAGCCGGCCAGCTCGCGCTCCAGCTCGGCGTGGAGCTCGGTGGTGCCGGTGACGAGCCGTGAGCCGGTCGCGCCGCCGCCCCAGGTCCGCGCGGCCCGTGCCGCGCCCTCGGTGACCTCGGGATGGCGGGCCAGGCCCAGGTAGTCGTTGCTCGCCAGATCGAGGAGGGGCGCGTCGGCCGCCCGTGGGCGCAGGGTCCGCACGAGCCCGGCACGCCGGCGCAGCTTCGCCTGTTCGTCGATCCAGCCGAACGCCATGGGTCCTCCGGTGCTTTTGTAGGCAATGCACAGACACTAGCGGGACGACCATGGGGCCACTGTGTGGCAATACCCACACGTCGAAGCACCTCTGTTGTACGAACTCTCCTTGGCCCGGACGGGCCGAGTAGGACAGGATCGGCTTTCATGGACCTGTTGAACACGCTGGTGGACAAGGGGCTTCGGCGCGAGACGCCGACCCGCGGGGAAGCACTGGCCGTCCTCGCGACGTCCGACGACGACCTGCTCGACGTGGTGGCCGCGGCCGGGAAGGTGCGGCGGCACTGGTTCGGCCGGCGGGTGAAGCTCAACTACCTGGTCAACCTCAAGTCCGGCCTGTGCCCGGAGGACTGCTCCTACTGCTCCCAGCGGCTGGGTTCCGGGGCCGACATCCTCAAGTACACCTGGCTCAAGCCCGACGAGGCGTCGAAGGCCGCCGCCGCCGGACTGGCGGGCGGTGCGAAGCGGGTGTGCCTGGTGGCCAGCGGGCGCGGTCCGACCGACCGCGACGTGGACCGGGTGTCCGACACCATCAGGGCGATCAAGGAGCAGAACGGGGGCGTCGAGGTGTGCGCCTGCCTCGGCCTGCTCTCCGACGGCCAGGCGGAGCGGCTGCGCGAGGCGGGCGCGGACGCCTACAACCACAACCTCAACACCTCCGAGTCCACCTACGGGGACATCACCACCACGCACACCTACGCCGACCGCGTGGACACCGTGCAGAAGGCGCACGCGGCGGGTCTGTCCGCCTGCTCCGGGCTGATCGCCGGCATGGGCGAGAGCGACGAGGACCTGGTCGACGTGGTCTTCGCGCTGCGCGAGCTGGACCCGGACTCGGTGCCGGTCAACTTCCTGATCCCGTTCGAGGGCACCCCGCTCGCCAAGGAGTGGAACCTCACCCCGCAGCGGTGCCTGCGCATCCTGGCGATGGTGCGGTTCGTCTGCCCGGACGTCGAGGTGCGGATCGCGGGCGGCCGTGAGGTGCACCTGCGCACGATGCAGCCGCTCGCGCTCCACCTGGCCAACTCGATCTTCCTCGGCGACTACCTCACCAGTGAGGGCCAGGCGGGCAGGGCCGACCTGGAGATGATCGCCGACGCCGGGTTCGAGGTGGAGGGCACCGACCGGGTGACCCTGCCGGAACACCGCACGGGCGGTGGCTGCGGGGCGCACGACGACGGCGGCGGATGCGGGGCGCACGAGGGCGGCGGATGCGGGTCGCACGGCGGCGGGGTGTGCGGTCCGGCGCCGTCGGGCGCGGGCTCCTGCGCGGGTGCGGCCGAGGAGAGCGCGCCCCGGACCGACGAGCCGCGCACCGACCTGGTCGCCGTCCGCCGCCGGGGCGCCGGAACGGACCTCGCGCCCAATGCCTGAACTCTCCGTCGCCGAACTGCTGGAGCTCGACCGGCGACACGTCTGGCATCCGTACGGGCCCATGCCGGGCCGCCGGGAACCGCTCGTCGTGGAGTCGGCGAGCGGGGTGCGGCTGCGGCCGGCCGACGGCTCGGACGAGCTGGTCGACGGGATGTCGTCCTGGTGGTCGGCGATCCACGGCTACAACCACCCGGTGCTGAACGAGGCCGTCCGGGAGCAGCTCGCGCGGATGAGCCACGTGATGTTCGGCGGGCTCACGCACGAGCCCGCCGTCCGGCTGGCGAAGCACCTCGTCGACATGTCGCCCGAGGGCCTGGAGCACGTCTTCCTCGCCGACTCGGGATCGGTGTCGGTCGAGGTCGCGGTCAAGATGTGCCTGCAGTACTGGCGTTCGCTGGGCCGGCCGCGGAAGCGGCGGCTGCTGACCTGGCGGGGCGGCTACCACGGCGACACCTGGCAGCCGATGTCCGTGTGCGACCCCGAGGGCGGGATGCACGAGCTGTGGAGCGGGGTGCTGCCCCGTCAGGTGTTCGCCGACGCCCCGCCCGCCCGGTACCAGGAGTCCTACGCCGACCACCTGCGGGAGACGATCGAGCGGCACGCCGGTGAGCTGGCCGCGGTGATCGTGGAGCCGGTGGTGCAGGGCGCGGGCGGGATGCGGTTCCACTCCCCCGCGTACCTGCGGGTGCTGCGCGAGGCGTGCGACGCGCACGACGTGCTGCTGGTGTTCGACGAGATCGCGACCGGGTTCGGGCGCACGGGCGCCCTGTTCGCCGCGGAGCACGCGGCGGTGACCCCGGACGTGATGTGCGTGGGCAAGGCGCTGACCGGCGGTTACCTGACCATGGCGGCGACGCTGTGCACCGCGCGGGTGGCGAGAGGCATCTCGCGCGGCGAGGTGCCGGTGCTGGCCCACGGTCCGACGTTCATGGGCAATCCGCTGGCGGCGGCCGTGGCCTGCGCCTCCGTCGAGCTGCTGCTCGGCCAGGACTGGGCCGCGGAGGTCAAGCGCATCGAGGCGGGCCTGCGGGACGGGCTGGCGCCGGCGGCACGACTGCCGGGGGTCCGGGACGTACGGGTGCTGGGCGCCATCGGTGTCGTCCAGCTCGACCGCGCCGTGGACATGGACGCGGCCACCCGGGCCGCGGTGCGCGAGGGGGTGTGGCTGCGGCCGTTCCGGGACCTGATCTACACCATGCCGCCGTACGTCACGGGCGACGCGGACGTGGCGCTGATCGCGCGTGCGGTGTGCGCGGCCGCGGAGGAGGGATGACATGCCGGTTCTGGTGATCACGGGCACGGGCACCGAGGTCGGCAAGACGGTGGTGACGGCCGCGGTCGCGGCGACGGCGCTGTCGGCCGGCCGGTCGGTGGCCGTGCTGAAGGCGGCGCAGACGGGGGTGGGCCCCGGCGAGCCCGGGGACGCCGACGAGGTCGTCCGGCTCGCCGGTGCCGTGACGGCGGCCGAACTCGCCCGCTATCCGGACCCGCTGGCGCCGGCCACGGCCGCCCGCCGGGCCGGCCGGGCGCCGGTGCATCCGCACGACGTCGCCGAGCGGGCCGCCAAGCTGGCCACCGAGCACGACCTGGTGCTGGTGGAGGGCGCGGGCGGGCTGCTCGTGCGGTTCGACCCGGCCGGCGGGACGCTGGCGGACACGGCGGGGCTGCTGGCGGCCCCGGTGCTGGTGGTGGCGTCGGCGGGCCTCGGCACCCTCAACGTCACCGAGCTGACGGCCCGTGAGCTGCGCGGGCGCGGGCTCGACCTGGCGGGTCTGGTGATCGGAAGCTGGCCCGCGGAGCCCGATCTGGCCTCCCGCTGCAACCTGCTGGACCTGCCGGACGTGACCGGGGCGCCGCTGCTGGGCGCGGTACCGGCCGGGTCGGCGGCCCTCTCCCCCGCCGCTTTCCGGGCCGCGGCACCGCACTGGCTGGCGCCCCGGTTGGACGGAACGTGGGACGCGGAGGCGTTCCGGGTGCGGGAGGCGCCCTGACGGCGGCGGGAAGCGCGCGGAGGCACCCTGCCCTCGGCGGGGATGCGGGCGGCCCCCGCGGGGGAGAATCGCGGTGAGGCCCCGCCCGGGGAGGCCCTCGTGCCTCCCCGGGTTCCCGGCCTCTCCCCCGTGAACAGGGAGGTACCCGCCATGTCCGCCGGCTCCGCGAAAGTGGTGCGGGATCCCGTGCACCACCCGCTGTTCGCCCGTTACTACGCCCGGGCCAGTACCGCCGCCGAGACCCGCATGGGAATGGCCCGGGTGCGCCGACGGCTGCTCGGCGGGCTGTCCGGGCGGGTGATCGAGGTGGGCGCGGGCAACGGCCTGAACTTCGCGCACTACCCGGGCACCGTCTCGGAGGTCGTCGCCATCGAACCGGAGCGGATGCTGCGCAAGTTGGCCGTCGAGGCCGCCCTGCGCGCCCAGGTGCCGGTGGACGTGGCGCCGGGCGCGGCGGAGGCGCTGCCGGTCAAGAGCGAGGCGTTCGACGCGGCGGTGCTCTCCCTGGTGCTGTGCAGTGTGCGGGACGTGCGGCGGGCGCTCGCGGAGCTCAGGAGGGTGCTGCGGCCGGGCGGCGAGCTGCGGTTCTTCGAGCACGGCCGGGGCGGCGGCCGGGTCATGGCCTTCACCCAGCGCGCGCTGGACCGGACGGTGTGGCCGCCGTTGGCCGGTGGGTGCCACCTGGCGCGGGACCCGGTCGGCGCGCTGCGGGAGGCGGGGTTCGAGCTCGGCCCCTACCGGCGGACGCTGCTGCCGGAGAACGGGCCGAAGCTGCCCCAGTCCTACTGCGTCACCGGCGTCGCGTGGCGCCCGCCGGCCGACGCGGCGGACGCCGGGCGCTGATCACTCGCTCCAGCGGCGCAGTTCGGCCGCGATGTCGTCGACGGTCGCCTCGCCGTTCTTGACCAGCCGGGCCAGGTCACGGACCTGCTCCGGCGAGGTGACGACCTTCAGGCCGCTGGCGACGAGGTAGGCGTACGCGACGGCGGAGGCGAACAGGGCGTTGGAGCGTTCCAGCGCGGGGACGTGGATCAGCAGTTGGAGGAGGGCGGCGGCGCGGGCGTGCGGGCTGTCGTAGACCGGGACGTCGAATATCTCGGCCCGGTGGCGCGCGACGGCGGCGACGAGGGCTCCCCAGTCGGTGACCTGGGGGTCTCCCGGGGTCTGCTGCTCGGCGAGCATCAGCAGCCAGGCGAGGTCGATGCGCAGGCTGTCCAACGGCTCAGGGGCGACCTTCGTGCGCGTCCTCGCGGTCCTTCCGCGTCCTCGCCCGGGCGGCGGGTCCCCCGTCGAACTCCTCGGCGAAGACGGCCTCGTACCGCTTCATGAAGTCGGCGGCGGCCTCGACGAACGCGCGGCCGGCCTCGCCGGTGTCCTGCCGGACCAGTTCCTCGATGTAGCGGTTCACGCTCATCCCGCGGGCCAGGGCACGTTCCCGTGCCGCCCGGGCGGTGCCCTCGTCCACCCGCACGTTCAACTGGGTCTTCGCCATACCTCGAAGCTAGCGCCGAAGCGCTAGCACCGGCAAGGGCGCCCGGCCCCCGCCGGGAGAGGGGCGCCCTGCGGGAGGTGCGCGCCCCCTCCAGAGGTGCGTGCCCCTTACACCGGTACCGGGGACCCGACCTGGGGCGGAGAGGAACCCGGCCCCACGGGGGATATCGGATGTGGGCCGCATCACACTACCCTCGGGCGCGACGAGCAGACCTGACGTCCCCTCGGAGGAGGCGGCCTTGTCCACACCTGCTGCGGAACACGCCCCGGGCCTCGCGCCGGCCGACCGGATCGCGGCCCGCGCCCGCGGTCTGACCAAGGCGTACGGCTCGGGCGAGACGTCCGTGATCGCCCTGGACTCGGTGGACGTGGACATCGTGCGCGGTCGGTTCACCGCGGTGATGGGGCCGTCGGGTTCGGGGAAGTCCACGCTGCTGCACTGCCTGGCGGGGCTCGACACCGTCTCGGCCGGACGGGTGTGGCTCGGGGAGACCGAGACGACGGGACTGAAGGACCGTGAGCTGACCCGGCTGCGCCGGGACCGGATCGGTTTCATGTTCCAGTCGTTCAACCTCATCCCGACCCTGACCGCGCTGGAGAACATCACCCTGCCGATGGGCATCGCGGGGCAGCGGCCCGACCGGCAGTGGCTGGACCGGGTCATCGACACCCTCGGGCTCAGGGACCGGCTGCGGCACCGGCCCGCCCAGCTCTCCGGCGGACAGCAGCAGCGCGTGGCCTGCGCACGGGCGCTGGCCTCCCGGCCCGAGCTGATCTTCGCGGACGAGCCGACCGGCAACCTCGACTCGCGAGCCGGGCTGGAGGTGCTCGGCTTCCTGCGGGAGGCCGTGGACCGGCTGCACCAGACCGTCGTGATGGTCACCCACGATCCGGGCGCCGCCGCCCACTCCGACCTGGTGCTCTTCCTGGCGGACGGCCGGATCGTCGACGAGATGCGGCGGCCCACGGCGGAGTCCGTGCTGGAGCGGATGAAGCGCTTCGACGTGCTCCGCGCCTCCTTCGACGGCGGAGCCCGCCGACCGGACGGTCCGGCCCCCGCCGAGGACTGAGCCGGACGGTCCGGCTCGGTCCTCGCCGGGGGCCGGACCGTCCGGCTCAGTC
>NZ_MSGP01000730.1 GCF_002078235.1 Streptomyces viridosporus
GTCGGCGAGACCTGCCCGCCGTACGCCTGAAGTGAGGCGCGGTCATGTGCTGCTCCTGGAGGAGCAGTTGGTCGAGCACGCGTGCCATCTCTTGGGTGTCAACTCCCGTCGCAGGTCAGGTGCAGCGTTTCACGCTACGCGGATCCGGATCGAGTCGGCGGCCGGCCGCATGTCGGTTCGTGTGTCCCGGCTAGGTGGTGCCCAGGCGCAGAACTGCGGCAGGCATGCGCAGTCGACTCCGCCGTCAGTGTCGAGCCGGTCTGGACGGTCCCGTCGCCCCTCTGCGGGGGTGAGGTGCTCATAGGCGGCTGGAAGCCCTGATGCTGCGCCTATTGCGGACTCAGCTGCAAGGCGTGATCTCAATGGCGATGAAAGTGGGAGCGCCCTTAGGTGAATGGCTCACGTAGATCGATCGATTTAACCCCAGTCCGATATGTAGTGACATGCTAATGATGGAATGACCGTGAGTGGCTTAGTTTCCGTAAAATGCCGGGATGGCTGCTAATGATCATGGAAGGATACATGCAACTACTGAGTTGGGCTGCTGGTGCTATTCGTTTATCCTTTTTCTCGGTGCTGATCGCCCGGGAATGTGAAATGCAAATAGGGTTGCAACAGGGCTTATGCACAATCGACGGTTAGGAGGATGTCGCCGCTGAACGCGGTCAGGTAATTCATGACCGGGACGTCGACCACGGCACCCGCCACAGCTGTGTCGTCTCTCCGACGCGCAGGGACGACCTCTCAGTGTTGGATGGCCGCCTCGGCGAGCGACGCGCGGCACAATCTGCGGACGCCGCTGGGTGCTACCTGGCCCGGCCGCGGGCTGAGCAATGCCGCCGCCATCGCTGAAACCGCGCCGCCCGGTTTCGTGTCGACCGCGAACTGACCGCGGTACAGCAACCATCACTTCCCCAGACACATGATCAAGCCCTCGCTGAGAGGTATGCACAGCAGGGGTTGTTCCACCGGTTTGCTTGGGCGGACGGACAGGGGGCCCACCGTCCTTGGGAGGCGTCGGCCCTCGCAGCAAGGGAGGAACCGGTGAGACGATGGGCGACACAATGCGCCAGAGTGGCGCGAGAGCGCGAGGCCGTGGAGGGTCGCCGATTCCACACATAGTCATGTCCAGCGCATGCCGATGGTGGAGAGCTGCTCGATCCGCTCCGGGGACAGGGTGGCGGCCCGGCTGCGCTGGTTGCT
>NZ_MSGP01000731.1 GCF_002078235.1 Streptomyces viridosporus
TACACCGACGGCCTGGTCGAGACCCGAGACCAGCCCATCGACCAGCGCCTGAACACCCTCCTCGGCCTCCTCGACGACCCGGGGCGCCCCCTGGAGGAGACCTGCGACCGGCTCCTGCACACCCTGCGACACCCCGACGACCACGACGACGTTGCCCTGCTCATCGCCCGGGCCCAGCCCATCCCCGACAGCCAAGCGTCCCGGCCCTGACACGCCGCTGTTTTCGGCAGCCGCAGGCACCCACGTGTGATTTCGCCATGGCCCCGTGGAATCGCCCACCTCATCCAGAGGCTGCAGCGGCAGTACTCCGGCACCGCCGGGCGGACGGGGAATCCCCAGAGGGGGTGCCCCCAGCCAGATCGGCGTCTTCCTCGCCTATGCGGCTCCCGGTGGCCGGACGTTGATCGACCGCCGTCTGTATCCGCCCACGTCCTGAACGGACGACCGGGACCGGTGCCGCCGGGCCGGCATCGGCGACGAGGCGGCCTTCGCCACGAAGGTGGACATGGCCAGGGCGATGGTCCGCCGGGCGATCGCCGACAAGATGCCCTTCCGGTGGGTGATGGCGGAGGCCGCCTACGGCTTCTCCAAGGGCTGGCGCTCCGAGCTCGAGCAGGCGGACGGCTTCCACGTGATGGCCACCGCCCGCCACGACA
>NZ_MSGP01000732.1 GCF_002078235.1 Streptomyces viridosporus
ACCCCGGCTCCCCCAGAAGCCCCGCCCACTTCCGCTGCCCCCGCTCGAACCCTCGGCGGTCCACCACGGTGCAGCGAATCCACTTGACCAGCACTGCGCCATCGTAAGGCCAGGGAGGGTGGCGTCGGTCACCCTCGGGTGGCCCGCTTCCCCTCCTCCGCCACCGCGTGCGTGGCAGGATGGACAATCCGCCGGGATCGCCCGGTGGTTGGGGCGGACGGCAGGACCGTCGCGGGGAAGGGGAGAACTGGTGAACGGCCTCAGCAAGGGCATCCGCAAGGTCGAGATCGCACTGCGGTGGGACCCGAGTCCCTCGGGAGAGCCGTCGACCGACCTGGATCTCGTCGCCGCGCCCTATCCGGCGAGCGACCCGCACGGCGACCCCGCCTACGTGGTGCACTTCGACAGCCGCTCCCCCGACGGCACCATCACGCTCAACCGGGACAGCAAGGACGGCAAGGGCTTCGGCTACGACGAGGTCATGACGCTGGAGCTGGACCGCCTCGACGCACGGTACGCGCGCGTGGTGGTCGGCGTCGTCGTCCAGCAGCACCGGGCGCCGCGCACGTTCTCCGGTGTGGGCAGCCCGGGTCTGCGCATCCGCGAGGGGTACACCGTCCTGGCCGAGGACGACTTCGGCGGTGTCCCCGGGGCCACGGCGGCGACGGTCGCGGAGTTCGTCCGCGACGACTCCGGAGCCTGGGCCTTCCGTCCCGGAGTCCAGGGCTTCGAGGGCGACCCGGCGGCCTTCACCCGCACGATGGGAGCGGCGCGCCGGCCGTGACCCGGCGAGCGGGTCGGTGAGGCCCGGCCTGCCACGACACCGAGGGCGGTGGCACCGGTACGCCGGTGCCACCGCCCTCGCTCACGACCTCAACCCCCGGGGGCCGCGCCCGGACGCGTCAGCTGCACCCGCTGGTCGAGCCGCAGCCCTCGCAGATGTAGCAGGAGCCGGCCCGCTGCATCTTCGTGCCGCAGGAGAAGCACAGCGGAGCGTCGGCCTGGATGCCCAGCTGCATCTCGACCAGTTCGGCGCTGGTGTGGGCCTGCTTCGGGGCGGGCTTGGCCGCCTCGGTCTCGACCTTCGGCGTGGCGATCGCCTTCAGCTCCTGGGCCCGCGGCGCCGACTGGGCCAGGCCCTCGACGTCGACCTCGTCGTCGAGGGACTGCTCGTACGAACCGGTCTCCAGGTGGCGCTGACGCTCCTCCGCGGAGTGGATGCCCAGCGCGGAGCGCGTCTCGAAGGGCAGGAAGTCCAGCGCCAGGCGGCGGAAGATGTAGTCGACGATCGACTGCGCCATCCGCACGTCCGGGTCGTCCGTCATGCCGGCCGGCTCGAAGCGCATGTTGGTGAACTTCGAGACGTACGTCTCCAGCGGCACGCCGTACTGGAGGCCGACCGAGACGGCGATGGAGAAGGCGTCCATCATGCCCGCGAGCGTCGAGCCCTGCTTGGACATCTTCAGGAAGACCTCGCCGAGCCCGTCGTCCGGGTAGGAGTTGGCGGTCATGTAGCCTTCGGCGCCGCCGACCGTGAAGGAGGTGGTGATGCCGGGACGTCCCTTCGGGAGGCGCTTGCGGACCGGGCGGTACTCGACCACCTTCTCGACCGCGGTACGGATCGTCTCCTCGGTCTTCTCGGCGATCTCGGCCTTCTTCTCGTCCTCCTTCTTCTTGGCGGAGAGCGGCTGGCCGACCTTGCAGTTGTCGCGGTAGATGGCGAGGGCCTTGACGCCCAGCTTCCAGGCCTCGTAGTAGATCTCCTCGACCTCCTCGACGGTCGCCGTCTCCGGCATGTTGACCGTCTTGGAGATGGCGCCGGAGATCCAGGGCTGGATCGCGGCCATCATGCGGACGTGGCCCATCGGGGAGATGGCGCGCTCGCCCATGGCGCAGTCGAACACCTCGTAGTGCTCGTGCTTGAGGCCGGGGGCGTCGATCACGTTGCCGTGCTCGGCGATGTGGGCGACGATCGCCTCGATCTGCTCCTCCTGGTAGCCCAGGCGGCGCAGGGCCTGCGGGACGGTGCCGTTGACGATCTGCATCGAGCCGCCGCCGACCAGCTTCTTGAACTTGACCAGCGCGAGGTCGGGCTCGACACCGGTGGTGTCGCAGGACATCGCCAGGCCGATCGTCCCGGTCGGGGCGAGCACGGACGCCTGGGAGTTGCGGAAGCCGTTCTTCTCGCCGAGGCGCAGCACGTCCTGCCATGCCTCGGTGGCGGCGGCCCACACCGGGGTGTCCAGGTCGTCCATGCGCACGGCGGTGCCGTTGGCGTCGGCGTGCTGCTTCATGACGCGCTGGTGCGCGTCGGCGTTGCGGGCGTAGCCGTCGTACGGGCCGACGATCGCGGCGAGCTCGGCGGAGCGCCGGTAGGCGGTGCCGGTCATCAGGGAGGTGATCGCGCCGGAGAGGGCGCGGCCGCCGTCGGAGTCGTAGGCGTGGCCGGTCGCCATCAGCAGGGCGCCGAGGTTGGCGTAGCCGATGCCGAGCTGGCGGAACGCGCGCGTGTTCTCGCCGATCTTCTGGGTGGGGAAGTCCGCGAAGCAGATCGAGATGTCCATCGCGGTGATGACGAGCTCGACGACCTTCTGGAAGCGCTCGGTCTCGAAGGACTGGTTGCCCTTGCCGTCGTCCTCGAGGAACTTCATCAGGTTCAGCGAGGCCAGGTTGCAGGACGTGTTGTCCAGGTGCATGTACTCGCTGCACGGGTTCGACGCGGTGATCCGGCCGGACTCGGGGCAGGTGTGCCAGTTGTTGATCGTGTCGTCGTACTGGATGCCGGGGTCGGCGCAGGCCCAGGCGGCCTCGGCGATCTTGCGGAAGAGCGCCTTGGCGTCGACCTCCTCGATGACCTCGCCGGTCATCCGGGCGCGCAGGCCGAACTTGCCGCCCCGCTCGACCGCCTGCATGAACTCGTCGTTGACGCGGACCGAGTTGTTGGCGTTCTGGTACTGGACGGACGTGATGTCGTCGCCGCCCAGGTCCATGTCGAAGCCGGCGTCGCGCAGGACGCGGATCTTCTCCTCTTCCTTGACCTTGGTCTCGATGAAGTCCTCGATGTCCGGGTGGTCCACGTCGAGGACGACCATCTTGGCGGCGCGGCGGGTGGCACCACCGGACTTGATCGTTCCTGCGGAGGCGTCGGCTCCGCGCATGAAGGAGACCGGGCCGGAGGCGTTGCCGCCGGAGGAGAGCAGTTCCTTGGAGGAGCGGATCCGGGAGAGGTTCAGGCCGGCGCCGGAGCCGCCCTTGAAGATCATGCCCTCTTCCTTGTACCAGTCGAGGATCGACTCCATGGAGTCGTCGACGGACAGGATGAAGCAGGCGGAGACCTGCTGCGGCTGGGGCGTGCCCACGTTGAACCAGACGGGGCTGTTGAAGCTGAAGATCTGGTGCAGGAGTGCGTACGCCAGCTCGTGCTCGAAGATCTCGGCGTCGGCGGGCGAGGCGAAGTACTTGTGGTCCTCACCGGCCTTCCGGTACGTCTTCACGATGCGGTCGATCAGCTGCTTGAGGCTGGTCTCGCGCTGCGGGGTGCCCACGGCACCGCGGAAGTACTTGCTGGTGACGATGTTGACCGCGTTCACCGACCAGAAGTCGGGGAATTCCACGCCGCGCTGCTCGAAGTTGACCGAGCCGTCGCGCCAGTTGGTCATGACGACGTCACGGCGCTCCCAGGCCACCTCGTCGTAAGGGTGGACTCCCGGGGTGGTGTGGATGCGCTCGACACGCAGTCCCTTGCCGGCCTTGTTGCTCTTGGCTCGGGAACTCCGTGCCGGACCGCTCGCCGTCTCTGTCATGCCGCCTCCCTGTACGGGCTGAAACGCCCTGAAGTGCCCCGTTGTTTCCGTGGCACGGTGTTCTGTCTGGTGCTGCGGGCGCCCACTCGTCCACCCGCAACAGGTCTTCTCATCGCCGCCGCCCGGCCGCTCCCCGCACCTGGCGTACGGGACCGGCCCGCCGGTTCAGTCGGCGGCGCGGGCGGGTTCGGGGACCTGGACGGCCCCTCCGGACCCGCCGTCGTCTTCCCGGCTCTCCGCGACAGCTCCCTCGCGGTCCCCGCCGTCCTCGGCGGGTTGCTCCGCCCGCCGGAGTTCCACGATCGCGGCCTCGAAGTCCTCGAGCGAGTCGAACGCCCGGTAGACGGAGGCGAACCGCAGATAAGCGACGAGGTCGAGCTCCTGCAACGGGCCGAGTATGGCCAGTCCCACGTCATGGGTGGTCAGCTCGGCGCTTCCGGTGGCCCGTACCGCCTCCTCGACGCGCTGGCCGAGCTGGGCGAGCGCGTCCTCGGTGACGGGCCGCCCCTGACACGCCTTGCGCACACCATTGATGACCTTGGTACGGCTGAAGGGCTCGGTGACTCCGGACCGCTTGACCACCATGAGCGAGCACGTCTCCACGGTCGTGAACCGCCGGGAGCAGTCGGGGCACTGGCGGCGCCTGCGGATCGACGTGCCGTCGTCGGTCGTACGGCTGTCGACGACACGGCTGTCGGGGTGCCTGCAGAAGGGGCAGTGCATGGACTCCAACCCTCCTCACAGCAGACTCAACGGCCTCGCTGGGCCTCACGGGCCTCACGAAGCAGCTCCAGCATAGGCGATCTCCGAGGGCCCGAAGACCCGGGGACCACAACTTCTGGGCCACTGCCGCAATCCAACCACTAGATGTGGGGATTGGCTCATACATGCACGTCCTGCATGCGTGTCGTGCGCGGTGGGCCGGACGCGAGCCGCCCGACCGCCTCCGCAGTACCCGGACACGCCCGTTCGAACCCCTCCGGGACCACCGGATGCGTCACACAGCGGCACCGCGCACGGGGGGACGCCGTGCGCGGGGAGGGGGTGGCGCGACTCCCGAGGAGGGCCGGGGCCGCTCCCTCCGGCACGGGGCACCCGATGGCAGACTGAGGCCCGCCGGCACGAGGCCCTCACCTCGGCGGTGAAGAGTACAACAACGGGCCCGTTCGCCCGGCAGGGAGCACGACGGCCAATACACCCCAGCAAGAGATCACGCACGGCAATTCGCGAATTTTCACTCGAACGTGTGTTTGGCGCAACCTTTCGAAAGCAACTACCGTTGTGCTGCAGGGAGACCATCGAGAGGGGCCGACGTGACCACCACCGCAGACAGTGCCGCCATCACTGCCCAGGACCGCTCCCAGGGCCGACTCGAGCCGGTGCACGCGATGAACGAAGCCGTGAATCCCGAGGGACACAAGCGCTCCCTGCCGGGCAGGCCTCCCGGCATCCGGGCGGACAGCTCCGGGCTCACCGACCGCCAGCGCCGGGTGATCGAGGTCATCAGGGATTCAGTGCAGCGACGCGGCTATCCGCCGTCGATGCGCGAGATCGGACAGGCGGTCGGCCTCTCCAGCACGTCGTCCGTGGCGCATCAGCTGATGGCGCTGGAGCGCAAGGGCTTCCTGCGCCGCGACCCGCACCGCCCGCGCGCCTACGAGGTGCGCGGATCCGACCAGGCCGCCCCCGTGCAGCCCGCGGACACCGCCGGCAAGCCGGCCGCGTCCTACGTCCCGCTCGTCGGCCGGATCGCCGCCGGTGGGCCGATCCTCGCGGAGGAGTCCGTCGAGGACGTCTTCCCTCTCCCCCGGCAGCTCGTCGGGGACGGTGAGCTGTTCGTGCTGAAGGTCGTGGGCGACTCGATGATCGAAGCCGCGATCTGCGACGGCGACTGGGTCACGGTGCGCCGCCAGCCCGTCGCCGAGAACGGTGACATCGTGGCGGCGATGCTCGACGGCGAGGCGACCGTCAAGCGCTTCAAGCGCGAGAACGGCCATGTCTGGCTCCTCCCGCACAACGCGGCCTACGAGCCGATCCCCGGCGACGACGCGACCATCCTGGGCAAGGTGGTGGCCGTTCTGCGGCGCGTCTGACACACGGCGCGGGCCGGCCTCGACCGCCGCCCCGCCCCTCGACCGGGCCCCGGGACCCCTGCGCCGGTTCCGGGGCCCTGTGCTGTCCGGATCCGGTGACGGGCGCCGACGGCGGACGGCGACGGTCCTCGGCCGTACCGGGGGTGTGCCGCGGGTCCGCGGCACACCCCGCTCCCCTACGCCTCCCCCTCGGCTTCGGCCTGCTTCGCCGCCGCGTCGATCGCGGCCAGTGACTTCCTGACCTGGTTGCGGTCCGTGGTGTACCAGAAGTCGGGCAGTGAAGCCTTGAGATAGCTGCCGTAGCGGGCCGTCGCCAGCCGCTGGTCCAGTACGGCCACCACACCCCGGTCCCCCGAGGCACGGACGAGACGGCCGGCTCCCTGCGCCATGAGCAGCGCCGCGTGGGTGGCGGCGACCGCCATGAAGCCATTGCCGCCCGCCTCCTCCACGGCCTTCTGCCGGGCGCTCATCAGGGGGTCGTCCGGGCGCGGGAACGGGATCTTGTCCATGACGACCAGCTGACAGCTCGGACCCGGGACGTCGACGCCCTGCCAGAGCGACAGCGTGCCGAAGAGGCAGGTCCTGGGGTCGGCCGCGAAGTTCTTGATCAGTTCCCCGAGCGTCTCCTCGCCCTGCAGGAGGATCGGGAACTCGGGGATCCGGGAGCGCAGCTCCTCGGCGGCGAGCTGGGCGGCCCGCATCGAGGAGAACAGCCCCAGTGTGCGGCCGCCCGCCGCCTGGATCAGCTCGGTGAGCTCGTCGAGCATATCCGCGCGGTCACCGTCACGGGCGGGGCGGGCCAGGTGCCTGGCGACGTAGAGGATGCCCTGTCTGGGGTAGTCGAACGGCGAGCCGACGTCGATGCCCTTCCACTGAGGAAGGTCATCGCCTTCGACTCCTTCGGGGCCGAGGCCCAGAGAGGCCCCCACGCCGTTGAAGTCGCCCCCCAGTTTCAGCGTCGCGGACGTCAGGATGACGGAGCGGTCGGCAAAGAGCTTTTCCCGCAGCAGACCCGAGACGGACATGGGGGCGACGCGCAGGGAGGCGCCGAACCGGTCATGGCGCTCGTACCAGACGACGTCCCACTCGGAGCCGTTCGTGATCCGCTCCGCCACCTCGTGGACGTTCTCCACGGAGGCCAGCGCCTGCTTGCGGACCGCGTCCTCGTCCTGGACCGACTTGTCGCGGGTGTTCCCGATCGCGGAGATCACGGTCCGGCAGGCGTCGCGCAGCGCCATGAGCGCGTAACCGAGGTCTTCCGGAATCTCCTCCAGCCGGCCCGGAAGCGCCAGCTCCATCAGCCGTTCGAAACCTTCGGCGGCGGTCTGGAGCTGGTCGGCGGCCTTCTCGTCGACGAGCTTGGCGGCACGGCGCACCGCGCGGTTGACCTGCCCCGGGGTGAGCTCCCCGGTGGCGACTCCGGTGACCCGGGAGACCAGTTCATGGGCCTCGTCGACGATCAGTACCTCGTGCTGCGGGAGCACCGGCGCGCCCTCGATGGCGTCGATCGCGAGCAGGGCGTGGTTGGTGACGACGACCTCGGCCAGCTTGGCGCGCTCACGGGCCATCTCGGCGAAGCACTCGGCGCCGTAGGCGCACTTCGTGGCCCCCAGGCACTCCCGCGACGACACCGAGACCTGGGACCAGGCCCGGTCGGACACCCCGGGCGTGAGGTCGTCCCGGTCGCCGGTCTCCGTCTCATCCGACCAGTCGCGCAGACGCAGCAGGTCCTGGCCCAGCTTGCTGGTGGGCGCGGCCGCCTCGAACTGGTCGAAGAGGCCTTCCTCCTCGTCCTGCGGCACTCCCTCGTGAAGACGGTGCAGACACAGGTAGTTGGACCTGCCCTTGAGCATCGCGAACTCGGGGCGGCGACGCAGCAGGGGGTGCAACGTCTCGACCGTGCGCGGCAGATCACGCTCCACGAGCTGGCGTTGCAGGGCCAGGGTGGCCGTCGCCACGACGACTCTCTCCCCGTGCGCGAGCGCGGGCACCAGATAGCCCAGCGACTTTCCGGTACCGGTGCCGGCCTGGACCAGCAGGTGGGTGCCGTCGTCGATCGCCTCGGCGACGGCCTCGGCCATGGCCACCTGGCCGGGGCGCTCCGTGCCGCCGACGGCGGTGACGGCAGCATGCAGGAGTTCGGGGAGTGAGGGCTTCGTCATAGCGCGACCACCCTACGGCCCGGAGCTGACATTCGAGTGATCACGGCAAGGTCGGGGGGTGCGATCAAGACGGGGACTCCTCGGATCGGGGCGGCGGCCACCGGTCGCGGTCCGGCGCCGGCGCGGTGACCGGCGCCGGTGTCCGGGACCGGCACGGAAGAAATTGCCGCGGTGCGGGGAACCGGGACGGCGCGAGCGGTGTACCACATGTGAGAGCGCAGTGACGGAGCGCTACAGGAGATGACGCAGGGATCGGTCCCGCACCATGAGGGCGGCCCGCTTGCCGGGCAGGTCGAGCTCGGTGGAGAAGCGGAAGCCGGCGCGCAGGAAGGCGGTGACGGAGGGAATGTTGCGAAGGTCGGGTTCCGCGACGACGCGTGTGGCCGCAGGGCGTCTGTCGAGGGCGAGGTCGGCGACGGCTCTGAGCAGCGTGCCGCCCAGACCCCGCCCCCGGTCGCCGAGGGCACCGATGAGGAGGTGGAGCCCGGTGTCATGGGGCCGGGCCGGGTAGTGGCGGGCCAATGGGTCGAGATCCGCCCGGTAGACCTCCCAGTAGCTCATCGGCGTGCCGTCCAGCACGCCGACGCACGGAACGCTGCGTCCGTCACCCGCGATTTGGGCCCGCACGTGGTCCGCCGTCACGGCCGGCGGCCCGGACAACTCCCAGAACTCGGCGACGGCGGGGTCGTTCATCCACCGTGCGAGGAGCGGCAGGTCGCGTTCGACGCATACGGGGACGAGTCGGAACAGACCTGCGGGAGTGCGGACCGGGCCCCAGTCGCCGATGTGGTCGAGCAGGTCGTGAAGGTCGTGGAGGCCCGCCTCGTCCGAGGGGGCCGCGGTGCCGCCGACGGCGGTCGTGTGGGGGAACGGGTGGGCCATCAGGAGTGCAGGGGGTTGGCGATGGTGACGTAGACGGACTGGGTGTCGACCGGGCCGACGAGCTCGTCGAGGCCGTGCAGCCGGGTCAGCATGTTGGCCTTGCAGCGCAGGACGGGCGAGTCCAGCAGGCGGGCGGGCAGCGAGCTTCGGGTGCGTGCCGGGCCGGAGGAGACCGCGGTGAGAAAGCGGCGGAAGGCGGCGAGCAGCAGCCGCTCGTCGGCGAGGCGTTGAGAGCCGAAGGCCCCGACGAGGCCGAACACGTTGTTGACGGCCAGGTAGTACGCGAACCGTTCGTCGGTGACCTCGTCGGAGACGAAGGTGTCGCTGTGCTCGCCGATACCGGGCAGTCGGGCGTCGAGCTCCGCGCGGCGGGACTCACGGAAGTAGTAGCCCTGGTTGTCCCGGTAGCGCCCGCCCGCGGGCCAGCCGTCGGTGTCCAGCAGAAGCAGGGTGTTCTGCTGATGTGCCTCCAGGGCGATGCCGGCCTCTCCGTCGAGCCACAGGACGGGCCGCACCACGTGCTCGAGGTACCGCAGGAACCACTCGGCGGCCACGGCATCGCGAGAGCGTCCCGTACGGGCGGTGAGACGTGTGACGAGCTCCGCCAGCCGGGATCCCATGACCGGGGCATGCGTGCCCGCACGGTTCCGGGCGGTGTCGGTGACGGCGGCATGCACCGTGGGACCGGCGTCCGTGCCCGGTCGTGGGCAAGGGCGCGGCGAGACCAGTCCGGCGACACAGGCGACGTCGTGGTGGGGCCGGAACGGGTTGTGCCGGATCACGACGTCCAGCCCGGGCACGGGATCGCCGGCCGGCCCGTCCACGGCGAGCCAGGCCGGATCACGGACGATGTCGAAGCCCGGGTGCACGGCCCGCCACTGCCGGGCCAGCCCGGTGCGCAGCAGACGGTGGACCTCCACACCACGGTGGAGTTCCTTGCGGAGGTTCTCCCTGCGGGAGTTGGTGATGCGCAGGCCCAACGACAGCTTGAGCATCGCGGGGGCGTCGGCCCGGTGGACGGTGCGTACGGAGGAGGTGGGGTGCCAGGGGGTGCCGTGGCTGCCGAGGTCGCGGAGCAGCCCGGCGTCCAGCAGAGCGGCGGTCTCGGTACGGTGCCGGATCTCGCGCAGTTGCCAGGGGTGTACGGGGAGAGCCGCGTATCCGTCCGGCAACGGCAGTCCGGTTCCGGCGAGACGTGCGGTGAGGCGGGGCGCGGGAATCCGGCGTCCGCGCTCGGTCCAGGCGGAGTCGGTGGCGAGCAGGGAGGGAGCGACAGCCATCCAGTGGAGGGGGAAGGAGCCGCGCACCTCGGGTGAGTACAGCCGTGCCTCGGCGTCGGAGAGCCCCTCGCGGCTCTTCGGAGCCGGGTGCAGCGGGTGGCCGAGGAGGAGGGCCTGTTCCGCGGCGAGGAAGAGGTCGGGGACGTCTGCCGGATTCTTCCGCCGATCGGTGAGGAAGGCGGCGACGCGCCGGAGGGAGTCGGCGACGCACGAGGCGAGGTCGGTGGCGTCACCGACCGCGGGAGCGGAGGCCGGGGGGAGCTCCCCGGCCTCGGGAC
>NZ_MSGP01000733.1 GCF_002078235.1 Streptomyces viridosporus
CGGCCGCCCTCGTCCTGCGGCCCGCGCCCAAGCACCGGCCGGGCGTCAGCAGGGTCCGGCCGGTGGACGCCTACGGCCTCCGGGTGGACGCGTTCGCCAACCCACACTGGGGCGCCGTCGGGCCGTCGGTGGTGTGCGACGTCACCTCGCCGACCACCTCGGCCACGGTGGGCTGCTTCTCCAGCCGCTCCGGCGACTACCTGCGGGAGACGTTCTGGGGCGGCCACGCCGACTCGTATCACGCCAGCACCCGGATCGGCGTGCTGGAGGGACTGGAGCGCTTCGCCGGGATGCGCGCCCGGGGCCGCGCCCTCACCCTGACCGCCTCCCTGGACGATCTCGGGCCGACCGCCGTCGACCCGCGCGAGACCGGCCTGTACACGGACGGCTTCCACCGGGCCAACCCCTGGGTGCCGCCGTTCACCCCGGACCGGCCGATCCCCTGGGTGTGGGGGTGGTCGCTGCGGGACGCGGTCCCCCGCCCCGTCCCGGAGGTCCTCGCCTTCTACCACAAGCCCGGTATCGAGCACCGGTTCGTCCAGGAGAGCTCCAACGGCTGTGCCTCCGGGGGCAGTCTGGAGGAGGCCGCGCTCAGCGGCCTGATGGAGGTCCTGGAACGGGACGCCTTCCTGCTCGCCTGGCACGGGATGCAGCCGCTCCCCGAGATCGACCCGGCGACC
>NZ_MSGP01000734.1 GCF_002078235.1 Streptomyces viridosporus
CGCCGCGGCGGGGGCCTCGGCGCGTCCCGAACGCTTCGTGCCCGTTCGATCACGCCACGCGCAAGCGGACCGGGATTGGTATTGACCAAGGGTGGGGCGCCCCCTATCGTCGCTGACAAGTGAAACAACCTTTAATAAACAAGGGCGCTAAAACGCCGCCGGACACGGCGATCGTGGAGGACAGGGTGGGGACCACGCAGCTGGAAACGGTGCCGGAACCGAAGTACTGGCACCTCAGGACCGTGCTCAGCGAGGCGCTGGACTCGGAGTTCTCCGTGGGCGAGATCCTGCCCAACGAGCGCGACCTCGCCGCCCGCTTCGGCGTCGCCCGGGCCACGCTCCGGCAGGCGCTGGAACAGCTCGAACTGGAAGGCAGGCTGCAGCGCCGCCGCGGTGTGGGCACGACCGTCGCACCGCCGCGCATGGGCGTCTCCGTCGGCACGGCACAGCACACCTGGCCGGGCGGGCCGGACGACGCCTGGCAGCCCCTCGACTGCGTGCTCGAGGTGCCGCCCGCGGCCGTCGCCGAGGCCCTGGTGACCGGCCGTGAGGAGCCCGTGCACATCGTGCGCCGCTCCCGCGTGTCGCACGGTCAGCCCGTCGCCGCCGAGCTGCTCCACATCCCGGCCGAATCGGTGCCCGACCTCTCCGGCATCGACGCACCGTCCGGCGCGGCGCGCGCGCGTGCGGTGCTGCGCGAACTGCAGCGCCTGGAACTGGAGCGGCAGGAGAACGCCGTGGAGCTCGGCTCCGCCCGCGCGGACGACGCCAGGGAACTGGACCGCCTGCCCGGCGCGCCCGTCCTCGTCGTCACCACCCGCTTCATCGCCCGGGGCCGCACCGCCGCGCTCTCCGTGGCCACCTACCGCGCGGACACCTGCCGGCTGACCTTCGGCGACTTCGGCGGCGTGGAGATCCACCACGGGCCCGAGCGCGCCGCCTCCTGAGAACCGCCGCGCCCCGGCCCCGCCGCGCCCCCGGGCGCGACGGGGCCGGCGCACCGGCTCCTCACCGACGCGCCGTCACCGTGCCGTCCACCGCGAAGAGCTGCTCCTCCACGTGGTCCAGGGCGAGCCGCAGCGCGCCCGTCGCCACCGCCGCCTCCCCGAGGAGGGACAGGGCGACCCTCGGCGGGCGCAGGCAGTAGCGGGCCAGTTCACGGCGCAGCGGCTCCAGGACCCCGTCCAGGCCGGCCGCCCAGCCGCCGATCACCACCAGTTCCGGGTCGAGGGCCAGCACCAGCGCCGCCACGTCGTGCACGAGCCGCCGGGTGAAGCGGTCCACCGCCGCGAGCGCCCGCCGGTCGCCCTCGCGGGCCCGGGCGAAGACCTCGGCGACCGCCTGCTCGTCGAGCGGGTGCAGCGGCTCGTCCGTGGTGGACAGCAGCGTCTCCGGAGTCGCCTCCCGGCCCAGCAGGTGCAGCGCCCCGATCTCACCGGCCGCCCCGCTGTACCCCCGGTGCAGCCGCCCGCCGATCAGCGAACCGGCTCCCGGGCTCAGCCCGGCCAGCACGAACACCACGTCGCAGGTCTCCTTGGCGGCGCCCTTCCAGTGCTCGGCGACGACGGCCGCGTTGGCGTCGTTCTCCACCAGCACCGGGCACTTGAAGGACCGGCGCAGCCGCTCCCCGAGGCCCAGCCCCGTCCATCCGGGCAGCGCCGTGCCCAGCCGCACCGTCCCGTCGGCCTCGACGATGCCCGGCGTGCCCACGCCCACCGCCCGCAGGGAGCCGCGCGCGACACCGGCCCGGCGCAGCAGCTCGGCGACGGCGGTGCGCAGCCGCTCCAGCCGCTCGTCGGCCCCGACCGTCTCGTCGACGTCCCTGGCCTGGGCGCCGATCACCCGGCCGTCCAGGTCGGCCAGCAGCGCGGCCACCCGGTGCACGCCGATCTCCAGGCCCAGCAGGTGTCCGGCCTCCGCACGGAAGCGGAACCGCCGCGCCGGCCGCCCCTGCCGCCGTGCGGCACCCTCCTCGGCCGCCTTCTCGACGACGAGGCCCGCCTCGATGAGCCCTTCCACGACGCCCTCGACGGTCGGCCGGGACAGACCCGTCACCCGGGTGACCTCGGTCAGCGTCGCGCAGTCCGTGGCCCGCAACGCGTGCAGCACCACCGCGGAGTTGATCCTTCGCAGCAGCGAGGGGTCCCCCCCGGTCAGCCGACCCACCGTCCGTCCTCCCAGCTCATGCGCGTGTGGGCCGGATGGTACTCGGCACGGCGCGCCCCGGCGACCTTCGGGCGGAACCCCGCGGTCCGCCCCAGGGGCAGCGGCTCCGACCCGCCCCGGGACGCGACTCATCCCGGTGCCACGAACCCCGACTCGTACGCCGCGATCACCGCCTGCGTGCGGTCGCGCGCCCCGAGCTTCGCCAGCACGGCGCTCACATGCGACTTCACCGTCTCCGTGCCCACCACCAGCCGGGCGGCGATCTCCGCGTTCGACAGCCCCCGGGCCATCAGCCGCAGCACCTCCGCCTCGCGCTCGGTCAGCCGCGCCCGCTCCAGCACGTCCCGCGCCGCGCGGTTGCCGCCGTCGTCGCCGTACTCGGCCGCGAGCCGGCGCACCGAGGCGGGGAACAGCAGCGACTCGCCCTCGGCGACCAGCCGCACCGCGTGCACGATCTCCGCCGGCCGCGCCCGCTTCAGCAGGAACCCGTCGGCCCCGGCGCGCAGCGCCTCGTAGACGTACTCGTCGTTCTCGAACGTCGTCACCACGAGGATCTTCGGCGGCTCCTCGACCGTCCGCAGCAGCGCGCGGGTGGCCTCGATCCCGTCCAGCAGCGGCATGCGCACGTCCATGGCGACCACGTCCGGCCGCAGCCGCCGCACCAGCGGGATCACCGCCGCCCCGTCGGCCGCCTCCCCGACCACCTCGATGTCGGGCTGCGCTTCCAGAACGGCGCGTAACCCCGCGCGCACGAGGGGCTCGTCGTCGACGAGCAGAACGGTGACCGGCATCCGGTCAGCCTAGATCAACGCATCTCGGCCCCGGCCAGCGGCAGTTCGACCCGCACCGCCCAGTCGCCCCCGTCCGGCCCGGTCCGCGCGCGGCCCCCGAGCAGCGCGGCGCGTTCCCGTATGCCGCGCAGCCCGCTGCCGCGCCCGGGGCCGGGCACGTCCCCCGGCAGCGGATTGCGGACCTCCAGGAGCAGGGTGCCGTCGGCGACGCGGATCCGGACCCGCACGGGGACCGCCCCCGCGTGCCGCAGCGCGTTGGTCAGCGACTCCTGCAGGATGCGGTAGCCCTCGCGGGAGATCGGTCCGGGCACGGTGTCCACCGGCCCGGTCACCTCGGCGTCGACCTTCGCCCCGGAGGCCCGGGCGGACTCCAGCAGGCGGTCCGCGTCCGTGAGCGTGGGTCGGCTGCTCACGGGTCTCCGCGCCTCGCGCAGGACGCCGAGGACCCGCTCCAGGTCCTCCAGGGCGGCCCGACCGGTCTCCTCGATGGCGCCCAGCGCCCGGTCGGTGAAGGCGGGGTCGCCCGCCGCCCGCGCGGCGCCGGCCTGCACCACGGCGACCGTCAGGGCGTGGCCGATGGAGTCGTGCAGCTCGCGCGCGATGCGGGTGCGCTCCAGGAGCTGTTCGGTCCTGGCCTCCAGGGCGGCCAGGCGTTCGGTGGGGGAGGGGCCGAGCAAATGGCGCGCGACGGCGGTGACCAGCTCGCCGAGCCCCACCACCGCCGCGTACAGCAGGACCAGGAAGACCGGGATCAGCAGCGCGTAGGCCCAGTGCGGCGCCGCGTCCTCCAGCAAGGGGATGCCCTCCGGCGCGTGCCCCATGGCCATTTCCCCCGAGCCGTAGGCCAGGAGCGGCAGCCAGATGGTGGCGATCCCCGTCACCATCGCCAGTACCACCCGCGCCGCCAGCCACAGCACGGTCCGCCACCGGTCCGGCCAGGTCGCCGACGGCTCCTCGGAGAACTCCGACTCCCGCTCGTCGGGTGCCAGCAGCAGCCGGGCCTGTATCCCCTCGCCCCTGCGCACCACCGGGACCAGCCCCAGCGGGATCAGCACGAGCAGGGGCGCCCACGGGGCCTCCGGATAGATGAAGATCCATATGCTGAACGGCAGTGCGGTCACCCACAGGTGCAACATGCGGGAGTACGTCACCCCGCGCAGGAGCGGACGCAGGACGGTGGTCATCGCGCCATCGTGCCAGCCGCCACCGACGACCGGCCTCCCCCG
>NZ_MSGP01000735.1:0-2669 GCF_002078235.1 Streptomyces viridosporus
CGGCTGCCCGCCGCCCAGCGCCCGGGAGGGGAGGGCGCGCCATGACCGCCCCGCCCACGGACGGCCGCCTCGGCATCGTCATCGCCACCCGCGACCGCGCCGCCCGGCTGGCCGTCACCCTGCGCCACCTGTGCGCCCTGCCCGAGCGGCCCGAGATCCTCGTCGTGGACAACGCCTCCACCGACGGCACCCGCGCCCTGCTCGCCCGCGACTTCCCCGGGGTCCGGGTGCTGGCGCTCCCCGTCAACCACGGCGCCCTCGCCCGCAACCACGGGGCCCGCGCCCTCGACACCCCCTACGTGGCCTTCAGCGACGACGACTCCTGGTGGGCGCCCGGCTCCCTGGCCGGCGCCGCCGACCTGCTCGACCGGCACCCGGCGCTCGGCTCGGTCACGGCACGGATCGTCGTCGAGCCGGACGGCACCGACGACCCGATCGTCCGCGAGCTGCGCGACTCGCCCGTGCCCGGCCCGCCCTGGCTGCCCGGGCCGGCCCTCGGCTCGTTCCTGGCCGCCGCGACCGTCCTGCGCACCGACGCCTTCCGGACCGCGGGCGGCTTCCACCCGAGGCTGTGGCTCGGCGGCGAGGAGGAACTGCTCGCCGCGGACCTGGCGGCCGACGGCTGGTGGCTGACCTACGCGGACCACCTGACGATCCACCACCACGCCTCCCCGGCCCGGGACTCCACGCTGCGCCGGAGGCACGGCATCCGCAACACCCTGTGGTTCACCTGGTTGCGCCGCCCGGCCGGGCCCGCACTGCGCCGCACCCTGGGCCTGGCCCGCACGGTCCCGCGCGACACCACCTCGCTGCGCGCCTTCGCCGAGGCGGCGGCCGCCCTGCCCTGGGTCCTGCGCGAACGCCGCGTCCTGCCGCACGAGGTCGAGTCCCGGCTGCGCCTGCTGGAACCGGCCCAGCGCACCTCGGCGGCCCGCCGCTACACGGGCTGATCCGCCGCACGCCGGCGGGGCCCGCCCCCCGGCACCGGCGCGCGGGCCCCGTGGGCGACCGGAACCCGCGGTGGCGCGGGCGCGGCCGGTGCTCCCCGGGCGCCCGCCCCGGGAGGGCGGACGCTCAGCCCTCCGTCCACCGGCACAGCAGCCGGAAGAGCGTGAACAGCGTCAGCGGCCACACCACCGCGAACGTCATGATCACACCGGGGGACGAGGTGACCATCCCGGTCACCATCAGCACGACCGACACCGCGAGCAGCACGGCCGCGGTCCGGCCGTGCGGCCGGTACGACGCCGCCCGCCGCAGCAGGCGCGGTACGTCGGGCCCCCGGCGCAGCCGCAGCGTGCGCAGCCGCCGGTCGAGCCGGCGGTCGCGGCACAGGGCCCGTTCGATCTCGTCGAGGACGCGCTGTTCGTGATCAGGGAGCCGATCGAGGGGCACCGTCTCTCCTCCAGGGACGACCGGGAGGGGCCCGGGTGCCCGGCCGGCCTCGCGCTAACCGGCCCCGGCGCGGGAGGACAGCACCTCCACGAGCCGGTCCGCGCCGTCCGGCGCACGGTCCTCCCGGAACGCCTCGCGGACCTGCCGGGCGGCCACCCGGCCCGAGGTCAGGCACCAGCGCCACCACCGGTCCAGCCGCCGTGCGTCCAGCTGCCCGGCGGTCAGCAGCGCGGGCCAGCCGCAGGCGCGGGCCTGCGCGGCCACCTTCGCGCCGCCCAGCACCGGGTCCACCGCCAGCACCGGCGTGCCGACCCGCAGCGCGAGCACCAGCCCGTGCAGCCGGTCGGTGACGACCAGGTCGAGGCGGGCCAGCACCGACTGCAGCTGCGCGGGCGTCGCGCTCAGATGCCAGTCACGGGTGTCCAGCCGGGTCTCCAGCTCCAGCCGGGCGCAGTCCTTGCCGGCCAGCCAGTGCGTCACCCGGTCCGCGACCTGCCCGTGCCGCCGCCGCGGCCCGTACTCCTGCTGCCCGTGGGTGAGGATCACCCCGACCACGGGCCGGGCGGGCACCACCGGGGCGTGGGCCGCCAGGTCCTCGGACGGCTCGCTGCCGGGGGCGTCCCGCGCCAGCACGCGGTGGAACCCGGTCACGGCCGCCTCCTCGGGGTCGATCACGGAGGTCCCCACGGCGATCCGCACGCAGTGCGCGAAGCGCCGGTGCAGCTCCTCGACCTGCGGCCCGTGCAGCGGGCCGCACACGAACACCAGATGGGAGTAGTCGCCGGGCCGTACGTCGTCCAGGTGCCGGGCGTCCGGCAGGAAGCCGGGGCTCCAGACGACGTCGTGGGGGATCCGGGCCCGGCGCAGCACCTCCTCCACCCGGTGCAGCGCCAGCACGTCCCCGGCGGTCGCCTCCCCGTCGCGGAAGCTGAACCACCCGGTCAGCAGGACCCTCTCCGGTCGCCCGGACTCCGTCGTGTGCACCGTGCCACCGAGTGCCCCGCGCACGCGGGAGGCAATCAACGAGATGAGCGCGTGTTCCCCGGCCGTGCGCCGCGGCCGCCCCCGTCACGCGCTCACCGCCCGGCCCGGCGGGCCGGGACCGCCGCCGGGGGAGCGGACGCTCCGGGCGGTGCGCCCGGGCCCGGAGCGCGGCATCCGCTCCGGGACGGCGCGGGGGCGGAGGAGGAAGGAGAGAGACACCGAGACGCCGAGGCTCCGAGACGCCGAGACACGGAGACGCGGGGACGCGGAGACGCGGGGACGCGGAGACG
>NZ_MSGP01000735.1:2713-3076 GCF_002078235.1 Streptomyces viridosporus
AGCCCGCAACGCCCCCTGGACTGCTGCCTGAGGGGTACTCAGGAACTCATGGGACCTACGAGTCGACCTGGGCCGCGGCCACCTTGGTGGGCGGGACCGGGGTGCCGTCGCGGAACCGGTCCTGCGAGGCGTCGGTGATCTGCGCCATGAACGGGTGCGCGGACGTCGTGGTCGTCGTACCGCCCACGACCGGCTGCGGCGGCGGCAGCGGTGGCCGCCACGGCGGCGGCCTTTCTGACGCGGGTGAGCCCGGACATGGGTCTCCTCGTGGGGATTGCCGGTGGGGGTCGCGCGGGGTGGGGGTGGAGCACGAGGGCCCAGGGACCGGCCCCCGTGTGCCCGGCGAGCGGCACGCGTTCACGC
>NZ_MSGP01000736.1 GCF_002078235.1 Streptomyces viridosporus
GTGGACTTGCCGACGCCGGGCCACCGCCCGCTCCACCGGCGTGCCCGAGCTGGACCGGGTGCTCGGCGGCGGGCTGGTCCCCGGGGCCGTGGTGCTCGTCGCGGGCGAGCCCGGCGTCGGCAAGTCCACCCTGCTGCTCGACGTGGCGGCCAAGTCGGCGAGCGACGAGCACCGCACGCTCTACGTCACCGGCGAGGAGTCGGCGAGCCAGGTCCGGCTGCGGGCCGACCGCATCCACGCCATCGACGACCACCTGTACCTCGCCGCCGAGACGGACCTGGCCGCCGTCCTCGGCCACCTGGACGCGGTCAAGCCGTCCCTGCTGATCCTGGACTCGGTGCAGACGGTGGCGTCCCCGGAGATCGACGGCGCCCCGGGCGGCATGGCCCAGGTCCGCGAGGTGGCCGGCGCGCTGATCCGGGCCTCCAAGGAGCGCGGGATGTCCACGCTCCTCGTGGGACACGTCACCAAGGACGGCGCGATCGCCGGTCCGCGCCTGCTGGAGCACCTGGTGGACGTCGTCCTGCACTTCGAGGGCGACCGGCACGCCCGCCTGCGCCTGGTCCGGGGCGTGAAGAACCGCTACGGCACCACCGACGAGGTCGGCTGCTTCGAGCTGCACGACGAGGGCATCACGGGCCTCGCGGACCCGAGCGGGCTCTTCCTGACCCGCCGTGACGAGCCGGTCCCCGGCACCTGCCTGACGGTCACCCTGGAGGGCCGCCGCCCCCTGGTCGCCGAGGTCCAGGCGCTCACGGTCGACTCGCAGATCCCCTCCCCCCGGCGCACCACGTCCGGCCTGGAGACCTCGCGCGTGTCGATGATGCTGGCGGTGCTGGAGCAGCGCGGCCGCATCAGCGCCCTGGGCAAGCGGGACATCTACTCCGCGACGGTCGGCGGGGTGAAGCTCTCGGAGCCCGCCGCGGACCTGGCCGTCGCGCTCGCCCTCGCCTCGGCGGCGAGCGACACCCCGCTGCCGAAGAACCTGGTCGCGATCGGCGAGGTCGGTCTGGCCGGTGAGGTGAGACGCGTCACGGGCGTCCAGCGCAGGCTCGCCGAGGCGCACCGCCTGGGCTTCACGCACGCCCTGGTGCCGGGTGACCCGGGCAGGGTTCCCCCGGGCATGAAGGTCCTGGAAGTCGCGGACATAGGGGACGCGCTGCGCGTCCTTCCGCGCTCCCGTCGCCGAGAGGCCCCACGGGAGGAGGAGGACCGCCGGTAGACTTTGCCCAGGTCTCGCCCGTCCGTACGAACCGAGTGCGGTGAGGGCCTCTCGTTCGGAACAGGCCGGATCGGGGAGCGGGGCCTGGTGCGCGCTGCTGCACGGCGGAGGAGGGAGTCGACGCGATGGGGGTTCCCCCCTGCTCGAGCTCGTCGAGAGCTCGGGGGAGTCGGCGACCTGCGACAACGCCGCAGAGGTGTGTGCCAGGGCGCGCGAGCCCGGCACGACCCGAGCGAGAGACCCCGAACGGGGGCGCCCCAGAACCTGCGACCGGAGGAGTGCAGTGGCAGCCAACGACCGGGCAGCAGCTCCCGGAAAGTCCGGTGGGAGTGCCGGTTCCGATGGCCTGATGCGCGCCTCGCTGAGCGCCGTGGCGCCCGGCACCGCCCTGCGTGACGGCCTGGAGCGCGTGCTCCGCGGCAACACCGGCGGACTGATCGTGCTCGGTTCCGACAAGACCGTCGAGGCACTGTGCAGCGGCGGCTTCGTCCTGGACGTCGAGTTCACCGCGACCCGGCTGCGCGAGCTGTGCAAGCTGGACGGCGGCATCGTCCTGTCGTCCGACCTGTCCAAGATCCTGCGGGCGGGCGTCCAGCTGGTGCCGGACCCGACGATCCCGACCGAGGAGACCGGCACCCGGCACCGCACCGCCGACCGGGTCTCCAAGCAGGTCGGCTTCCCGGTCGTCTCGGTCTCCCAGTCGATGCGCCTGATCGCGCTCTACGTCGACGGCCACCGCCGGGTCCTGGAGGACTCGGCGGCGATCCTGTCCCGCGCCAACCAGGCGCTCGCCACCCTGGAGCGCTACAAGCTCCGCCTCGACGAGGTCGCGGGCACGCTGTCGGCGCTGGAGATCGAGGACCTGGTGACCGTCCGGGACGTCTCGGCGGTCGCGCAGCGGCTGGAGATGGTGCGCCGCATCGCCACCGAGATCGCCGAGTACGTGGTCGAACTGGGCACCGACGGCCGTCTTCTCGCCCTCCAGCTGGACGAGTTGATCGCGGGTGTGGAGCCGGAGCGCGAGCTCGTCGTGCGGGACTACGTCCCCGAGCCCACCGCCAAGCGCTCCCGCACGGTCGACGAGGCCCTGCACGAGCTGAACGTGCTCACCCACGCGGAGCTGCTGGAGCTCTCGACCGTGGCCCGCGCCCTGGGCTACACCGGCTCCCCCGAGACCCTGGACTCGGCGGTGTCGCCGCGCGGCTTCCGGCTGCTGGCGAAGGTGCCGCGGCTGCCCGGCGCGATCATCGACCGCCTGGTGGAGCACTTCGGCGGACTGCAGAAGCTGCTCGCCGCGAGCGTGGACGACCTCCAGACGGTGGACGGCGTCGGCGAGGCCCGGGCGCGCAGCGTCCGCGAGGGCCTGTCGAGGCTGGCGGAGAGCTCGATCCTCGAGCGGTACGTCTGAGTCCCCTCGCGCGGGTCACCGCCGCGCGCGTACCGCCGCTCCCGGCGCCGGGAGCGGCAGAGCGCCTCAGTCCTTCTCCAGCACGAACGACGTCTGCAGCTTCGCGAACCCCGGCGCCTTGGCCTCCAC
>NZ_MSGP01000737.1 GCF_002078235.1 Streptomyces viridosporus
CCGCGTGACGATGGCGGGCCGGAGCCACCGACCCGGCCGAGCAGCAGGCCAAGGCGTACATCGGTGCGCGGCCCGCCATCGTCACGCGGCGCGGCTGGGGGGCGGACGAGAGCCTGCGGGAGAAGACGTTCAAGTACACCGGGAAGGTCAAGGCGGCCTTCGTGCACCACACCGCCACCGGCAACAACTACACCTGCGAACAAGCGCCTTCGGTCATCCGCGGCATCTACCGCTACCACGTCGGGAGCATGGGGTGGCGGGACATCGGCTACAACTTCCTCGTCGACAAGTGCGGGAAGATCTACGAGGGCCGGGCCGGGGGAGTGGCGCAGCCCGTCCTGGGCGCCCACACCCTCGGGTTCAACAGCGACACCACGGGCGTCGCGGTCATCGGCTCCTACAGCTCCAAGAAGCCGTCGGCCGCCGCGGTGGAGGGCGTCGCCCAGCTCACCGCCTGGAAGCTCGGGCTGCACGGCATGAATCCGAAGGGGAAGACATACCTGACGTCCGGCGGTGGCAACCTCTACCAAAAAGGTAAGAAGGTACGACTGAACGTGATCTCCGGTCACCGGGACGGGTTCAACACCGCGTGCCCAGGGGGGAAGCTCTACAGCAAGCTCGGCTCCGCACGCACCACGGCGGCCGGTTACCAGGGCCGCTGAGGCGGCCCCGCCGTCCCTTCCTGCCGGAGACACGGCCGTCGCATGCGCTGTGGAACGGTCTGCATACACTGGCCGGCCGAAAGACAGTTCGGCCGGTCCCGGCAGGAAGCAGAGACGACAGGTGACAGAAGCGATCCTCCTGGTCGGCGGCAAGGGCACGCGACTGCGTCCGCTCACGGTGCACACGCCCAAGCCCATGGTCCCGGCGGCCGGAGTGCCCTTCCTGACGCACCAGCTGGCGAGAGCGAGAGCGGCGGGCGTCGAGCACATCGTCCTGGCCACGTCCTATCTGGCCGAGGTCTTCGAACCGTACTTCGGCGACGGCTCGTCGCTGGGGCTGCACATCGAGTACGTGACGGAGGAGGAGCCGCTCGGCACGGGCGGCGCGATCCGCAACGTCGCGTCCCGGCTGCACTCGGGGCCGGACGAGCCGGTGCTGGTCTTCAACGGCGACATCCTGACGGGGCTGGACATCCGGGCGCTGGTGCGGACGCACGAGGCGACGGGGGCGGACGTCTCGCTGCACCTGACGAAGGTGACGGACCCGCGGGCGTACGGACTGGTCCCGACGGACGGGACGGGACGGGTGCTGGCGTTCCTGGAGAAGCCGCAGACCCCGGAGGAGATCGTCACCGACCAGATCAACGCGGGGGCGTACGTCTTCCGCCGCTCGGTGATCGACACGATACCGGCGGGCCGGCCGGTGTCGGTGGAGCGCGAGACGTTCCCGGAACTGCTCTCGGCCGGGGCCCACCTCCAGGGCATGGTCGACTCCACGTACTGGCTGGACCTGGGCACCCCGGCGGCGTTCGTGCGGGGCTCGGCGGATCTGGTGCTCGGACGCGCCCCGTCCCCGGCGGTGCCCGGCCGCTGCGGTGACCGGCTGGTCCTGCCGACGGCGACCGTGGCACCCGACGCGAAGCTCGCGGGCGGGACGGTGGTGGGCGAGGGCGCGTTCGTGGCGGAGGGCGCGCGCGTCTTCGGCAGCACGATCCTGCCGGGCGCGGTCATCGAGCCCGGCGCGGTCGTCACCGACTCGCTCATCGGGACGCGGGCGCGGGTGGGCGAGCGGTCGGTCCTCACCGGGACGGTGATAGGGGACGGCGCGGTCATCGGCGCCCGCAACGAGCTCCGGGAGGGCGTCCGGGTGTGGTGCGACGCGAGGATCCCGGAGGGAGCGGTGCGGTTCTCGCCGGACCAGTAGGGGCACGCACGGGCGGGGCGCGGACCGTTCGGCCGCGGGTCCGCGTGCCGCCCGGGGCGACGGGGGTCCCCTGCCCGGGCGAAGCCGAGGGCCCGGGGGAGGGCGGGCACGCCGGCACCCCGTCGCCCGGCCCGCGCCCGCACCGGTCACCGGGCGACGCCGGGTCACGCGGCCCGTCCGGCCGGCCCGCCCCGCCTCAGAGCCGCCCGATGTCCCCGTACGGCATCCGCGGCGCCCGCCGCTCCGGCACCTTCCCGCTCAGCAGGATCAGCCGCGCGGCGCGGTGTCGCTGCCCCGCGTACGGCTCCAGCAGCTCCAGCATCACGGAGTCGTCCGCGTACCGGTCCCCGGCGAGGGCCCAGCCCACGATCCCCGGGAGGTGGAGGTCCCCCACGGTGACCGCGTCCGGCGCCCCGTGAGTGCGCTGCGCGGTCTCCGCCGACGTCCACGGCCCGATCCCCGGCACCAGCTCCCACCGCGCCCGCGCCGCCGCCGGAGGCATCCCCGCCGCCTCCTCCAGCCGCGCGGCGACGCGGACCGCCCGCAGGATCGTCGACGCCCGCTTGTCGTCCACCCCGGCGCGGTGCCACTCCCAGGACGGGATCAGCGCCCAGGTCCTCGGCGCCGGCATCACCGACATCCGCTCGGGCGCGGGCCCGGGCGCCGGCTCCCCGTACTTCCGCACCAGCAGCCGCCACGCCCGGTACGCCTCACCGGTCGTGACCTTCTGCTCCAGGATCGAGGGGATCAGCGACTCCAGCACCAGCCCGGTCCGCGCCAGCCGCAGTCCGGGACGCCGGTGCCGGGTGAGCGCCAGCAGTCTGTGCCGGGGCACGAAGGCCGACGGGTCGTCGGCCGCCCCGAGCAGTTCCGGCAGGCGGTCCAGGAGCCAGTCGGCGCCCGGGCCCCACGCCTGCCCCCGCACCTCACCGGCCCGCCGCGTCACCCGCAGGGTCCCGGGGCCGGCCGGCGTCAGGCTGGCCCGCCACACCGAACCGTCCGGCAGGGCGCGGAACGTCGGGTCCCCGGGCCCGCGCCTGAGCGGTCCGAGCACCAGGCCGAGGTCCAGCGGCCCGTCCGGCACCCAGGTCCGCACCCGCTCGGGGGCCGGGGCCCGCCGGGGCGCCCCCACGGGGACGGCGACGTGCCCGTCGCGCGCGGGGGCCCCTGCCCCGCTCCCGGGGCTGCGGGGGAGCGCGGGCCGGGGGGCGAAACGTCCTGCCACGAGGGATCCCGGAGGGCTGAGGGGGAAACGGAGGGTGCCGGTGGGCTCCTGAGCCGGTGGGCTCCTAAGAGGATAGGCGCCCGTGGATCCGGCTCACCGCACCTCGATGAAGGTGCCCGCGTCCCGCTCCGGCCGCGGGCGGGGGTCCTCGGCCGGGTGACCGACCGCCACCGCGCCCATCGGATCCCAGTCCGCGGGCAGCTTCAGGACCTCGCGGACCACGTCCCGGCAGAACATCGTCGACGACACCCAGGCCGAGCCCAGCCGCTCCCCGGCCAGGGCGACCAGGAAGTTCTGGACGCCGGCGCCCGCGGCGACCACGAACATCTCCCGCTCAGCCCCGTCCCGCCGCGCGTCCCCGTAGGTGTGCGAGCCGTCCATGACCAGGCAGGGCACGACCAGGTAGGGGGCGTTGCGCAGGACGTCGCCGCGGCGGATCCGCCGGGCGATGGACTCCTCCGTCCTGCCGTCCCGGCGCAGGTCCGCGATCCAGGCCTCGCGCATGGCGTCCAGGAGGCGGACCCGGGACCCGGGGGACTCCAGCAGGACGAACCGCCAGGGCGTGGTGTGGTGCGGCGCCGGGGCCGTCACCGCCGCGGCCACCGCGCGGCGCACCGCTCCCGGGTCGACCGGCTCGTCGGTGAAGGCCCGCACCGTACGCCGCTGGGTCACCGCCCGGCGCACGGCTTCGGACGTGCCGAGGCGGAACATGTCGTCGCGCGCGCCGCGGACCATGGCGCGCGCGCCCTCGCCGTCGTCCCGGGCCACCAGGTGCGGCAGCCCCCGGACGACGGCCACGGGGAGCCCGGCCGTCTTGCCCTTGACGAGGTCGCCCGCCGCGGCCAGTTCGTCGGCCGTGGCGACGACCGTGGCGCCGAGCGGATTGCCGTGCGCGTCCGTGCCGCCGCGCAGGTCGTCCAGCACGCGGACGCCCGCCGCGCCGATCGCGACGTCCGTCAGCCCGGCGCGCCAGGGGCGGCCGAAGGTGTCGGTGACGATCACCCCGACCGTGACGCCGAGGGCGTCGCGCAGGCCTTCGCGGAGCGCCCGCGCGGACGCGTCCGGGTCCTCGGGCAGCAGCAGAACCGTGCCGGAGGGGGTGTTGGAGGCGTCGACCCCGGCCGCGGCCATGACCAGGCCCTGCCGGTTCTCGACGATGCGCAGGGGGCCGCGCCGGGCCACCACGCGCACCGTCTCCGCGTCGATCGCGGCCTCCCGGTCGGCCGCCTCCACGATCCGGCCCTCGGCCTTGGAGACGATCTTCGAGGTGACCAGCAGGACGTCGCCGTCGGCCAGTTCCGGTTCGGCGGCCGCGATCAGCTTGACCAGGTCGTCGCCGGGCCGGATCTCGGGCAGGCCGGCCACGGCCCACACCCGGTAGCCGTCGGACGCCGTGCGCACGCCGCTCAAACCGCCCGCACCTCCTCCGCCAGCGCCAGCGCCTCCCGTGCCATCCGCGCGGTCGCGTCGACGTCGGTCATCATCAGCGGTACGGCCCTGCAGCGGATCCCGGCCGCCTCGACGCGCTCCACACAGGCCGCGTCGACCGTGTCGACCAGCCAGCCGTCCAGCAGACCGGAGCCGTAGTGCTCGGCCACCGCCGGGGCGGTGGACTCCACGCCGACCGCCGCGAGCACCTTGTCGGCCATGCCGCGCACGGGCGCGTCCCCGACGATCGGCGACAGCCCGATCACCGGCACGCCCGCGTCGGCGATCGCCTCCCGGACGCCGGGGACGGCGAGGATCGTGCCGACCGACACGACGGGGTTGGACGGCGGGAAGAGGATCACGTCGGCCTCGGCGATCGCCTCCAGGACGCCCGGGGCCGGCTTCGCCTGTTCCGCGCCGACCGGCACGACCGCCTCGGCCGGCACCGAGGCCCGCAGCCGCACCCAGTACTCCTGGAAGTGGACCGCCCTGCGCTCGCCGTCCAGCTCGACGGCGACGTGCGTCTCCACGCGGTCGTCGGTCATCGGGATCAGGCGGACGCCCGGCTTCCAGCGGTCGCACAGCGCCTCGGTCACGGCGCTCAGCGGGTAACCGGCGCCGAGCATCTGCGTCCGCACGATGTGCGTGGCGAAGTCCCGGTCACCGAGCCCGAACCACTCCGGGCCGACGCCGTACGCCGCGAGTTCCTCCTTGAGGTGGAAGGTCTCCTCGGCCCGCCCCCAGCCCTGCTCCTCGTCGATGCCACCGCCGAGCGTGTACATCACCGTGTCGAGGTCCGGGCAGACCTTCAGCCCGAAGAGGTGGATGTCGTCCCCGGTGTTGCCGATGACCGTGATGTCCGCGTCCGGCACGGCCCGCTTCAGACCGCGCAGGAAACGGGCACCGCCGATGCCGCCTGCCAGAACCACAATGCGCATGGAAACAGTGTGTCAGCCGCCGGGCCGACGCGTTGAGGGGCGGTGGCCGGGTGACGGACGGGCCGGTCCTGCGGGCGACGACGTGTCAGGCGGTCACGGACCCGGGTGCCGTGCGCGCCTCGCAGTGCGGGGCGGCGGGGGCCTCCCCGGTCGAACGGAGCCGGGACGGGGGGAGCATGGGCATCTCCGTCAGGCCCGGGTAGTAGACGTGCAGGCTGACCGCGGGCTCCAGCGTGTCGTTGACGACCTCGTGGACGTAGCCCGGCGCGAACACGCGCTGCGCCCCCGCCGCCAACGTGCGCGTGCCGCGCCCGGTGCGTTCGGTCAGGGCGCCGTCCAGCACGGTCAGCACGCCGGAGGAGCGGCCGTGGTCGTGGAGTCCGCTGCCCTGCCCGGGCACCCAGGACAGCAGCCAGACCTCGTAGCCGAGGGGGGCCTCCCCCGCCGGGGCGGAGCCGGGGGCCCGGGGGACGGCGCGCAGCCGGTGGTACCAGCGGCTGGTCGCGTCGTACCGCACGAGGTGCTCCCACTGGGAGCGGTCGGCGGCGATGGAGCGGGCCAGGCCGACGAACTCGGCGACGGTGGCCGGGTGCTCGCGGGGCGCCTGGAGCAGGTGGGGGACTTCGAGGATGTCGCCGGCGATCTGCAGGTCGCTGTCGCTGTTCATGGGTGCGGTGGTTCCTCGGCGGAGAAGGGGTGGGGGCGGGGTCTCGCGTCGCGGACGCCCGGGTCACGGGCGGCGCCAGGGGTGCCCCGGTCGGAGCGGGGGAAG
>NZ_MSGP01000738.1 GCF_002078235.1 Streptomyces viridosporus
CCGCCCTCAGCCAGTGCGGCAGGCCGTGCCGGTAGGCGGCCTCCATGATCGGGTCCTGGGCGATGTCGCGACGGATGGCCTGCAGCCCGCGGTCGTGTCCGTACCGCTCGACGGCCTGGGCGAAGTGGGCCAGCATCGGCAGGCACCAACTGGACTCGTGGTCGCCGAGGACCGTGGCGGCGTCCGGGTGGAAGAGGACGAACCGGAGGAAGTTGTCGGTCGGCAGGGCCGTCGGATGCGGTTCGACATCTCGAAAAAGTGTCCGGAAAGCACTGTTGGCCAGCAGCACGTCCCAGCGGTGGTCGATCACCAGGGAGGGGAAGGGCACGGCTTCGAGGAACACGGCGTAGTCCGCCAGATAGGCCCGGGTCTCGGGAGTCTCGGGGGCGGGCCGCGGTGCCGGCCGCTGCCCTCCTGCCTGATAAGTCATCGGGAGGTCACCCCTCTTGCCTGTGCGGCCCTGACGCGGCGCCCCGATCCTGCTGCCCCGACGCGCGGCGTGTCAACTATCGTGGCATTTCATGCCGGTTGACGGCCGAAATTGGCCACAGTTGTGGCGAGACCTGGATGTGAGTTCGAACCACCGGCTAGTCTCCGTGAAGTTCACGGCAACCGCTTGTGAGAAGCCTGTGAGAGACGTAGGAGATCTGTCGGTGACGGGTGGCTTCGAGGGTCCGGGCACCGCGCCGACGACCGCGCTGCCGGCCGTCGTCGCCCGCGTCACCGCACTCGCCGACCGGCTCGGCGT
>NZ_MSGP01000739.1 GCF_002078235.1 Streptomyces viridosporus
GACAACACGCCGTCCTGCGCCTGCACCCTCCGCGCGTCCGACGCCCTGCGCGACGCCCGCACGGCGCAGGACGGCGTGTTGTCCCGGTGCCTGGGCGCGCCGCACTCCGGGCACGGGTTCCCGTTCGGCTGTTCCACGTGTCGTCCCTCCCCTCGCGAACTCCAGAGATTATGCAGATCTTCTTCACACCCCGGTTCGCGCGCCCCCGGAATGCGATATTCCGCAGGAACTCAACAGGCCATAACGGGTCGCACCGACCACGATGGAGGGGAAAACCGGAACCTGGGGAGGTCTTCATGGCCGGGGACGCGCACGGAACGACGCCGAAGGCGGGCGGAGCGCAGCCCTCACCCGGCGCCGGACCGCCGACCCACGACGCCGACGCCCGAGAGCAGGTGTCCGGCAACGTCCTCCTCTCGATCGGCGCGCTGCTGCTCGGTCTGCTGCTCGCCGCCCTCGACCAGACCATCGTGGCCACCGCGCTGCCCACGATCGTCAGCGACCTGGGCGGCCTGGAGCACCTGTCCTGGGTGGTCACCGCCTATCTGCTGGCCTCCACCGCCGCGACCCCGCTGTGGGGCAAGCTGGGCGACCAGTACGGGCGCAAGAAGCTCTTCCAGACCGCCATCGTGATCTTCCTGGTGGGCTCCGCGCTGTGCGGCACGGCGCAGGACATGTTCCAGCTGATCGCCTTCCGCGCGCTCCAGGGACTGGGCGGCGGCGGGCTGATCGTGCTGTCGATGGCGATCGTCGGGGACCTGGTCCCACCGCGCGAACGTGGCCGCTACCAGGGACTGTTCGGCGCGGTCTTCGGCACGACGAGTGTGCTCGGGCCGCTGCTCGGCGGGCTGTTCACCCAGCACCTGAGCTGGCGCTGGGTGTTCTACATCAACCTGCCCCTCGGGATCGTCGCGCTCGCCGTGATCGCGACGGTGCTGCACATCCCGCGCAGGGCGACGAAGCACGTCATCGACTACCTCGGCACCTTCCTCATCGCCTCCGTCGCCACCTGCCTGGTCCTGGTCGCCTCCCTCGGCGGCACCACCTGGGGCTGGGGCTCGCCGCGGATCGTCGGGCTCGCGGTGCTGGGCGTCGTCCTCGCCGTCGCCTTCGTGGCCGTCGAGCGGAGGGCCGCCGAGCCGGTGCTGCCGCTCAAGCTGTTCCGCGTGCGCACCTTCACGCTCTCCGCCGTGATCAGCTTCATCATCGGGTTCGCCATGTTCGGCGCGATGACCTACCTGCCGACCTACCTCCAGGTGGTCCGGGGCGTCAGCCCGACCGTGTCCGGCGTGCACATGCTGCCGATGGTGGCCGGCATGCTGCTGGCCTCGACCGGCTCCGGGCAGATCGTCAGCCGCACCGGCCGCTGGAAGGTGTTCCCGATCGCCGGCACCGCCGTCACCACCCTCGGACTGCTGCTGCTCCACCAGCTCGATGCGCACAGCTCCACCGCCGTGACGAGCCTCTTCTTCTTCGTCTTCGGCTCCGGACTCGGCCTGGTGATGCAGGTCCTGGTGCTGATCGTGCAGAACGCCGTCTCCTACGAGGACCTCGGCGTCGCCACCTCCGGCGCGACCTTCTTCCGGTCGATCGGCGCCTCGTTCGGCGTGGCCATCTTCGGCACGATCTTCGCCGGCCGGCTCGGCGCCGAACTCACCGACGCCTTCCGCGGCGTCGCCCTCCCCCCGGGGGTCTCCGCCGACGCGCTGGAGGCCGACCCGCGCGGCATCGGCGCCCTGCCGTCCGCGCTGCGCGCCTCGGCCGTCGACGCCTACGCCTCCGCCATCACCGACGTCTTCCTGTACGCCGCCCCCGTCGCCCTCCTCGGCTTCGTGCTGGCCTGGTTCCTGAAGAAGGACAGGCTGCGCGCCTCGGTCACCGCGCCCGACGCCACCGAGACGCTGGCCAGCAACCCCGTGGAGCGGTCGTCGTACGACGAGGTGTACCGCGCGCTGTCCCTGCTCGGCACCCGGGAGGGGCGGCGCGAGGTCTACCAGCGGATCACCGCGCGCGCGGGCTACGACCTGCTGCCCGCGGCGAGCTGGCTGCTGCTGCGGATCAGGAGGTACGGCACGGTGGAACCGGCCCGGCTCGCCGAGCGCGGCCCCGTCCCGCTGAACATCGTCGTCGAGGCCGCCCGCCAGGTCGAGGTGCGGCACCTCGCCGTGCGCCAGGGCCTCGGACTCGTCCTGACCGACGAGGGGCGCGAGGTGGCCGAGCGGCTGGCGCGGGCCCGGGAGGACTCCCTGGCCGAACTGCTCGGCGACTGGTGGGGACCGGAGCGTCCGACCGACCTCGTGCGGCTGGTGCACGAGCTGACCGGCGAGCTGTGCGGCGCACAGGGGGAGGGCCCGCAACGGGAGGGCCCGCAACGGGAGGGCCCGCAACGCGAGCGCCCGGCCACGCGGGCCGGATGACGCCGGTCAGCCGAGTCCCTTGGCGAACCAGTGCTCGGCGTACGGGTCGGTGTTGTGCGGCTCGGTCTCCGTGTAGCCGAGCCGTGCGTACAGGGCCCGGGCCTCGACGAGGTCCCCGCGCGTGTCGAGGACCATCCGGGTGGCACCGCACGCGCGGGCCGCGTCCTCGGCGGCCCGCACCAGCAGCGCCGCGCCGCCCCTGCCCCGCATCCCCTCGTGCAGGAACACCCGGGTGAGCTCGGCGGTCGCGTCGTCCAGCAGCCGGATGCCCGCGCTGCCGGCCGGCTCCCCCGCGTACCGCGCGACCAGCAGCAGGCCCTTCGGCGGCGCGAGATCGCCGCCCGGCCGCGCCGCGATCTCGCGCTCCAGCTC
>NZ_MSGP01000074.1 GCF_002078235.1 Streptomyces viridosporus
CCTCGCGGCGGGCGCCGTCGTCCTCACACCGGCGAGCGCGTCGGCCGCGGACGGCTGCTGGGGGAACGCCGGACCGAAGAAGGGCCCGAACGGCGCGACGTACACGGCGCGTTACTGTCACAACTACCAGGCGGCCGACATCGGCGTGGGCGACACCAGGACGGGTCACCTCTACGCCGGCGACAACTGGTTCGTCTGCCAGCAGAAGTTCGCCAACGAGAACCCGCCGGTCGGCAGCGCCCGCAACAACTGGTGGCTGTGGACGCAGGGCGACAAGGCCTACGCGAACGGCGGCTGGGGCTGGTTCCCCGCCACGAAGGTGTCCGGCGGCGGCAACTACCAGCCCATCCCGGGCCTGCCCGCCTGCTGACCGGCGCGGCACGGGCGTGCGGCCCCCGGCCCCCTCGCACGGGGGGGCCGGGGGCCGCGCGTTCCGGCGTCCTCGCTCAGTGGAAGAAGTGCCGCGTCCCCGTGAAGTACATCGTGACGCCGGCCTTCCGCGCCGCCTCGACGACCTGCTCGTCGCGGACCGAACCGCCGGGCTGGACCACGGCCTTCACCCCGGCCTCGACGAGGATCTCCAGGCCGTCGGGGAAGGGGAAGAAGGCGTCGGAGGCGGCGTAGGAACCGGCCGCGCGCTCGGCGCCGGCCCGCTCGACCGCCAGCTTCGCGGAGTCGACGCGGTTGACCTGGCCCATGCCGACGCCGACGGAGGCGCCGTCCTTGGCGAGCAGGATCGCGTTGGACTTCACCGCGCGGCAGGCCCGCCACGCGAAGGCGAGCTGCTCCAGCTCCTGCGCGTCGAGCGCCTCGCCGGTCGCGAGCGTCCAGTGCGCCGGGTCGTCGCCCTCGGCCTGGAGCCGGTCGGTGACCTGGAGCAGCGCGCCGCCGTCGATGGGCTTGACCTCGACCGGGCGGGACGGGCGGTCCGGGCAGCGCAGGACGCGGATGTTCTTCTTCTTGGTGAGGGCTTCGAGCGCGCCGTCCTCGTAGTCGGGCGCGACGACGACCTCGGTGAAGATCTCGGCGACCTGCTCGGCCATCTCCCGGGAGACCGGGCGGTTGACCGCGATCACACCGCCGAACGCGGACAGCGGGTCGCAGGCGTGCGCCTTGCGGTGCGCCTCGGCGACGTCCGCGCCGACGGCGATGCCGCACGGGTTGGCGTGCTTGATGATCGCGACGGCGGGCGCGTCGTGGTCGTAGGCGGCGCGCAGCGCGGCGTCCGTGTCCGTGTAGTTGTTGTACGACATCTCCTTGCCGTGCAACTGCTCCGCCTCGGCGAGGCCGCCGGTGCCGTCGACGTAGAGGGCGGCGGGCTGGTGCGGGTTCTCGCCGTAGCGCAGGGTGTGCGCGCGCTCCCAGGTGGCGCCCAGGAAGTCGGGGAACTGCGAGTCGTCGACGGGGGCGTACGCGGAGGCGAACCAGGAGGCGACGGCCACGTCGTAGGCCGCCGTGTGCCGGAAGGCCTCGGCGGCGAGCCGCTTGCGGGCGGCGAGGTCGAAGCCGCCGTTCTTCGCGGCGTCGAGGACGTCGGCGTAGCGGCCGGGGCTGGTGACCACGGCGACCGAGGGGTGGTTCTTGGCGGCGGCGCGCACCATGGACGGGCCGCCGATGTCGATCTGCTCCACGCACTCGTCGGGCGTCGCGCCGGAGGCGACGGTCTCGCGGAACGGGTAGAGGTTCACGACGACGAGGTCGAACGGCTCGACGCCCAGCTCGGCGAGCTGCCGCCGGTGGTCCTCCAGGCGCAGGTCGGCGAGGATGCCGGCGTGGACCTTCGGGTGCAGGGTCTTGACCCGGCCGTCCAGGCACTCGGGGAAGCCGGTGAGCTCCTCGACCCCGGTGACCGGGACGCCGGCGGCGGCGATCCTGGCGGCGGTGGACCCGGTGGAGACGAGTTCCACGCCGGCCTCGTGCAGGCCCCGCGCGAGGTCCTCGAGGCCGGTCTTGTCGTAGACGCTGACGAGCGCCCGTCGGATGGCCCGCTTGTTGCTCTCGGCGGTCACTGGATAACTACCTTTCGTCCCTCGATGCGATAGCCGTTGCGGGCGAGCCGCCCCACGACCTCGACGAGCAGCCTTCGCTCGACTTCCTTGATGCGCTCGTGCAGAGCGCTCTCGTCGTCCTCGTCCCGGACCTCCACCACGCCCTGCGCGATGATCGGCCCGGTGTCGACGCCGTCGTCGACGAAGTGGACGGTGCAGCCGGTGACCTTGGCGCCGTACGCGAGCGCGTCCCGCACACCGTGGGCTCCGGGGAAACTGGGCAGCAGGGCGGGGTGGGTGTTGACGAACCGCCCGCCGAAGCGCGCGAGGAACCTCTTCCCCACGATCTTCATGAACCCGGCGGACACCACGAGGTCCGGCTCGTGGGCGGCCACGGCGTCGGTGAGCGCGGCGTCCCACTCCTCCCGCGTCGGGTGGTCCCCGACCTTGCAGACGAAGGTCGCCAGCCCCGCGCGCTCGGCACGGGCCAGCCCCTCGATGCCCTCGCGGTCGGCGCCGACGGCGACGACCTCGGCCCCGTACGCCTCGGCGCCGGTGGCGGCGATCTCGTCGAGGAGCGCCTGCAGATTGGTGCCGGATCCGGAGACCAGCACGACGAGACGCCTGGCGCGCTCGGCCACGGGCTTGGCGGCCACGGTGGGGCCCTTTCTCGGGGAGCGTCCGTGCGGTCGGCAGCACAGCGCTTTGTGTCTTCGTCCGAATGCTTCGCGCCCCCGGATACGGGGAAGCCTACGAAGCGGCCGACCGTCAGCAACGATACCGGCACACCGGGCGGCCCCCACGGGACGGGGGCGTGGCCGGAAGGTAGCGTCTGGGAAGAGCCGGTTCGGGATCGTTCGGGGTACGGGGGAACGTCACCTGCGCGCCAGGCGTTCACACGATGACGGACCCGGGCCCCAGAGCCGACGGGAACGCGCCGGCTCACCAGCCCAGTCGTAGTCGATACGTCGTGCGAGGCGGCAGCGCCGGACCACGCCGTGCTTCATTAAGGGGAAGACGCTCACTTGATGTCGGACCGCAGCCTGCGATTCCTCACGTTCCCCCAGCAGTCGCCCCAGGGAGGGGAGCGGGACGCCGTGCTGCTGCGGGAGCGCCCCACCTCGCCGCCCGACGCGTCCCGGGACGAGGGCGGCGACGACCGGCGCCGCGGCTCCCAGGACGACAATCCGTTCGCACCGCCGCCGGAGGGCACGCCCGACCGGCCCTGGCAGCCGAGGCACCCGTCCGGCGACGAGGGCGGCGACGACTCCCGGGGGAACGGCGACCGCTCCCCCTGGGGCCGCAACTGGAGCGACCGGCAGCCCGGCCGCTCCCCCGGCGGCTTCGGCGAGCGCCCGCGCGGCCCCGAGGGCCAGGGCGGCGGCCCGGTCCCCGGCCCGCGCTGGGACCCCACGGACCCCGCCCAGCGCCGGGCGCGCTACGCCCTGCTGGGCGGCATGTGGGCCTTCTTCTTCGCCCTCTTCGGCTGGCCCTACGTCGCGCTGCCGCTGGGCGCGTTCGCCCTGTACTGGGGCATCAGCGCCCTGCGGACCAAGCCGCGCACGCCCGACCCGGACTCCCCGGCGCCCCGGCCGGCGGGCCGCCCGCAGACCACGGCCGCGGTGAGCGGCCTGGTGACGGCCTCCCTGGCGCTCGCCCTGGTCGCCGCGTCCTTCGCGGCCCAGCTGGTCTACCGCGACTACTACACCTGCACGAACGACGCGCTCACCCAGGAGGCGAGGGACTCCTGCAGCACCCTCCTGCCGAAGGAGCTGCGCGACTTCCTGGGGACGACCGACTGACGCGCGCGGTGACGCCGCGAGCGTCCGGTCGTCCGGTCGGGTCGCCCGGCGGGCTGCCCGGGGCCGGGCGGCCCGAGGCCCGGGACGGGCCGCCGGGTCACGGTTCGCGGACCGGGCCGGGCGGGGCGGGAGGGGGGCCTGCGGGCAGGAAGTCGTCGTGCAGGAAATCGTCGTGCAGGAAGTCGTAGGGGCCGCAGTCACCGCCGCCCCCGTCCGCACTCCTGCCCGTGGCCGGTGGGGCCTTCGGGGCCCGCGCGAAACGGGCACCCCCGGCCCGTAGCGAGCGCCATGCCGCCCGCGGCCCCCGCGCGGCCGGACGCCCTCCCGTGGCCGCCCGGTCGTCCTCCGGGGCCTCTGTGACGCGGGTCCCTCGGGCCCGAGTCCGGCGCCACGGCACCCGGGGTCGCCGACCGACCGCGGGACCGCCGCCCTTCGGTCCGCCCCCGTGCGGCTCTCCGCGCGGTCCGACGATCCCCGGCGTCCGCTCCGCCCGCTCCGCCCGCCCGTCGCGGGGGGTGCGGCACCGCCAGGCCCGCACCACCAGCGCCGTCACGACCGCCACCAGTCCGACCCAGACCAGCGTCGCGCCCCCCACCTGCCACCACACCGGCCCGAACCGGGAGAGCGCGGCCACTCCCAGCGGTCCGCCCGCGAGCGCCGCGAGCACCGCCAGCAGGACCGCGCACAGCACGGCCGCCAGGACCGCCGCCCGGGCGGTCCGGCGGCGCGACCAGGACGCGCCGGGCGACCGCCCGGGCCGCTCGCCCCGCGGTTCCCTCCCGTCCGGGCTCCTCCCTTCCGGTCCTCTCCCGTCCCCGCTCCTCGTCGCGCCCCGTCCCACGCACCATCCCGTGACCGCCCCGGCCAGCACCGGCACCGCCCCGGCCGCCCAGTTCACCGGTGTGCCCGCCCCCGCGTCCGGTACCGCGGCGAGCAGCGGGAACGGCGGCAGCAGCGGGGTGGGGGCGGAGGAGAGCGGGGTCACGAGGGTGCCGGTGCCGAGGAGGAAACCGGGGCCGAGGGCGTACGCCGCCGCCCACACCGCGGCGTTCGGCACCAGCGCGATGCCGAGCAGCAGCACCGTCAGCCGACCCGACCAGCCCTCGGTGAGCTGCAGGAAGGTCCTCTGGGCCTCCCCGCCGTGCCAGCCCAGCGACACCGCCAGCAGCAGCGCCCCGCCCCCGACCAGGACCGCCGTGCCGGCCACCGCCGCCCTGGCCGCGACGCCGGGGCGGCCGTCCGGGCCGAGGACCAGGTGGCGCGCCTCCCTCGGCAGCACCCTGCCCAGCGCCCGCTCCAGCGGTCCGTTCGGACCGCCGTACGCCGTCCGCACCCCGGCCCCGGCGGCCACCGCGGCGACCAGCGGCACCCACACCCCGGCCGACGCCCACGCGGGCCGCAGCACCCCGCCCGCGGCGTAGAGCGCGGCGGGCACGCCGACGGCGAGGTAGCCGAGGACGACGCCCGCCCACACCGTCCGGCCGGGGGTGAGCGGGGCACCGCCCGTCGCGTCCCCGTCCGCGGCGTCGCGGGCCGCCCGGTGCAGCAGCCACACCGGCAGCGCGAGCAGCAGCAACGGCGGGACGCCCACGGGTGCGGGGAGGCCGGAGAGCGTGTCGGCGCGGACGAGTTCGGCGCCGTGCGCCAGCAGCCACAGCGCCGCCGCGATGCGCAGCGCGCCATCCGCTCCGCTGTCGGGGTAGGGCGAGCTGATCCACAGCAGGATCACGAGCACGGCGAACGCCGCGAGCCCCAGCCCGGCCGCGAGGACGCCGCCGATGAGGCCGGCGGCCAGTCCGGGCGAGCGGCCGCGCATCCGGGTGAGCAGGAGGGCCGGCGTCGATCGGCGAACGGTCGTCTGGATCACGTCCGCCATGCTCCCAACGACACGCGCCTTCTCCGTGTAACGGGCCAAGCTCCGCTGTGTCGCTCAATATACGTTTATGTACTTTCTTGCCCGGAGGGGTGACCGGTGACACGGAGGCCTGCCACCCCCCTTCCCCCACTCGAGGAACGCCGGCGCCTGCGGGAGGCGGGCTCGCTGTCACCCGATCAGCTCGCCGCGCGCCTGGGCGTCGCCCTCGGAACGGTGCGCGCGTGGGAGTCCGGCCGCACCACGCCGCGCGGCCGGAACCGGGAGGCGTACGCGAAGCTGCTGGCCGCCTTGGCGGAGTCCCCGGCGCGGACGGGGGCTCCGGATTCCGCCCCGGCCGATCGCCCTGAGGAGCCGGACGCGGCCGTGGTGGCGGTGGGCCCGGGGAAGTCCGTCTCCGGCGGACGCCGCGGCCGGGCCGCGGCGAGGTCCTCGGCGTTCACCCAGGCGCCCCCGCCGTCCTCACCGTCCTCGCCGTCCTCGCTGTCCTCGCTGTCCTCGCTGTCCTCGCTGTCCTCGCTGTCCTCGCTGTCCTCGCTGTCCTCGCTGTCCTCGCTGTCCTCGCTGTCCTCGCTGTCCTCGCTGTCCTCGCCGAGGGTCCCCTCGTGGGTTCCGCCCGAGGAGGAGGACCCCCTCGGCCCGGTGTCCGACCTGACACCCGTTCAGGCCTTCGACGCGCTGTACGCGTTCTGCGCCCCCTCCCTCGTCCGGCAGGCGTATTTGCTGACCGGCCGTCGCGATCTGGCGCGCGAGTCCGTGGAGCGGGCCTTCCAGCTGGCCTGGGAGCGCTGGCCCGACGTGGCCCGCGACCCGGACCCGGCCGGCTGGGTGCGCGCGGCGACGCACGAGTGGGCGCTCTCCCCTTGGCACCGGTTCCGCCCCCGCCACCGGCGTCCCGAACCGCCGCTCTCCGACGCGTCCGACCGCGCCCTGCTGAAGGTCGTGCTGCGGCTCCCGCCGTCGTACCGCCGCGCGCTCCTGCTGCACGACGGGGTCGGCCTCGGTCTGCCCGACACGGCCGCGGAGACGGAGGCCAGCACCCCGGCGACCGCGGGCCGGCTGCTGCACGCGCGCCGGGCCATCGCCGCCCGGCTGCCGGAACTGTCGGATCCGCTGGTGCTGCACCGGCGGCTGGCCGAGCTGGCCTCCACCGAGCGGCTGCGGACGGCCGGACCGTCGGCGGCGCGCGACGGCTGCGAGCGCCGGGCCCGCTTCTGGACCCGGTTCGCCCTCGCCTTCGTGGTCGTCCTGCTCGGCACCACGGCACTCTCCCTGCGCACCCCTCCGGCCGGCCACGAGCCGTCGGTGCCGCCGGGGGAGACGGTCCGGGACGTACCACCGAGGGTGGCTCCCGGCCCGCTGTCGGAGAAGCAGCGGAAGCTGCGCACCAAGCTCCGGAAGGAACCGCTGCACGGACCGGAGCGGCTGGCGCCGCAGCCGCGGTGAGGCTCCGCGCCGGGCCGGGGAACGCGGACGGGCCCGTCCCCCTGGGGGAACGGGCCCGTCCGTGCCGTGCGGGTCCCGGCCCGCGCGGCCGTGCTCAGCCTCCGAGGACGGCGCGCGCCAGCTTCGCCGTCTCGGTCGGCGTCTTGCCGACCTTGACGCCGGCGGCCTCGAGGGCCTCCTTCTTCGCCTGGGCCGTGCCGGAGGAGCCGGAGACGATGGCGCCGGCGTGGCCCATGGTCTTGCCCTCGGGCGCGGTGAAGCCCGCGACGTAGCCGACGACCGGCTTGGTCACGTTCTCCTTGATGAAGGCCGCGGCCCGCTCCTCGGCGTCGCCGCCGATCTCGCCGATCATGACGATCAGGTCGGTGTCGGGGTCGTCCTGGAAGGCCTTCAGGGCGTCGATGTGGGTGGTGCCGATGATCGGGTCACCGCCGATGCCGACGCAGGTGGAGAAGCCGATGTCGCGCAGCTCGTACATCATCTGGTACGTCAGCGTGCCGGACTTCGAGACCAGGCCGATGCGGCCCGGCTTGGTGATGTCGGCCGGGATGATGCCGGCGTTCGACTGGCCCGGGGTGATCAGACCGGGGCAGTTCGGGCCGATGATGCGGGTCTTGTTGCCCTTCTTGCCGGCGTACGCCCAGAAGGAGGCGGTGTCGTGCACCGCGATGCCCTCGGTGATGACGACCGCGAGCGGGATCTCGGCGTCGATGGCCTCGATGACCGCGTCCTTGGTGAACTTCTCCGGGACGAAGATGACCGTGACGTCGGCGCCGGTCTTCTCGATGGCCTCCTTGACGGTGCCGAAGACCGGTACCTCGGTGCCGTCGAAGTCGACGCTGGTGCCCGCCTTGCGCGGGTTCACGCCACCGACGATGTTGGTGCCGGAGGCCAGCATGCGCCGGGTGTGCTTCTGGCCCTCGGAGCCGGTCATGCCCTGGACGATGACCTTGGATTCCTTGGTGAGGAAGATAGCCATGGTGTTGTGTGACCTCGTCCCTTACTTCGCGGCAGCAGCCAGCTCGGCGGCCTTGTCGGCCGCGCCGTCCATGGTGTCCACCTGCTGAACGAGCGGGTGGTTGGCGTCGGTGAGGATCTTGCGACCCAGCTCGGCGTTGTTGCCGTCGAGACGCACGACCAGCGGCTTGTCGACCTCTTCGCCCTTGCTCTTGAGCAGCTCCAGGGCCTGCACGATGCCGTTGGCGACGGCGTCGCAGGCGGTGATGCCGCCGAAGACGTTGACGAAGACGGACTTGACGTCCGGGTCGCCGAGGATGATCTCGAGGCCGTTCGCCATGACCTCGGCGGAGGCGCCGCCGCCGATGTCCAGGAAGTTGGCGGGCTTGACGCCCTTGTGGGCCTCGCCGGCGTAGGCGACGACGTCCAGGGTGCTCATGACGAGACCGGCGCCGTTGCCGATGATGCCGACCTCGCCGTCGAGCTTGACGTAGTTGAGGTTCTTCTCCTTGGCGGCGGCCTCGAGCGGGTTCGCCGCGGCCTTGTCCTGGAGCTCCTCGAACTCGGGGTGGCGGAACTCGGCGTTGTCGTCCAGGGACACCTTGCCGTCGAGGGCGAGGACGTCACCGGAGGCGACCTTGGCGAGCGGGTTGACCTCGACCAGGAGGGCGTCCTCCTTGACGAAGACCTCCCACAGCTTGACGAGGACGTCGGCGACCTGGTCGGCGACCTCGGCCGGGAACTTCGCGGCGGCCGCGATCTCCTGGGCCTTGGCCTTGTCCACGCCGTCGATGGCGTCGATCGCGATCTTGGCGACGGCCTCGGGGCGGGTGGCCGCGACCTCCTCGATGTCCATGCCGCCCTCGACGGAGGCGATGGAGAGGAAGGTGCGGTTGGCCCGGTCGAGGAGGAAGGAGACGTAGTACTCCTCGACGATCTCCGGAGCGGTCTCGGCGATCATCACCTTGTGGACCGTGTGGCCCTTGATGTCCATGCCGAGGATGTCCGTCGCGCGGGCGACGGCCTCGTCCGGAGTGGCGGCCAGCTTGACACCACCGGCCTTGCCGCGACCACCGACCTTCACCTGGGCCTTGACGACCGACTTGCCGCCCAGGCGCTCGGTGATCTCGCGCGCCGCCTCAGGCGTGTCGATGACTTCACCGGCCAGCACCGGTACACCGTGCTTGGCGAAGAGGTCCCTCGCCTGGTACTCGAACAGGTCCACGCGCTTCCGTCCCTATCAGTGATCTCGCGGTTCGTTGGATGCGTGGGCGTGCCGCGAAGGGCAACGTGACGTCCGCTGTTGTCACAAGGGAGGCGCACACGGTGTCCGAGCGCGCGGCATGTCCATCTCGCAGGTTATCGCCGCACGGCGGGCCTCTCTAAATCGCGGGTCACACGTGAGCGGTGATACCTGTCACATGATGCCGTCCTCCCTGGCACGGCGTGCCGACGGTAAAGGGCCTCACCGGGCTGGGGTTGACCCGGTGAGGCCCGTGGAACAGCCCGGAGGAGCGGCGAACGCCACACCCTCCCGGGGTGCGGGCGATCCGCCTCCACCCCAATGGAGGCCGATCGCCCCGTCCGCGGGGTTTCGACCGGACGCGCCGTCGGCTTTCGGTCGTCCGAGGTCTGATGCCCCGCGGAGTCATTTATTACTCGTGAGTCAGGTACGGGTCGCACGCGGGGTGGCCGACTCGGCGAGTCCCTCGGCTCCGGCCACCGCGTGATCGCGTCACCGCGTGACCGCGTGACCGGCGGGTACGCCCGCGTCGGCCCGGACGCGCCCGGAGGCCGGGGACAGTGGGTCCGGCCGTCGGGGCGTGGAGTCGGACACGGAGGACGACCGTCCGGCCGGCCACGGGCGGGCATCCGGACGGGCGGGTCCGTCATGTCCCCGCACGGACGCGCGCACGGCGGGAGAAGCGGTCGCCCCTAAGCGGGTGAGACGGGGACGTCCCGGTACCGGTCCTGCGTCCCGGCCGCCTCGGCGCGCTCGACGGCGCCGGGGACGAGCCGGGGCGACGGGTGGGAATACGGGGTCACGACGGGTGTGTCGCCGTGCCGTGGCGTGCCGTTGCCCGCCGTCCCGTCCGGCCGGTCGGCGGGAGCGCCGGGGGCGTGGGGTGCCGGGTCGGTGTGCACGGCGCCCCGTGGGGTGCCGTGCCCGTGCCCGTGTCCGTCGTCGCCGCGCGTCGCACCGCCTGCGTCGGCGGCTTCCGGGACGAACGCGACGGGCACCGCGGTTCCAGCCCGTCCGGCCGGGACGGGCGGAACGGGCGGGCCGGACGGGCCGGCCGACGGAGGTATCGGCGGTGTCGATGGCGTCGAGGTGGTCGAGCTTTCCGGCCGCGGAGCGGACGCCCCCGGCTCCGGGGCGGGCGTGAGCGGCGCGGGGAGGCCGTGCCCAGGAACCGTGGGCGCCTCCGGAAGGCCCGGCAGCGGAGCGGGCCGCGTCAGGTCGGGCAGCCCGGGCAGCTCGGGCAGCTCGGGCAGCAGGGGCGGTCTCCCCGGGGACTCGGCCGGCCGGCCCGTCACCGCGCCCACCAGTTCCCCGACCGGCCGCACGGCCCGCTCATCCACGGACCCGGCCAGGGCCCCGGTCGGCGGACGGGCCGGGTCGGCCGCCCCGCGCTTCCGGGAGTCGGCCGGTGCGGTCGGGATGGCCGGTGCGGTCAGGGTGGCCGGTGCGGTCGGGGTGGCGGGTGCGGTCAGGGCGACCGATGTGGCGGCCCGCTGGGCCTCCCCGCTCAGCCGCGCCGTCGGGACGCCGTTCACCGGAGGGGGCACCACGGCCTCGACGGTGTCGGCGGAGAGGGAGAGCGACGAGGTCTCCCCCGGCACGCCGTCCGCCGCCTGTGCCCGCTCCCCGCACAGCATCCCGAGCACGAACACCGCGCCCACCAGCAGCACCGCTTCGAGCGCACGCCGCCCGGCCGCGGCGCGCATCGCGCGCGGAGCGGCACCGGACAACGCTGCTGACCAGGACAAGAGGGGCGGTTCCTCCCGAGCGGCGGGGCGGGGAGAGACGCGTCGCGCGTCGCGTGAGACGTCGAGTGGTCGATTGAGGAGGAGGGCGCCTCACGCATTCGGATTCGAACGGCGCCGATCTTCGCACGCGCCTCCCGAGGGAACGCAAGCCCTCCGTCACCGATGGCCGGTCATGTCCGTTTCGGCCGGCGCGCGACGGACGACGACGGGTGGCAGCTCGCCGCCGACCCGTCCCCCCGGCCCCCTCCGCCGCCCCGGCTCACGCCGTATCCGGTATCGGCAACGGCCGCTTCTCGATCGCCGCCGCCATCACCTCCGGGAACAGGTCGGGCGTACAGGCGAACGCCGGCGCGCCCAGCCCGGCCAGCGCCGCCGCGTGCTCGCGGTCGTACGCGGGCGCCCCCTCGTCGGAGAGCGCGAGCAGCGCCACGAACTGCACCCCCGACGCCTTCATCGCCGCGACCCGTTTGAGCATCTCGTCGCGGATCCCCCCTTCGTAGAGGTCGCTGATCAGCACGACCACCGTCTCCGCGGGCCGGGTGATCCGCGACTGGCAGTACGCCAGCGCCCGGTTGATGTCCGTACCGCCGCCGAGCCGGACGCCGAAGAGCACGTCGACGGGGTCGTCGAGCCGGTCGGTGAGATCGACGACCGCCGTGTCGAAGACGACGAGCCGCGTGCTGATCGACCGCATGGACGCGAGCACCGCCCCGAACACCGCCGCGTGGACGACGGACGCCGCCATCGACCCGGACTGGTCGATGCAGAGGACGATCTCCTTCTTCACCGACCGCGCGGCACGCCCGTGGCCGACGAGCCGCTCCGGCACGACCGTCCGGTGCTCCGGGAGGTAGTGCTTGAGGTTGGCCGCGATCGTGCGGTTCCAGTCGATGTCGTGGTGGCGCGGCCGGTCGGTGCGGGCACTGCGGTCGAGGGTGCCGGTGAGGGCGGCTCGGGTGCGGGTGGCGAGCCGCTCCTCCAGGTCCTCGACGACCTTGCGCACGACCGCCCGTGCCGTCTCCTTCGTCGTCTCCGGCATCGCCTTGCCGAGCGACAGCAGCGTGCCGACGAGGTGGACGTCGGCCTCGACCGCCTCGAGCATCTCCGGTTCCAGCAGCAGGGTGGCCAGTCCGAGCCGGTCGATGGCGTCGCGCTGCATGACCCGGACGACGGAGGAGGGGAAGTAGGTCCGGATGTCCCCGAGCCAGCGCGCCACCGAGGGCGCCGACGCCCCGAGGCCCGCCGAACGCTCCCGTCCCGTCTGCGGCTCGCCGCCCTTGCCGTAGAGCGCGGAGAGGGCGCCGTCCATCGCGGCGTCCCGCCCGGACAGCGCGCACCCGGTCCCGTCGGCCCCGTCCCCGCCGAGCACCAGCCGCCACCGCCGCAGCCGCTCCGGTGCCGGATCCGTCGTCGTGGTCGTCATGCGCCTCTCCCCCTGTGGCCGCCGGTGTCGTGGTGTCGCTGTGGTCGTGGGGCCCTCATCGCACCGCTCCCGCCGGGCCGGCACGCGCTTCCCTCTCGCCCCCGTCACCCCTGTCG
>NZ_MSGP01000740.1 GCF_002078235.1 Streptomyces viridosporus
CACGCCCTTGTGCCGCCCGTCGCCGAGCACCGGGCGCGGACGGGCGGCACAAGGGCGTGGGCAGCGCGTTCTCCGTGGTGCGGGCGGACGGGACGTACGTGCTGTTCACGATGGCCGCGGGCGCCGCGGGGCTGACCACGGTGGCGGCGTACTGGGCCTGCTCCCCGGCCGGGCCGTGGCACGGACCGGCCGAGGAGTTCGATCCGGAGCTGCCGCGGGACGGTACCGCCGCCTACAACCCGCAGACGCACCCGGAGCTGAGCGACGACGGGCGGCTGGTGCTGAGCTACGACGTGAACTGGCTGGAGACGTCCGGAGCCGCCGTGATGCTCAGCCGGAACGTGTCCCTGTACCGACCCCGGTTCGTGACGATCCGGCTCGCTCCGGTGCGGTGACCTCCTCGACCCGGTCGTGGGAGCGGCGCTTGGCGATCACCGCGCACACCATGAGCTGCATCTGGTGGAAGAGCATCAGCGGCAGCACCGCCAGCGAGGCCTGGGCCCCGAACAGCACGCTCGCCATGGGCAGCCCGGCGGCCAGCGACTTCTTCGAGCCGGCGAACTGGATCGCGATCCGGTCCTCCCGGCCGAACCTCAGTGCCTTGGCCCCGTACCAGGTCAGCAGCAGCATCACGGCGAGCAGCACGGCCTCCACGACGAGCAGTCCGCCGAGCCGGGCCGGGCTCACCCGGTGCCAGATGCCCTGGACCATGCCCTGGCTGAACGCGGTGTAGACGACGAGCAGGATCGAACCCCGGTCCACCAGCCCCAGCACCTTCCGGTGGCGGGCGACGAAGGACCCGATCCAGCGGCGCAGAACCTGTCCGGCGACGAACGGCACCAGCAGCTGCGCCACGATCTTCAGCACCGAGTCGGCGGAGAACCCGCCCGCGCCGCTGCCGAGCAGCGCCGCCGCGAGCAGCGGGGTGACGACGATGCCGACCAGCGAGGAGAAGGAGCCGGCGCAGATCGCGGCGGGCACGTTGCCGCGGGCGATCGAGGTGAAGGCGATCGACGACTGGATGGTGGAGGGGACCAGGGTGAGGAAGAGCAGGCCCTGGTACAGGGGGTCGGTCAGGAGCACCGGGACCAGTCCGCGGGCCGCGAGGCCCAGCAGCGGGAAGACGACGAACGTGCAGGCCAGGACGGTGACGTGGAGCCGCCAGTGCTTCAGGCCGTCCAGGGCCTCACGGGTGGACAGCCGGGCGCCGTAGAGGAAGAAGAGGAAGGCGATCGCGGCCGTGGAGGCGCCCGACGCGACGTCCGCCCCCGTGCCGCGGGCCGGGATCAGCGCGGCGAGTCCCACCGTCCCGAGCAGGAGCAGGAGGTACGGGTCGACCGGCATCCAGGCCGGCCATCGCAGGCGTTTCACGGTGCTCCACTTGCTCGGTCGTTCGGGCGGTGCGCCCACGGACGCGCTCGGCGTCCCTCGGCTGCGCGGGGACGAGGGGTCCCCCCTCCATCCTGCTCCCTCCGGCCGTGATCGGGAATCCGGTATACCGCTCTCACTGTCATCACGTTCCTCGATGACCGCGGTAGCCTGCCGGAATGTACGACCCCACTCATCTGCGGACGTTCCTGTCCGTGGCGCAGACGCTGAGCTTCACCCAGGCAGCGCGGCGGCTCGGGCTGCGCCAGTCGACCGTCAGCCAGCACGTGCGGCGGCTGGAGGACGCGACCGGGCGGCAGCTGTTCACCCGGGACACGCACTCGGTGGAGCTGACCGAGGACGGCGAGGCGATGCTCGGCTTCGCGCGGCGCATCCTGGCCGTGCACGAGCAGGCGACGCAGTTCTTCACCGGCACCCGGCTGCGCGGGCGGCTGCGGTTCGGCGCGTCGGAGGACTTCGTGCTGACCCGGCTGCCGGAGATCCTCGAACGGTTCCGGCACGAGCACCCGGAGGTCGACCTGGAGCTGACGGTCGAGCTGTCGGGCACCCTGCACGAGCAGCTCGCCGCGGGAAAGCTGGACCTGGTGCTGGCGAAGCGGCGGCCGGAGGATCCGCGCGCCGATCCGCACCGGCTGGTCTGGCGCGACGAGCTGGTGTGGATCGGCGCGCAGGGGCTGCGCCCGGACCCGAACCGTCCGGTGCCGCTGATCGTCTACCCGCCGCCGGGCATCACCCGGGACCTGGCCCTGCGGGCGCTGGAGCGGCAGGGCAGGCAGTGGCGCATCGTGTGCACCAGCGGCAGCCTCAACGGCCTGCTCGCGGCGGCCCGCGCCGGGCTGGGCGTGATGGTGCACTCGCGCGGGCTGATCCCGCCGGGGCTGGTGCGGATGCCGGAGCGGGCGGGCCTGCCGGAGCCGGGCGAGGTGGACTTCGTGGTGGCGCACGGCCGGCACCGCCCCTCCGCGCAGGGAGCGGCCGACGCCCTGGCGGCGGCGATCCTGGCGGGCGGCGACCGGCTGCACCGCAGCGGCCGGCGCTGACGGTTCCGGCCGCACGCGTGCCGGGCCGGGGCGGGCGCCCCAAGGGGCGATCATGTTTCGCTGCGCCGTGCGGGACGTCACCCTCCCGGACCGGTCCGGCACGCCCTGTCGGGCGGCTCGGCGACGGACCGCCGGCTCGGGCTGTTCTTCACGGGCGCCGGCGTCCGCGTTTACGAGGGGTACGGCCTCACCGAGTCGGCGGCGGCCGCCACCGCCAACCCGCCCGAGCGCACCCGGTACGGCACGGTCGGGCAGCCCGTACCCGGGGTCACCGTGCGCATCGCGGAGGACGGGGAGATCTGGCTGCGGGGCGACACCGTCTTCCAGGGCTACCCCAACGGCCCCGGGGCGACCGACGAGACCCTGCGCGGAAGAGGTGGAGGCGCTCTGCCGCGGGTGAATTCTCCGGTCAGGAATGCATCACGGGCCGTGATCGTTGACCATGGGGGTATCACCTGACCACAACCGAAGGATCGAGAGCTCGTGAGCAAGGTCCCCCCGATCACCCTGAACAACGGCGTCGAGATGCCCCAGCTGGGTTTCGGCGTCTGGCAGGTGCCGGACGCCGAGGCCGAGACGGCCGTCGCGACGGCGCTGGAG
>NZ_MSGP01000741.1 GCF_002078235.1 Streptomyces viridosporus
CGCCGTACCGGTCGCGCCCGACGCGGAGCCCGAACCCGACCGCGTGCAGAGCGCGGACGACCTGGACACCCGGGGCGCCGGAGTGGAGGACCCGCAGGCGCAGGCGGAACAGAGCGCGGCCGCGGCGGAAGCGGCACGGTCCACGGGCCCCGCCGCCCCCGGTTACGACGGCGCCGAGCGCGAGGCCGTGCTGAAGGTCATGCGCGAACGCCGCGACATCCGCAACGGCTTCCGCAGCGACCCCATCCCGCACGAGGTGCTGCTCCGCGTCCTGGAGGCCGCCCACACCGCGCCCTCCGTCGGCCACTCGCAGCCCTGGGACTTCGTCGTCATCCGCTCCGCCGAGACCCGGCGCAGCATGCACGAACTGGCCATGCGCCAGCGCGACGCCTACGCCAAGACCCTTCCCAAGGGCCGGGCGAAGCAGTTCAAGGAACTGAAGATCGAGGCCATCCTCGACACCCCGGTGAACATCGTCGTCACCGCCGACCCGACCCGCGGCGGCCGGCACACCCTGGGCCGGCACACCCAGCCCCAGATGGCGCCGTACTCCTCCGCGCTCGCGGTGGAGAACCTCTGGCTCGCCGCCCGCGCCGAGGGCCTCGGCGTCGG
>NZ_MSGP01000742.1 GCF_002078235.1 Streptomyces viridosporus
GGGGGTCAAGGCCGGGTGCCGGGTGCCGCTCTCGCTCCGAGGCCCGGTCGATCGGTCCGTCCTGTCCGTGACCGTCCAACGCCGGCCGAGGCCGGAGCGGACGGCCGGACGGTGACCTCGGCGCCCTCGTGCGGCAGCTCCAGGACCTCGCCGAGCCGGGCGGAGTCCCGGATGTGACGCCCGCGATCCGGGAAACACGGGGCGACGTGTCGAACATCAAGGAACACCCGTCGGCGGGCGCCCCGGGCGGCCTCGCCCTCAAGCGCACCCTGACCACCCCCCTGCTGTACTTCTTCATCCTCGGCGACGTCCTCGGTGCCGGGGTGTACGTCCTGGTGGGCCAGGTCGCCGCCGACGCCGGCGGAGCCGTCTGGGTGCCGCTCCTCGCGGCCCTGCTGCTGGCGCTGCTCACCGCGGCCTCCTACGCCGAACTGGCGACGAAGTACCCGAGGGCCGGCGGGGCGTCCCACTACGCCACCAGGGCCTTCGGCCCGTTCGTGGGATTCGTCGCCGGGTTCTGCATGCTCGCCGCCGGGATCGTCTCGGTCGCGGCACTGGCCCGCGGCTTCGGCGGCGACTACCTCTCCGTCTTCGTCACCCTGCCCGTCGGCCTCGTCGCGGTCCTCTTCCTGGCCGGACTCGCCCTGGTCAACGCCCGGGGCATCAAGGAGTCCACCCGGGCCAACGTCGTCGCCACGGTCGTCGAGGTCGGCGGCCTGCTCGTCGTCGTCGCCCTCGGCGCGTGGCTGCTGCTGCGGGGCGACGGGGACCCGGGGAGGCTCATCCAGCTCGGCACGCCGGAAAAGGGCGCGGCCGCCGCCGTCCTGAGCGGATCCGTGCTGGCGTACTACTCCTTCGTCGGTTTCGAGACCTCCGTGAACGTCGCGGAGGAGACCCGCGACCCCCGGCGTTCCTACCCGCGCGCCCTGTTCGGCGCCCTCGCCACGGCGGGCGCCGTCTACGTCCTGGTCGGCGTCGCCGCCTCGGCGGCGGTCCCCACCGGACGGCTGGCCGAGTCCAGCGGGCCGCTGCTCGAGGTCGTGAAGGAGGCGGGCGGCGTGCCCACGTGGCTCTTCGGCGCCGTCGCCCTGGTCGCCGTGGCCAACGGCGCGCTGCTCACCGGCATCATGTCCTCCCGCCTCGCTTACGGCATGGCCCGTGACGGCCTGCTGCCGTCCGTGCTGACGAAGGTGCTGCCCGGCCGCCGGACCCCGTGGGCGGCCATCGCGGTCACCACCGCGCTCGCCGCACTGCTGGCGCTGACGGGCGACGTCGCCACCCTGGCGTCCAGCCTCGTCCTGCTGCTCCTGGTGGTGTTCCTCGTCGTCAACACCGCCGTACTGGTCCTCCGCCGGGACCCGGGCGAGGCCGGACACTTCCGGGTCCCCACCGTGCTCCCGGTGCTGGGCGCCGCGTCCTGCGTCCTGCTGGCCACCCAGGTCGAGGCCGGGGTGTGGCTGCGCGGGCTTCTGGTGCTCGCGGTCGGAACGGTCCTCGCCGCGGTCGCCGCCGCCAAGCGCGGCAGGAATGCCGATGCCGATCCAACTCCCTCCGAACAGGCTCGAGTTGGTATGCGAGACTGACGATCGTCAGCATGCGTGGACCAGGCGCGCCCCATGCCTGGTCCACGCATGGACCAGGCGCGGTCCATCCGTGGGACGGAGTCCTTCATGCCGGTCAGCACCCCCGAGCCCCCGCGGATCGACACCGGCAAGGCGCATTCCGCGCGGGTCTACGACTGGCTCCTGGGCGGCAAGGACAACCACCCGGTGGACGAGGCCGTGGGCGAGAAGCTGCCGCCGCAGGCACGCGACGCCGCCCGGCAGAACCGTCAGTTCATGAACCGGGCGGCGGCCTGGCTCGCGGGCCGGGGCGCCGACCAGTTCCTCGACATCGGCACGGGCATCCCCACGGAACCGAAATCGGCACGGGCATCCCCACGGAACCGAACCTGCACCGGATCGTGCAGGACGTCGTCCCCACCGCGAAGGTCGTCTACACCGACAACGACCCGATCGTGCTGCGGCACGCCGAAACCCTGCTGATCAGCGGCCCCGAGGGAACCACCGACTACGTCCAGGCCGATGTGCGCCGGCCCGGCGAGATCATCGAGCACGCACGGGGCGTGCTCGACTTCGACCGCCCGATCGCGCTGTCCCTGATCGCGCTCCTGCACTTCGTCCCCGACGACCAGGACCCCTTCGGCATCGTCGGCGAGCTGTTCGCCGCGCTCCCGTCCGGCAGCCACCTGGTGCTGTCGCACGCCGCGTCCGATCTCCACGCGGAGCCGGCGCAGCAGGTCACCGCCGAGTACGCCAGGGCCGGCATCCGCCTCGGTTTCCGCACCCGCGAGGAGGTCGCCCGCTTCTTCGACGGCCTGGACCTGGTCGAACCCGGCCTGGTGACGGCAGCGGAGTGGTTCCGGACGCCTCCGGCACCGTCGCCCGAGGACAGCGGCGTCCACGCCGGCGTCGCCCGGCTGCGCTGAGGGCCCGCGCGGCCCGCGCACGCCTCGTGCGGGGGGCCCGGGGCGCGCGCCGGCCCGGCCGTCTCCGGAACCGTCCTCGCACACGTCGCCGCCGTCCCTGCCGTGGACACCCTCCAGGACCGCGGAGCGCCGCGGGGCGGGGCCCGGGACGCCGCGCGCCGGCCACCGGGGCCGTCACGGGAAGCGGCGGCGCCCGCGCGCCGGAGGGAAGCGGCGCGGGAGACGAGGCCGGCGGTACGGAGGGCCTGCGCCCGGACCGGCCAGCGGATGTGCTGCGGCACGGCCGGCGCCTTGGGCGTCGCCTTCCCGCGTACCCTGCGCCGTCCGGGCGGCCGCGGGGTCAGGGAAGGATCGCGTCGACGTAACCGCCGTCCACGCGCAGGGCCCCACCGGTCGTCGCGGAGGCCTGGTCGGAGCTGAGGTAGACGACCATGTGGGCGATCTCCTCGGGCTCGATCAGCCGCTGCAGCAGGGACTGGGGACGGTGCGTGCGCATGAAGACGCGCTGCGCCTCGTCCCAGGGGAGATCGCGGTCCACCAGCTCGTAGACGAAGTCCTCCACGCCTCCGGTGTGGGTGGGTCCCGCGATGACCGAGTTCACCGTGACGCCGATGCCCGCGGCCTGTTTGGCGAACCCGCGGCCCACGGCGAGCAGTGCCGTCTTGGACATCCCGTAATGGATCATCTCGGCGGGGGTGACGATCGCGGAGTCGCTGGCGATGTACTGGACACGCCCCCATCCGCGCTCGGTCATGCCCGGCAGGAAGAGCCGGGTCAGCCGGACGGCGGCCAGTACGTTCACCTCGAAGTAGCGCCGCCACTCCTCGTCGGTGATCTCCAGGGGGTCGGCCGTGCCGAAGACGCCGAGGTTGTTGACGAGGACGTCCACCTGCGGCAGGGCCTCGGCCACCTGCTCGGCGCCCGCCCGGGTCGTCACGTCCGCGGCGACCGGCACCACGTCGGCGCCGGGCACCTCCCGCGCGAGCCGGTCGGCACCGGCCCGTACGCGGTCGGCGGAGCGCCCGTTGACCGCGACCCGGGCACCCGCCCGCGCGAGCCCGGTGGCGATCGCCGCGCCGATGCCCTGGGTGGAACCGGTGACCAGTGCCGTGCGGCCCTTCAGATCGATCTGCACGTCGTGCGTCCTCCCTGCCTTCGCTCAGCCCGCGCGCCACCGGCCCGGGGCGCCCGTCTCCCCGGTTCCCGGACGGGACGCCTCGAACCGTCGGAAGGCATACGCTTTTCGTAGCGCATTCCGGGCATGCGCACGGGGGTCGGCGGGGCCGGCCCGTGCGGGCCACCCGGAGAGGGCGAGGAAACGGGAGACGACGTGACGGCCGAGCATGCGGACGCGACGGAGAACCGGGCGGAGGCCGAGGAGGTCCGGGCCGGCACGACCGGCGACGACCTGCTCCACGGACTGGAGGTGGACGACCGGCGCCCGGAGCGGCCCGTCCTGCTCGGCGCCGACGGCACCCCCATCGAGACCTGGCGGGAGAACCACCCCTACGACCGCAAGGTCCGCCGGTCGGAGTACGAACGGACGAAGCGGATCCTGCAGATCGAGCTGCTGAAGATGCAGCGGTGGGTGAAGGACACCGGTCAGCGGATCGTGGTGATCTGCGAGGGGCGGGACGCGGCCGGCAAGGGCGGCACCATCCAGCGGTTCACGGAACGCCTGAACCCCCGTGGCGCCCGCGTGGTGGCCCTGGAGAAGCCGACCGAGCGGGAGGCGGGGCAGTGGTACTTCCAGCGCTACGTGGCCCACCTGCCGGCCCGGGGCGAGATCGTCTTCTTCGACCGCTCCTGGTACAACCGCGCCGGCGTCGAGCGGGTCATGGGCTTCTGCACGGACCACCAGTACCGCCAGTTCCTCGAGCAGGCCCCGATGTTCGAGCGGCTGCTCACCGACGACGGCATCATGCTGGTGAAGTTCTGGTTCTCCGTGTCCCGGGCCGAGCAGCGGACCCGGTTCGCGATCCGCCAGGTCGATCCGGTGCGGCGCTGGAAGCTGTCCCCCATGGACCTGTCCTCGCTCGACCGCTGGGACGACTACACCCAGGCCAAGGTCGAGATGTTCCGCGCGACCGACACCCCCCACGCGCCGTGGACGGTCGTGAAGAACAACGACAAGCGCCGGGGCCGGCTCGAGGCCATGCGCAGCCTCCTCGACCGCTGCGACTATCCGGCGAAGGACCACGGTGCGCTGGGCAAACCGGACCCGCTGATCGTGGGCGCGGCGGACACCCTGCTGGAGGCCGGTGAGGAACCCGCGGCCCTCTCACCGACCCCCCTGGCGGGCCCCGGACACGGCCCGGGCAGCCACCCGGACACGGAGTGACCACCGGGCCGCTCATCCGCCCACCCGCTCACCCGGTCACCTTAAGGGCAGTGCCACCTCGCCCGCGCCCCCGGCCTGCGCCCCGCCGGCGACGCGCACCGTGAACGGGCGGTCGGTCCCGGACGCCGTGACCCGCAGGACGTCGCCGTCCCGCCGGACGTGGAACGTCGCGGCCGGCAGCCCCGCCCTGTCCGGCACGGTGACCTCGGCCGCGTAGTCGGGCGCGGCCGGGGGATGCACGAGCAGGACCGGCGCGTCCAGCCAGTCGCCGTCGGGCCGTGCGTCGTCGCCGGCCAGCGGCAGCACGGCGCCCTCGCGGACGTAGAGCGGGAGGCTGTCGAAGCCGTGCCGTTCGGTGCGCCACCGCGTGCCGGTGGCCCGTTCGCCGCTGAGCAGGTGCGTCCAGGTGCCCTCCGGCAGGTAGACCTCCACCTCGCCGTCCTCGGTGAACACCGGTGCCACGAGGAGGTCGGGGCCCAGCATGTACTGGCGGTCGAGGGGCCGGCACGCGGGGTCCTCCGGGAACTCCAGCACCATGGGCCGCATCACCGGGACGCCCGTGCGGTGGGCCTCGGCGGCGGCGCCGTACAGGTACGGCATGAGGCGGTGCTTGAGCAGGGTGAACCGCCGGGCGACCTCGACCGCCCCGTCGCCGAACTCCCACGGCACCCGGTAGGACGAGGAGCCGTGCAGCCGGCTGTGGGAGGACAGCAGGCCGAAGGCGAGCCAGCGCTTGAACACCGCGGGGTCGGGCGTGCCCTCGAAACCGCCGATGTCGTGGCTCCAGAAGGCGAACCCGCTCAGGGACAGGGACAGCCCGCCCCGCAGGGACTCGGCCATCGCCTCGAAGGACGACCAGCAGTCGCCGCCCCAGTGCACGGGGTACTGCTGTCCGCCCGCGGTCGCGGACCGGGCGAAGAGCACGGCCTCACCCTGCCCGCGCTCCTTCTCCAGCAGTTCGAACACCGTGCGGTTGTACAGGTGGGTGTAGTAGTTGTGCATCCGCTCGGGGTCGGAGCCGTCGTGCCAGACGACATCGGTGGGGATGCGCTCGCCGAAGTCCGTCTTGAAGCTGTCGACGCCCTGGTCGAGGAGGGGCTTGAGCTTCGACTGGAACCAGGCGCGGGCGTCGGGACTGGTGAAGTCGACCAGACCCATGCCGGCCTGCCACAGGTCCCACTGCCACACGTCGCCGTCCGGCCGCCGC
>NZ_MSGP01000743.1 GCF_002078235.1 Streptomyces viridosporus
GCCCGGGCAGGCCCTCCTCCGCGACCCCGCGCGCCCCCCTGCCCGCTTCCTCCGGCCGGGTGGGCGCCCCGGGCCCGTCGGGGAACCGCGGCCTGCCTCCGTGCAGTTCCTTCGTCCCCCTTTGAGAAAGAAACGGCTTCCTCCATGGCGTCCACTCCCGTGGATCACTCCGCCCCGGCCACGGCTGCCTCCGCGCAGCCGGGGTCCGCACGCTTCCGGGGCAACCCCTGGCTCGCGCTGATCGCCGTGTCGTTCGGCCTGCTCATGGTGCAGCTCGACGGCTCCGTCGTCGCCATCGCCAACCCGGCGATCGGCAAGGACCTCGGGGCCAGCACCGCGGAGCTGCAGTGGGTCACCAACTCCTACCTGCTCGCGCTCGCCGCCTCGATGATCCTCGGCGGCAAGCTCGGCGACCGGTTCGGCCGGCGCCTGTACTACCTCGTCGGCGTCGGCGGGTTCGTCGTCACCTCGGTCGCCATCGGCCTGGCCGGCAGTGTCGAGGGCGTCATCCTCTTCCGCGCCCTGCAGGGCCTGTGCGGCGGCATCCTGATGCCCAACACCCTGGGCATCCTGCGCGCCGTGTTCCCCCCGAAGAGGTTCGGGCTCGCGGTGGGCATCTGGGGCATGGTCTCGGCCGTCTCCACGTCGCTGGGCCCGATCGTCGGCGGCCTGCTCGTCGAGCACGTCGACTGGACGTGGGTCTTCTACCTGAACGCGCCGATCGGCGTCGTCGCGCTGCTGTTCAGCATGGCGGTCCTCACCGAGTCCAAGAACTCCGGCGACCGCCGGCGCTTCGACATCGCCGGCGTGGTGCTGCTGGCCGCGGGTCTGCTCGCGCTCGTCTTCGGCATCGTCAAGGGCGAGACCTGGGGCTGGACCTCCGCCAGGACCCTCGGCTCCATCGCCCTCGGCCTGGTGCTCCTGACCGTCTTCTGCTGGTACGAGACCCGGCAGGAGAGCCCGCTGCTGCCGATGCGCCTGTTCCGCAACCGGTCGCTGACCACCGGTGCCGTCATGACGCTGCTGAACTTCTTCGTCATGCTCGGCGGCATCTTCTTCATCATGCTGTACCTGCAGAACGTGCGCGGCTACACGCCCGTCGAGGCCGGTGTCAGCACGCTGCCGATGTCGCTCGCCTCGCTGGTCGCCTCGCCGCTCGGCTCCCAGCTGACCGCCCGCTTCGGACCGCGCGTCACGATCCCGCTGGGCCTGGTCCTCTCGGCCGCCGCCATGTTCTCCATGCTCACCTGGACCGTCGACTCGTCCTACGCGACGATGTGGCCGCCGTACATCGCGATGGGCCTCGGCGTCGGCATCGTGCTGCCCGCCACCGCCGCCGCGATCATCGGCAACGCGCCGGTCAGGGACGGCGGTGTGGCGTCCGGCCTGCAGTCCACCATGCTGCAGATCGGTGGTGCGCTCGGCACCTCCGTGCTGGTCACCGTGATCGCCGGCAAGGTCGGCTCCTCGCTGTTCGGCGAGCTCACCGGGGCGGGCGTCCCGGCTTCCGTGGCCCGCGGTCTGGAGAAGGCCGAGGACGCCGTCGCGATGGGCATCGCCCCGGTCTCCTCCGACATGCCGGCGCAGCTCAGGGCCGCGGTCGTCGAGGGCAGCGGGCAGGCGTTCGTCAACGGTCTGCACTCCGCCGTCACCGTCACCGGGATCCTGTGCCTGCTCGGTGCCGTCGCCGCCGTCCTCGGCGTCAAGAGCCGCGCCCAGGAGGCGGAGGCCGGTGCGGAGGCGCCGGTGGTCGTCGCCGCTCACTGAGCGACGGCGCACGCGTGAGGTGTGAGGCACACGTGGCCCACGCGGAAGAGCGGCGCCGCCCGGGTCGCGTCGGACCCGGGCGGCGCCGCTCCCGTGTGTGCGGCTCGCGTCAGCTGGGGTCGGTCTCGATGACCGCGACCCGGTCGCCCGTGCTGGTCAGCGCCTGGCGCAGGGCGCCGTAGACGTCCTGCGGGGTGACCGGCGTCTTCTCGCCGTTGCCCCGGGTGATGAGCACCCCTTCGAACGCCTGGCCGTAGAGCTTCTCCAGGGCGGCCAGGTCGGGCTTGTCGACCAGCTTGCCGCCCACGGCGTCCACCCCGAGGAACTTCCACAGCGAGTTCTGCGGGCTCATCGGGACCGAGTGCTCCGCGTCGGTCTGCACGACCACGTTGGCCGACATCGCCGGCTGGGCGAACTCCTTCATCATCCGGTCGACCTCGGCCTTGGAGACCGTGGGCTGCCGGGTGGTCGTCGGGACGTTCACCGGGGTGGAGGCGCCGGTCTCCACCTGGGTGCGGTACGCCTTCTGCACCGCCTCGGTCGCCTTGTCGACGTCGATGCCCCGGCCCGCCTTGGGGTAGACGGGGACGGCCTTGCCGGACTTGAACTCGATCGAGCCCTCGACCACCGAGCCGGACCCGCCGGCCACGTCCTCGAGGGCGGCGTGCAGCTTCTCCTCGTCCACCGGCACGACCGGTTCGACGACACGGTGGTTGCCGAAGAGCGAGCCGATCACGGAGACCGGGTTGTAGTCGCTCCGGGCGGCCTTGCCGACGGTGGCGTCGGTGTCGAACTGCAGCCCCGCGTTGTCCGGCTCCAGCTCGACGGTCTTGCCGTCGACCGACAGCTTCAGCGGCTTGTTCAGCCGGTCGTCGAGGGCCCGGTCGAGCTTCTTCACGGCCTCGTCGCGGGTGCTGCCGCCGATGTCGACGCCGAGCACGGTGGTGCCCTTGGGCACGTCGGAGTGGTTCATCAGCAGACCGGCGCCGTAGGCGACACCGGCGAGGAAGACCACGGCACCGCCGAGCAGGACGAGCTTGTTGCGCCCCTTCTTCTTCGGCTTCGAGGAGCCCCCCGCGGGAGGGGAGGCCGTCTCGGGCCGCTTCGGGGGCGTGCGCCCCGTCGGAGCGCCGGCGGTGAAGTCCGCGCTCGGCGGCACGAACGGGATGCCGCTGGTGACGGTGTTCCCGGAGACGTTGTCGTGCCGGGCGCCCCAGCCCACGGCGCCCGGCACGACAACGTC
>NZ_MSGP01000744.1 GCF_002078235.1 Streptomyces viridosporus
GGCGGGTGCCAGGTGCCGGCGGGCGAACGCCAGCGCCTCGGCCAGGTCGGCCTCGCGCTCCGCGCCGGACAGGGCGCGGCGGGTGTTGACCTCGATGACGACGTGGCCGTCGAAACCGCCGAGCGCGAGGCGCTCCAGCACCTCGGCGCAGGGCTGGTCGCCGCGGCCGGGCACGAGGTGCTCGTCCTTGGCCGAGCCCCGGCCGTCGGCGAGGTGGACGTGGCCCAGGCGCTCGCCCATGCGGTCGATCATCTGCAGGGCGTCGGTGCGGGCGGTCGAGGCGTGGCTGAGGTCGATCGTGAAGTGGCGGTAGTCCTCTTTGGTGACGTCCCAGTCGGGGGCGTACGCCAGCATCTCGCGGTCGCGGTAGCGCCAGGGGTACATGTTCTCGACGGCGAACCGCACATCCGTCTCGTCCGCCATCCGCCAGACCCCGTCCACGAAGTCGCGGGCGTACTGCCGCTGCCAGCGGAAGGGCGGGTGGACGACGACGGTGCCGGCGCCGAGCTTCTCGGCGGCCGCCCGGGCCCGCTGGAGCTTGGTCCAGGGGTCGGTGGACCACACGCGCTGCGTGATGAGCAGGCAGGGGGCGTGCACGGCCAGGACGGGGATGCGGTGGTAGTCGCTGAGTCTGCGCAGCGCCTCGATGTCCTGGCTGACCGGGTCGGTCCACACCATGACCTCGACGCCGTCGTACCCGAGGCGCGCGGCGATCTCGAAGGCCGTCGCCGTCGACTCCGGGTAGACGGAGGCCGTCGACAGGGCGACCTTCGCATCCGGGATGCGCACCGCTGGTTCTGCCACGAGGGACAGGGTACGGGGTGCGATCGGCGGACGGGGGGCGGCCGGGTACCGGACGATCGGCTTCGGCCAGGGCTCCTCACCGCCGCCGGAACCGCGTGTCCGCAGGGCAGGGCCCGCTCGTCCGCCTCCGGGGCGGTCCGCCCGCCCGGCCGGGGGTGTGATCGAGGCAACCGTCCGGCCGTCCCCGCCGGCACCCGGCGGCGCGGGTCCCCGGCGCCGCGTGCCGCGCGTACGGCTACGCCGGTCCCATGTGGTCCAGGCGGCGCAGGATGACACCCTCACGGAGCGCCCACGGGCAGATCTCCAGCCGTTCCACGCCGAACAGGTCCATCGCGCCCTCCGCGACCAGGGCCCCGGCGAGCAGCTGGCCCGCGCGGCCCTCGGGGACGCCGGGCAGTTCGGCGCGCTCGGCGACGGTCATGCCGGCGAGCCGGGGCACCCAGCTCTCCAGGGACTCCCGCTTCAGCTCGCGCTGGACGTACGGGCCCTCAGCGGAGCCGGGGGCGCCGGCGATGCGGGCGAGCTGCTTGAAGGTCTTGGAGGTGGCCACCACGTGATCGGGGGCGCCGAGGCGGCTGAACTCGCCGACCGTGCGGGCGATCTCGGTGCGCACGTGGCGGCGCAGCGCGCGGACGTCGTCCGACTCGGGCGGGTCGCCGGGCAGCCGGGCGGCGGTGAGGCGGCCGGCGCCCAGCGGCAGCGACACGGCGGCGTCGGGCTCCTCGTCCATGCCGTAGGCGATCTCCAGGGAGCCGCCGCCGATGTCGATGACGAGCAGTCTCCCGGCCGACCAGCCGAACCAGCGGCGGGCGGCGAGGAAGGTGAGCCGGGCCTCCTCCGCGCCGCTGAGGACCTGCAGCTCGACCCCGGTCTCCTCGCGCACCCGGGCGAGGACGTCGTCGGCGTTGTTCGCGTCGCGCACCGCGGAGGTCGCGAACGGCAGCAGTTCCTCGACCCCTTTGTCCTCGGCGGCCCGCAGCGCCTCGTGGACGACCGAGACCAGTCGGTCGATCCCCTCCGGGCCGATGGCACCGCTGTCGCCCAGGAGCTGGGCGAGGCGCAGCTCGACCTTGTGCGAGTGCGCGGGCAGCGGGCACGCGCCGGGGTGGGCGTCGACCACCAGCAGGTGCACCGTGTTCGAACCCACGTCGAGGACACCGAGTCTCATGTACGGAACGCTACTGCCCCTTCCGCGGCGCGTGGCCGTCGCCGGCGCATCCCGTGCGACACCCGGGCCGCTCCCGGACGGGGACACGGGCGTCTTACCCTGGACGGGTGCCAAAGACGAAAAAGGCGAAGGCCGAGAAGCCGGGCAAGAAGACCAAGATGGTCGAACCGGACGCGGGTCCTTCGCGGGTGACCGCCCCGAAGGCGCCGGCGAAGCCGCCGGCGCCTTCGGGGCGGT
>NZ_MSGP01000745.1 GCF_002078235.1 Streptomyces viridosporus
TCAGTCCGGATCGAGCGGGCACGCGGATGCCGCGCAGTGCTCCCGCCCCCTAACGTACGCAGCGACGCCCGGGCAGAAAGCAGCCGGCGGCCATATGACCGCTCCCGGGTAAAAGGCATGACGGTGTCGAGCACCCTTCCGCCACCACCCCACTCGACGAAGATCCTGGACTTTCATGTTCTACGGCCCACGTCCCGTACCGGCCCCGCACCACCGGGACGGCTCCCCTCTGTCCCTGCCCCTGGCCCTCGTCCTGACCGGACTTCTCCTCAGCGGATGCGGCATGACCGAAAACGACGGCAACGCCTCCCCCGGCAGCACCGCCGGCAATTCGCAGCAGGCCCGTTCGGGCCTTCCCGACGCCGGCACGGCGACGACCGAAGAGGCGGTCGCCGCCGTGAAGGAGGTGTCCAGCGAGCTCTACAGATTCGCCGGCGTCCCAGGCAAGGCGTCCGAGCCCGGTCCCGGCGTCAAGGAGTGCGAAAACAAAGCCCTGGAGAGGTACTTCACCGTCTACCACCCCTGGAACCTCGCACCGACGAAGCCCGGCGACATCGACCTGGCGATGGAGAACCTGAAGGAGAGGCTGAACACGGCCGGCTGGGTGACCAAGCAGCTGTACCACGACAACAGTCCCCACAAGGCACTCAACCTGGTCGCCGACAACGACGCGAAGAAGGTCAGCGTCTGGATCGTCCAGTACTCCGAGGACGCGACACCGAGCCTGGGGATCAACGTCACGTCCGGCTGCTACCGGGTGCCCGAGGGAGAGACGGTCGACCACTTCTGACACCGCGAGACGACGACGGGCCCTCGAAGGCGAGCCCCCGGCGGCGCATGTGTTGTTCAACGGGATGGAAAACCCGCCACCGTTCGGGCCGCGCACGCACTGGTCCCTGCCCCGTGCCACTGGCTCACCTCCCCGTCCTTCGCTACCGGACTGGTCACCCTGCACCGGCTGCGCTCGTACGAGGTCAACAGCCGGATCACAGGTCATTGAAGTTCCAGAACAGACCGACCTCGGTGTCCGAGACGACGAGACCGCAATCCTCCGTGAAGACACTCATCGGGCTGTACTCCAGGCTCTCCAGCGTGAAGTCGAGTGTGCCGGGCGCGCTGCCGGTCTTGCGGACGTTGGTACGACAGGTGGCCTTGTCCCCGTACCGTGCGAGGACCGTGAGTGCCATCGCCCGCAATTCGTCCGGGGACTCGGTGAAGTACTGAAGGTTGGACAGGGTGCAGCCGCCCTCGGTGAGGGCCAGGAGCAGGTTCTCGGCGCTGTCCCGGTCGATCTCCTTGAGACGCGGCGCGACGTACTCCGAGGAGTGGGCGGCGAAGGGCCACGTGGGGTTCCCCACGCGCTCGGGGCCTCCTCCGCGTCGTCGACGCGGGCCCAGCCCCCGGGGGTCCGGCACGGCCCGGGCCATCAGCGCGAGGACGTCGAGCGTCCAGTCCTCCTGGTGGCGCGGACCGGTGGCGATGTACGCGCACGCGTCCCTGTACAGGTGGCGTACCGCGGCGTCCCAGGACGTCTGGTCGGTAGACATGTGGTGCCGGCCTTTCTCAGCACATCCAGGGCGTGTTCCAGAAGCGGCCCGGGGCTGCTGGTTCGTCACTTCTGGCGAAGAGAGGTGAGCCAGCGGTCGTCCTGGAACTCAGCAGGCACCTCGTCCTCCCACGGATCGATCCCGCGGCGCTCCAGCTCGTCAAACCATCGGTCCCGCTGTGACTCGGGGAGGCGTCGTCCGCACCAGGGGCAGAAGTCGATCGTGATGCTCGACGTGCCACCGTCATGGATGATCAGCCCGTACTCCTGGAACGTGACGTTGAAGTCAACCAGCGCGTCCGGGCAGGCGAAGGGGTCGTCGTGCTGGTCGCAGCGCACGTTCACGCGGCTGGTCATCGCCTCGCAGCAGTGATGGGTCATGACCTCGGCTTCTCGTCGATCGACACCGTGACCAGAAGTAGATCACGGTCCGTGATGATCACCGGGTGGCACGTGGAGACCTGACGGGCGCGCAAAGGCGTTGCCAAAGGAGGCCTGGGCGGGGCGGCCGCCCGTCCGGCCTCGACGGCAGCTGATCGACGGCATACGGTTCCGGGTCCGCACCGGTGTCCCGTGGCGGGACATGCCCGCCAAGTACGGTCCCCGGGGCCGGGGGTATGACCTTTTCCGTCGCCGACAGCGGGACGGCACCTGGCAGTCGAGTTGCGGGACGAGCGCGTCGGCCCGCCTCCGTGACCTCAGCACGACGGATCGCATGTGCACGGTGATCCCAGCCTCACGCTTGCCCGGGGCCGACGCCCGGCGGTGGGCCCGGGGAGGCCGGCCCTTGAGGCACGAGGAACGGCCGCCGGGGGTCCTCCGGCGGCATCCTGCGGGTCGCGAGTGCCG
>NZ_MSGP01000746.1 GCF_002078235.1 Streptomyces viridosporus
AGATGTGTATAAGAGACAGCCCTCCACCCTGCCCACCGGCGTACTGGCCCTGTGCTCGGCGCTGCTGCTGGCCCTGGTCGCCGTCGGATGGCGTCCGCTGCTCGATCTGGACGGCGACATCTCCCGCACCACCCACCGCTGGGCGGTCGAGGAACCCGGCTGGACGCAGACGGCCCGCATCCTGACGGACTGGGTCTGGGACCCGTGGACGATGCGGGTCCTGTGCGGCGTGGCGGCGGCGCTGCTGGCGTGGCGGTACGCGGCCCGGTGGACCGCGACGTGGCTGGTGGTGGCGGTCGCCCTGGGAACGGCCGTGCAGCAGGGCCTGAAGGCCGCGGTGGACCGTGCCCGCCCGGTCTGGCCCGACCCGGTCGACTCCGCGCACTACGCGGCCTTCCCGTCGGGCCACGCCATGACCGCCACGGTCGTCTGCGGGCTCCTGGTGTGGCTGCTGCACCGCCACCGCGTGAGCCGCCTGGTGCGGCGCGTGGCGCTGGCCCTGGCGGTACTCTCGGTGATCGGCGTCGGCCTCACCCGCGTCTGGCTCGGCGTCCACTGGCCCACGGACGTCCTCGGCGGCTGGCTGCTCGGCGCGCTGGTGGTGGCCGCGGCGGTACAGGTCCACCGGCGCCGGCACCCGTGAGCCGCGCACCCCGTCGTGGGGCCGGGCGGTGGCCCGAGGCCACCGCCCGGAACCATACCGTCCGTCTCGGACGATCCCCCGCGTCGCCCGAGACGGACGGCAGCCCGGAGAGGGCCCCCAAGGACCCGGCCGGACGCGCTGAGTATAGTTGGCTGCCAGCCAGTCAACGCAGGAGTCAAGCATGTCCCCGCGCAGCCCCCTGGTCAATGAAGAGTTGCGGAGACGTTCGAAGGAGCGGCTCCTGCACGCGGCCGTCGAACTGGTGAACGAGCACGGATACGAGGCGACCACGCTCGGCGACATCGCCGACCGGGCGGGCTCCGCCCGCGGTCTGGTCTCGTACTACTTCCCCGGGAAACGCCAGCTCGTGCAGTCCGCCGTGCACCGGCTGATGCACCGCACCCTGGAGGAGGCCCTGGAGCGCGAGCCGCGCACCGAGGACGGCCGGGAGCGGTTGGCGCGGGCCATCGACGCGATCCTGGGCCTGGCGCGGGACCGGCCGGTCCTGATGCGCCAGCACATGGCCGGGCTGCTGCAGGCCGAGGGATTCGTCACCTGCCCCGAGCAGCGGCGCCTGGCCGAGCTGCTGCGGGACACCGTCGTCCGGCACGGCTCCCAGGACGTCGACGCCGACTACCCGATGCTGCGCGCCCTGCTGATGGGCGCCGTGTTCGCGGCCCTGATGCCGGGTGCGCCGATGCCGGTCCCGACGCTGCGCGCGGAGCTCTTCAAGCGCTACCGGCTCGACTGGGAGCTGGGCGTCCCGCCGGACACCGAGGTGCCCGGCGGGACGGACCTGGCCCGGTTCTTCGCGACCGGGCCGGGGCTCGGCCGTCCGGCTCCGGCCCTCCGGCCGGAGCCGGAAGCTCAGTCGAAGTAGTCCGGCTGCGTCTGCACGTTGAGCTCGCGCAGCTGGACCTTGCGGGCCGGGTCCGTGCGCCGGTCGTCGATCCTCAGGACGTCGAATCCCTTGGCCATGTCGTTCGAGTAGATGTAGCCGTTGTAGTAGTACGCCGACCAGGAGCCGCCGGTGACGTTCTGTTCGGTGGACAGCGGCCCACGCTCGAAGTAGGCGATCTCCTTGGGCTTGGAGGAGTTCGTGAAGTCCCAGACCGAGACGCCGCCCTGGTACCAGGCCTGCACCATCAGGTCCTTGCCCTTGACCGGGATCAGCGAGCCGTTGTGGGCCACGCAGTTCTCGGTGTCGGCCTGGTGGCGGGGGATCTTGAAGTAGCTGCGGAAGACCAGCTTGCGCTTGTCCCCCTTGCCGACGATGTCGTAGATGCCGTCCGCGCCGCGGTTCGGGCCGACCTCCGCGTTGCAGGTGGCGCCGCCTCCGCCGCCCAGCTCGTCGGTGAACACGACCTTGTTCGCCTTCTGGTTGAAGGTCGCCGAGTGCCAGAACGCGAAGTTGACGTTGTCCTGCACCTGGTCGATCACCTTCGGGCGCTCCGGGTCCTTGATGGAGAACAGGATGCCGTCGCCCATGCAGGCTCCGGCGGCCAGGTCCTCGGACGGCAGCACGGTGATGTCGTGGCAGCCGGTGGTCTTGGAGACGCCCGGGTTGGTGGGCGCGCCCGGGTTGCCGCCGCCGTCCGGGCCCTCACCCGGGAACAGCACCGGGAAGCCGACGACCGCCGCCTTGTGCGGGGCCTTGCGCGGCACCTTGATGACGGAGATGCCGTCGTGCGGCGGCTGGCAGTCGGGGTAGGCCGCGTTCGGCGAGTACGAGGAGACGTAGACGTAGACGTTCTTCCGCTCGGGCACCAGCGTGTGGGTGTGCGAGCCGCAGGCGGTCTCGACGGCGGCGACGTAGCGCGGGTTCCGCTTGTCGCTGATGTCGAAGACCTTCATGCCCTCCCACGAGGACTTCTCGGTCACCGGCTGCGTGGTGCTGTTGCAACTGCTGTCGCTGCGCGAGGAGTCGGTGGACAGGAACAGCAGGTCCCCGGAGACGGAGATGTCGTTCTGCGAGCCGGGGCACAGGACCTGGGCCACCGTCTTCGGCGACTTCGGGTTGCTGATGTCGAAGATGCGGAAGCCGTCGTAGTTGCCCGCGAAGGCGTAGCGGCCCTGGAACGCCAGGTCCGTGTTGGTGCCGGGCAGCGCGTCCTTGGGGATGTTGGCCACGTGCCGGATGTTGTCGGAGTGGACGACCTCGTCCTGGCCGGGGATCTCGCCGGCGGCGATGGCCTCCCGCGCCTCGGCCTGGTCGCTCCGCGAGACCTCCTTCGGTGCGGCCGGCGCGTCCCCGGGGTCGGGGATCGCCGCGGCCGGGGCGGCGGTGAGGAGCGCGGCCAGCAGCCCACCGGCTGCGGCGGCAACTCCCAAACGTCTGCGCCGGGTTCGGGGAACTCTCAACAGGATCACTGTTTTCCTCCCTGGTTCCGTTCGCCTCGGAACGGTTTTCGCTCCGGCAGTATCGTCTTCGGCATGCACATACCAACAGGGGGCAACACACGTGCAATGAAGTTTTCCGATCACCGACGCGCGGAAGCGTGCTAGGACGGTCGTCAGCACTCACGAGGTGTTCCGCGACCCTCCCACCGGAGGGGATGCCCCCAGCCACAGGAGGTCCTTGTGCTCCACCGCCGTGTGCCACGTGTGTCCGTCGTCGCGGCCGGGCTGACCGCCCTGGCCGTACTGGGGCTCACGGGCTGCGACTCCGACACGGACGACACCGGGTCGGCCGCGACGAGCGGGCCGTCGGTCATCGCGCCGGGCGGACCCGGGGAGGCGAACCGGACCCTGTCGGCCGAGGAGGCCGCACAGCAGCGCGCGGAGGACGACTCCCCCAACTCCGCCGACGTCTCCTACGTGCGGATGATGATCGAGCACCACGCGCAGGCCCTGGAGATGACCGACCTGGTCCCCGACCGCGCCGAGTCACCGAAGATCGTCAAACTGGCCGAGCGCATCGCCGCCGCGCAGCGGCCGGAGATCGGGGCGATGAAGGGCTGGCTGAAGACCCACGGCAAGGCGGCGGGGGGCGGCGGACACGACCACGATCACGCGACGATGCCCGGAATGGCGACGCAGGCCCAGCTGAAGAACCTGCGCGCGGCCGACGGCAAGGCCTTCAAGACCGTCAGCCCCGCCACCGAGGAGGTCCTCTCCGAGGTCGCCCGGGCCGGCGAGGCGGACGTGGACCGCGCGGTGCGGGCCGCCCGCAAGGCGTTCGGGAAGTGGTCCGCGCTGCCCGGCTCCGAGCGCGCCAAGTACCTGTTCCGGATCGCCCGGATCATCCAGGAGCGCATCCGCG
>NZ_MSGP01000747.1 GCF_002078235.1 Streptomyces viridosporus
GCCATGCTGCTCCAGGACCCGCAGATCGACGAGATCGACACCGACGTGATGGTGCTCGGCGAGGACCGCGCCGACGTGGAGATCGTCCAGGCGCTGGCCGGCCGCGTCCCCGGCATGCGCGGCGTCTTCGCCGGGCGGCTGCGCGGCGCCCACCAGGTGGAGGCGCTGGTGGCCAACCTGATCTCGGTCAACCGCCGGTACAAGGCGCACGCCGGGCTCCGGGTCACGGACGTATGAGGCGATGGGGGACACTGGACGGCGTAGCAGTGTCCCCCGACAGGAGCCAGCAGTCATGTCCCCCACGCCTCCTCCCGCCCAGGCCCGGCGACTCGCCCTCTACGCCCTCGTCGTCTGCCTCCTCGCCGTCGCCGCGGCCGTCGTCTCCTTCGTCGAGGGCAGCTGGCTGGGTGTCGTCTGGGTGCTGCTGGCGGGCCTGTCGTCCAACATGGCCTGGTACTACCTCAAGCGCGGCCGGGGGGCGCGGGACGGCTCCGTCACCGGCTGACCGAGCAGAGCCCGTTCGTCTCCCGCCAGAAGCGGAACAGGTCGTAGCCGCAGTACGTGTCGAACTCGTGGATGCCCAGGGCGTTCAGCAGCGAGTCGACCACGCCGAAGAACGCGCCGTTCACCGCGGGCAGCCACAGCAGCGCGAACACGAACAGCAGCCCGAACGGCGCGAACGGCTCCACCTGCCGCCGGACGCCGTACGACAGCCAGGGCTCGATCACGCCGTAGCCGTCCAGGCCCGGCACCGGCAGGAAGTTCAGGATCGCCGCCGTCACCTGCAGCAGCGCCAGGAAGGCCAGCGCGAACCGGAAGTCGGCCGGTACGCCGTCCAGCGCGCCCAGCCAGAACGGCGCCGTGCACACGACGGCGAACAGGACGTTCGTCAGCGGTCCGGCCGCCGAGATCAGGCTGTGCCGCCACCGCCCCCGGATCCGGCCGCGCTCGATGAAGACGGCCCCGCCGGGCAGACCGATCCCGCCCATGATCACGAACAGCACGGGGAGCACGATGCTCAGCAGGGCGTGCGTGTACTTCATCGGGTTCAGCGTGAGGTAGCCCTTCGCGCCGACCGAGATGTCGCCGCCGTGCAGCGCGGTGCGCGCGTGCGCGTACTCGTGCAGGCACAGGGAGACGATCCAGGCGGCCGTCACGAACAGGAACACGGCCAGGCCGGGCTGTGCCGCGAACCCGGTCCAGGTGGCCCATCCGGTGACCGCGGTCACGGCCAGGATGCCCAGGAAGACCGGGCTGATCCGCCGGTCGCGCGGGCGGAGGGTGGCGGTGGTCAACGGGACTCCCTTGGCTGTCGGACACGCGGTGGGCACACGCGGGGGCTGCCCGACCGTACCGGGCGCACCGGGAAAACGTCTCGCGCCGACCGGCGGTTCCTAGGAGGGTGGAGGCCGTGGAGCCCTGGCACGTGTGCTACGAGGACCGGCGGACGGAGCGCCACGGCGAGCCGTCCGCGGGGGACGACGGGGTGAGCCGGCCGCCGCTCCCCGCCGACGCCGACGGCGTTCCCGGCGGCGGCCGGCGCGATCGGCTCACCGGGCTCACCCGTCCGGTGGGGCGCGTACCGGACGGCGCGGGCGCGGTGCCCGCGGACCCGCGGCAGGCGGCCGACCGGTCACCGGGCGCGGGCCGGTGACCGTCCGGCAGGGCCGGACCGGCCCCGGCCCCGGCACCGGGCCGCGGGCGGGCCGGGCGCCCGGCCCGCCGGCCGGCCCTCCCGGCGCGTCCCGGACGGCCGGCGTCCCGCCCCGGCCTCCGGCCGGTCCCGGGCCACCGGTGACAATGGACCCCGTGCGCTACCGCATCCTCGGCACCACGCAGGCACTCGGCCCCGACGGCGGTGCCGTCCCCGTCGGCGGGGCGCGGCTGCGTGCGCTGCTGACCGTGCTCGCCCTGCGGGCCGGCCGTACCGTCCCCGTGCCCCTGCTGGTCGACGAGGTCTGGGGCGGCGAACCGCCGGCCGACGCCACGGGAGCGCTGCAGGCCCTGGTCGGGCGGCTGCGCCGGGTGCTCGGCGCGGACGCCGTGGCCTCCGTCGACGGCGGCTACCGGCTCACCGCCGCGCCCGACGACGTCGACCTGCACCGCTTCGAGCGGCTGGCCGGGGAGGGCCTGCGCGCCCTGGCCGACGGGGACCCGGCCAAGGCGGGCGCCCTGCTGGACGACGCCCTCGCCCTGTGGCACGGGCCCGCCCTCGCCGACCTCCCCGACCGCACCGCCGAGGCGGCCCGCGCCGGGACCCGGCGCCTGGACGCGCTGCGCGCCCGCCACACCGCCGCCCTCGCCCTCGGCCGGGCCGAGCAGTGCCTGCCCGAGCTGACCGCCCTGTGCGACGCCCACCCCCTCGACGAGCCCCTCCAGGCCCTGCGGCTGCGCGCCCTGCGCGACACCGGCCGCA
>NZ_MSGP01000748.1 GCF_002078235.1 Streptomyces viridosporus
TACCCCGGCCGCCCGTGCCGCACCCCGCGCCCGCGCCCCACGACGCCGCGCCGTCCGGCCCCGTACCGCCGGCGCAGCGTCCCGCGCCCGCCCGGATCGACCAGGTGCGGGCGGAACTCGACGAACTCAGCGACTACCTGCGCCGTCAGGACGGACAGCACGGGCAGCCCGGGCAGCACGGCGACCACGAGACCGGAAGGTGACCGTGACGGCGGGACGTGTCGTCGCCGGCCGCTACGAACTGTCCACGCTCATCGGTCAGGGCGGCATGGGACAGGTCTGGACGGCCTACGACCAGCGGCTGGACCGGCGCGTGGCGGTGAAGCTGCTGCGCCCCGACAAGGTGGCCGGGCAGGAGGCCGACGAACTGCGCCGCCGCTTCGTGCGCGAGTGCCGGGTGACCGCACAGGTCGACCACCCGGGCCTGGTCACCGTGCACGACGCGGGCAGCGCGGGCGAGGAGCTGTTCCTCGTCATGCAGTACGTCGACGGCGCCGACCTCGGCGACCACCTCGCCGAACACGACCCGTACCCGTGGCAGTGGGCCGTGGCGGTGGCCGCGCAGCTGTGCGCCGTGCTGAGCGCGGTGCACGCCGTGCCGATCGTCCACCGCGACCTCAAGCCGCGCAATGTGATGGTGAACCAGGACGGCACGGTCACCGTGCTGGACCTCGGGGTCGCCTCCGTCATGGACAGCGACACCACGCGCCTGACGCACACCGGCTCGCCCATCGGCTCGCCCGCCTACATGGCCCCCGAGCAGGCGATGGGCGGTGCGGTCGGCCCGTACACGGACCTGTACGCGCTCGGTGTGCTCCTGCACGAGCTGCTCAGCGGCGACGTGCCGTTCGCCGGCTCTACGGCGCTCGGCGTGCTGCACCGGCACCTGTACGAGCCGCCGCTGCCCGTGCGCCGGATCCGCCCCGAGGTCCCCGAGGCGCTGGAGACGCTGGTGCTGCGGGTCCTTGGCGAGCAGGCGCAGCACCAGCGTCTCCAGC
>NZ_MSGP01000749.1 GCF_002078235.1 Streptomyces viridosporus
CCGCGCCCAGGCGCGCCGGCCCGGCCGGCGCGCCTGGGCGCGGTCCGGGTAGGTGTCGGCGAGGCGCCCGGCGGGCCGCTCCGTCTCGGCCTCGCGCGGCGCGGGCGGTCGGACGTCGGCGAGGCCCTGGGCCTCCCGGGCCGCGATCTCCTTGAGCCGCAGCGAGAGTTGGAGCGTGCTGGGCCGCTCCTCGGGGTCCTTCGCCAGGCAGGCGCGGACGAGCGGGGCCAGGGCGTCCGGAACGCCGTGCAGTTGGGCCTCCTCGTGCACGACGCGGTACAGCATCACCTCGGAACTGCCGTGTCCGAAGGGGGAGTCGCCCATCGACGCGTACGCGAGCGTGGCGCCCAGCGAGAACACGTCCGTGGCCGGGGTGACGGCGGCGCCGCGCACCTGCTCCGGGGCGAGGAACCCGGGCGAGCCGACGGCGGTGCCGACGTGCGTGAGCGTCGAGGCGCCGGTCGCCCAGGCGATGCCGAAGTCGATGATCCGCGGCCCCTTCGGGGACAGCAGGATGTTGGACGGCTTCAGGTCCCGGTGCACCACGCCGGCCTCGTGCACGGCGACCAGCCCCTCGGACAGGGCCGCGCCGATGGCGGCGACCTCGGCCGCGCCGAGCGGTCCCTCGCCGGCGACCTTGTCGTGCAGGGACGGGCCGGGCACGTACTGCGTGGCGAACCACGGCCGGTCCGCGTCGAGGTCGGCGGCCACCAGCCGCGCCGTGCAGCCCCCGCGGATGCGCCGTGCCGCCGAGACCTCGCGTGCGAACCGCGAGCGGAACTCCTGGTCCTCCGCCAGGTCGGGCCGGATGACCTTCAACGCGACCCGCTGCCCCTTCTTGTCGGAGCCCAGGTAGACCACGCCCATCCCGCCCGCGCCGAGCCGTCGGTGAAGTCTGAAAGAGCCGACGACGCGCGGGTCCTCGCGCCTCAGGCGCATCATCGCCATGTTCATCCCCGCTGCCCGGTCCTGTGCCGAGCCACAGCTTACGTTTCCCCGGCCGCCCGCGCGCAGAGGCCGCGCCCTCTCGGACCGATCGATTGTCAGTGCCGGGTGGGACACTTGAAAGGTGGTCAGGGAACGCGTGAGCCGGTCGGGGTCACGCGATGGACGATCCCAACCACCCGACACCGGAGGGGGATTGATCGCGTGAAGGGTGACCGCGTGGAGATAGTCGTGGACGCGGGGGACACGACGCGCACGTACGAGGTGGTGGCGAGCAGGGCCGGGCGCCGGGTGGAGACGGCGGTCCGCCGGGGGGTGGTCGAAGTGAGCGAAGTCACCCGAACCGGGGTCGTCGTGCGGACGGCCCGCTTCATGGCGAACCGGGTGCTGGCCCTGGTGGAACAGCCGGTGCCGCGGGAGGACGACACGGAGAAAACCGGACGGAGCGACCGGCCCCTCCGGGATGTCCCTGAGGCGTAGGGCTCCGTCTCCACCCAGGGGAGTACACCGCAGGACACGGCTCATCCTCCGGGAGGCCCGGCAATCGGTACGAGGGCATGACGTCCGGGGAACGCCGGACCCCTAGATTTGAGGTCGAGCGGCGGGTGCAGCACTCGTCCCCCGAGGTCGGACGCCCGCCGCTGCCAAGGACACCACACACAACGCGACAACACGACAACACGGCAACCGAAACGGTCAGGAGAGGGCCATGGCCCACACGGCACCGCGGACACTGGTCCGCGCGCGGGAGCGCATGGCGGGCACCGCCGGGTTCCGGCCGCGCCGCGAGGGCCGTCGCCACCCGCTGGTGGCGACGCTGATGGCCCTTCCCCTGGCGGTCCTGCTCCTCCTCGTCTTCGACGGGTGGGAGACGGTGACCACACAGGCGTCGTCCGTGGGCGAGATGCTGGGGCGCTGAGCGGCGACCCCAAGCCCGGAAGAGCGGTCCGGGCGGGGACATCCACCCATGAAACCCCGTGGGGACGGGGGTGCGGCGGACGGCACAGATGCCGGCGCAGCTGGGGAGCTGCGCCGGCATTGCCCTTGTCTCCGGCGGCCCGGCATCCCGGCGGCCCGGCATCCAGGCGGTCCGGCGAAGGCGCCCTTCCCCTCCGTCCCCTCCGCGTACCCTCCCTCCAGATCCGCACCCCAGGGAGCCCCGTGACCGCCGACGCCCTTCTCCCCGACCTCGCCGCCCGTGTCCGGGACATGGCCCACTCCCGCACCCCGGCCTGCCGCTGCGGGGCGACCGGCACCCTGGCCGACCGCCCCGACGGCACCGTCGTACGCCACGAGGACACCGTGGCGAAGGCCCACGCCCCGGGCGCCGACCCCGCCGCACTGGCCCGGCGCCTCGCCGCGGCCGCGCGCCTCCCGGACGTCTTCCTGCCCCCGCTCGACCCGAGCCCGGCCGGCCTGCACGACCGGCTCGTGACCTTCTGGCCGTACGGCGTCCCCGTCGACCCGGACGATCCCGACGCCGCCCCGTGGGAGGCCGTCGCCGCCCTGCTCGCCCGGCTGCACCGCACCCCTGCCCCCGTGCCGCTGCCCGCCATGCGGGGACCGGCCGAGGCGGCCCGCGCCGTCACCCGGCTGCGGGCCCTCGGTCCCGTCCCGGCCGCCGGCCCCGTGCTGCGCGCCTGGGCCGCCCTGCCCCCGTGGGCCCGCGCCGAGGCCCCCATGCCGGATGGCACCACCCTCTGCCACGGCGACCTCCACCTGGGCCAGCTCGTACGCGTCTTCGGCGGCTCCTGGCGGCTGATAGACGTCGACGACCTGGGCGTGGGCGTTCCCGCCTGGGACCTGGCGCGCCCGGCGGCCTGGTACGCGTGCGGGCTGCTGCCGGGGGAGGAGTGGGGGCGGTTCCTCGACGCCTACCGTGCCGCGGGCGGTCCGGCCGTCCCCGGCGGCGGCGACCCCTGGGCCGTGCTGGACGTCCCGGCCCGTGCCCTCACCGTGCAGACCGCCGCGCGGATGATCGTCAAGGCCGCGGCGGACGGACGGCACCCGGACGAGGTGGAACGGTCCGTGATCGACGCCTGCGCGCGCATGGCCGCGGTCCCGCCCCGGCCGGCGCACGCGTCCGCGGGCTAGGGTGCAACCGACCGGAGCCGGACGGAGTCTGTCCTGGCGACGTGTGAAGCAGGGCCGACCGGCGAGGAGTTGAATCGATCATGCAGTGTCCGAAGTGTCGTGCGCCGATGCACACCTACAACCGCAACGGTGTTCAGATCGAGCAGTGCAGCGGGTGCCGAGGGATCTTCCTGGACTACGGCGAGCTGGAGTCGCTGACCCGGCTGGAGGCCCAGTGGTCCCAGCCCGCACCGCCCGCCCCGCCCGCCGCTCCGCAGGCGTACCCGGCGACCCCGCAGCCTCCCGCGTGGGGTGCCCCGCACGGCGGCCACTACGGTCATCACGGACGGCACAAGAGCTTCGGACGCATGCTGTTCTCGTCCTGAGGACCCCGGAGACGACCGGACCCCCGGCCGCTGGCGCGGCCGGGGGTCCGGTGTGCGTGGACGATACTGGGATTGAACCAGTGACCTCTTCCGTGTCAGGGAAGCGCTCTCCCGCTGAGCTAATCGTCCTCGGGACCACGATCACTCCGAGGAGCGGATCATGGGCACTGCGTGCGCGATACTGGGATTGAACCAGTGACCTCTTCCGTGTCAGGGAAGCGCTCTCCCGCTGAGCTAATCGCGCGGGGGATCCGAAGATCCGGTGGACGATACTGGGATTGAACCAGTGACCTCTTCCGTGTCAGGGAAGCGCTCTCCCGCTGAGCTAATCGTCCTTGGAGGTGGAGACGGGATTTGAACCCGTGTAGACGGCTTTGCAGGCCGTTGCCTCGCCTCTCGGCCACTCCACCAGGAGCGGAGGGGACCGGGAAGCCCCCTCTTCCTTCGAGCGGACGACGAGGCTCGAACTCGCGACCTCAACCTTGGCAAGGTTGCGCTCTACCAACTGAGCTACGTCCGCCTGTCGTTTCGGTCGGCTTGCGCGTCCCGGCGACGAACTGAACTCTAGCGGATTCCGGGGCCAGCACAAAAACACGTTTGCGCAGCGTGCTGCGCGGAGTCCGCTCCCGGGCCCGGCCGGAGCGTCCCGGGGGACGCGACCGGGCCGCCCGGAGCGGGTCCGCCATAGACTCCTCGCGTGCCCGACCTCCCGCCCCTCGCCCGCTTCGGCGACCGCGTCGCCACCGGACTGCTCGACGTCACCGACGACCCCGCGGCCCTGGACTCCACCGGGTTCTGGGCCGTCGGCGCCGACTTCGAGGGCCGTCTGACCTGCGCGCGCTTCCGGGACGTCCGGGAGCGGCCGGTGCCGGCGCCCGTGCCGGGCGCCTGGCGGGGGCCGGGCCCCGACGACTGGACGTCCTCGCTGGACCGTGCCGCGTACACGGCGGCCGTCCGCCGCATCCGCGAGCACATCGCGGCCGGCGAGGTCTACCAGGCGAACCTCTGCCGTGTGCTGTCCGCGCCGGTGCCGTCCGACGCCGACGTGGACGCCCTCACGGCCCTGCTGGCCCGGGGCAATCCGGCGCCGTACGCAGGAACGATCCGTCTGCCCGGGCACGGCGTGGAGATCGCCACCGCGTCGCCCGAGCTGTTCCTGCGCCGCGCCGGGCGGACCGTGGAGTCCGGGCCGATCAAGGGCACCGGACGCACCGAGGCGGACCTCCTGGAGAAGGACTACGCCGAGAACGTCATGATCGTCGACCTGGTCCGCAACGACATCGGGCGGGTCTGCGCCACCGGCACCGTGACGGTGCCGGACCTGTGCGCCGTCGAGAAGCACCCGGGACTGGTCCACCTGGTGTCGACGGTGCGGGGCGAACTGCGTCCCGGGGCCGGCTGGCCGGAGCTGCTCGGTGCCGCCTTCCCGCCCGGCTCCGTCACCGGCGCGCCCAAGTCGAGCGCCCTGCGGATCATCGACGCGCTGGAGACGGCGCCCCGCGGCCCGTACTGCGGAGGCGTCGGCTGGGTCGACGCCGACCGCGGCACCGGCGAGCTGGCGGTGGGCATCCGCACCTTCTGGATCGACCGGGACGCCCGTGGCGGGGCCGTCCTGCGGTTCGGCACCGGCGCCGGGATCACCTGGGGCTCCGACCCCGAGGGGGAGTGGCGGGAGACCGAACTGAAGGCTTCCCGGCTGCTCGCGGTAGCGTCGGGAACGTACGAGGTGAGTGAAGGGACCTAAGAGGTGAAGATCTGGCTCGACGGCGGGCTGCAGGACATCGAGTCCGCCCGCGTCTCCGTCCTCGATCACGGGCTGACCGTGGGCGACGGCATCTTCGAGACGGTGAAGGCCGTGGACGGCCGTCCGTTCGCGCTCACCCGGCATCTCGACCGGCTGACCCGGTCCGCCCGGGGGCTCGGACTGCCCGACCCCGACCTGGACGAGGTCCGCCGGGCCTGCGCCGCCGTCATCGAGGCCAACCCGGTGCCGCTCGGCCGGCTGCGCATCACCTACACCGGTGGCCGCGGCCCGCTCGGCTCCGACCGCGGCGCATACGGCCCGACCCTCGTGGTCGCCTTCGAGGAGACGACCCGCCGCCCCGACTCCACCGCCGTCATCACCGTGCCCTGGGCCCGCAACGAGCGCGGCGCGGTCACCGGCCTGAAGACCACCTCGTACGCCGAGAACGTCGTCGCCCTCGCCCGCGCCGGCGAACGGGGTGCCTCCGAGGCGCTGTTCGGCAACACCGTCGGACAGCTCTGCGAGGGCACCGGGTCCAACGTCTTCGTCGTCCTCGACGGCGAGATCCACACCCCGCCGCTCGCCTCCGGCTGCCTGGCGGGCATCACCCGCGCCCTGGCCGTCGAGTGGACCGGCGCCCGGGAGACCGATCTGCCGATGGACGTCCTGGAGCGGGCCGAGGAGGTCTTCCTCACCTCCACCCTGCGCGACGTGCAGGCCGTGCACCGCGTCGACGACCGGGAGCTGCCCGGCGCCCCGGGCCCGGTGACCGCCAAGGCCATGCGGATCTTCGACGAGCGCTCGGGCGCCGACCTCGATCCGTGACGGTCCGGACATTCGGCTGACCCGGGGCACGGCAGCGGGTAGAACACCCGTGATGACCACGACCCTGCGGCCGGCCGAGCCGCTTCAGCAGAACCCCGACGGCACGCGTTCGCGCCGCTACCAGGTGTGCGTGAACAGTCGTCCCGTCGGGGAGGTCCACCTCGCCACGCACCCGGTCTTCGGTGCCGGGGTGGCCCGGATCCTGCACCTGCGCGTCGAGGAGCCGGACCGCCGGCGCGGCCGGGGCACGGTGGCCGCGCTCGCGGCGGAGGAGGTGGTGCGCGCCTGGGGCTGCCGCCGCATCGAGGCGACCGTCCCCGCCGACGCCGGACCGGCCCTCCGCCTCGCCACGGCGCTCGGCTACGTGGTGCGCAACCGCGGCATGGAGAAGCCGCTCGGCGACACCCCGCCCGCTCTTCCGGCGGGCAGCGGGGCACGGCCGATGACCGACGCCGAGTACGGACCCTGGAGGGCCAGGGGCGACGAGGAGTACGCGCGGAACTGGACCGCGCGCGGGGTGCCCGAGGCCGAGGCGCGGGCCAAGGCGGAGCGGGACCGGGTCGTCCTGCTGCCCGAGGGCCGCGCCACTGCGGGCATGCTCTTCGACGTCCTGGAACACGAGGGCACACCCGTGGGAACCCTGTGGCTCTCGGTGAGCGGGGAGCACGGCTACGTCTTCGACGTCGAGACCGACGCCGCCCACCGCGGCCGGGGACACGGGCGCTCCCTCATGCTGCTCGCCGAGGCCCGGTCGGTGGCCGCGGGCAAACGGATCCTCGGCCTCAACGTCTTCGCCGGCAACACGCCGGCCGAGCGGCTCTACGCGTCGCTCGGCTACACGACCGTCGAGTACTCGATGTACAAGCCGCTGCTGTAGCCGCCGGCGGGGCTCCCGGTCACCCCTCCCCTCCGGCCAGCAGCCGGTCCGCGATCTCCTCGATGCGCTCGCGCAGGCCCTCCTGGCTCTTGCCGCCGTCGAGGCGCTCGCCGCCGATCACATAGGTCGGGGTGCCCGTCACCCCGATCGCCTTGCCCTCGGCCTGGTCCGCGTCCACGATCAGGGTGTGCCGTCCGTCGATCAGCGCGGTGTCGAACTCCTCGGCGTCCAGGCCGAGTTCCCGGGCGACCTCGACCAGGAAGGGCTCTCCCCGGCGGTCCAGCTCCTCGACCCGGCCCAGCACCGCCTCGACGTACGGCCAGCCCCGCCCCTGCTCCAGCGCCTCCTCGGCGGCCTGGGCGGCGGCGAAGGAGTGCTTGTGCTTCTCCAGCGGGAAGTGCCGCAGGCGCACCTCCAGGCGGTCGCCGTAGCGGGCGCGCAGGGCGCGGAGGTCGTCCAGGGCGGTGCGGCAGTCCGGGCACTGGAGTTCGCACCACACCTCGAGGACGGGGGCGGTGGGGCGGGCGGGGGAGGAGTCGCTCATGGCCACAGTCTTCCAGCCGCGTCCCCGGCCACCCAATCGGACCCCGGCCGGTCCGGAC
>NZ_MSGP01000075.1 GCF_002078235.1 Streptomyces viridosporus
CCGCGGCCGGGGTCGCGGCCGGACCCTGCCGAAACCTGTCCCCGCCCGCTGCCCGCGGAGAATTCCCCGGCGTTGCTTGGCAGCTTTGTGCAATGCGGCTTGCCGGAGCGGACAGCCACGGCTTAGAAATCGTCAGGAAGTCACTGGAATTGCCCGTTCGGCAATTCACGAGAGAGGTGTCGGCATGGCCGCTGCAACGCGCGAAGAGCGTCTTGTCATCATCAAGGAAATCGTCTGCGACATTCTTGAGATCGAAGAGGAAGAGGTCTCGGAAACCAGCCTCTTCAAGGAGGACCACAACGCCGACTCGCTCCGCGCGATCGAGATCCTCGCGGCACTGGAAAAGGAGTTCGGCGTGGTCATCAACCAGTCCGAACTGCCGCGCATGGTCAACCTCACGGGCGTGTACGAGGTCGTCGGGGAGCCGGCCGGCTGGTGACCCGTCCGCGACGCCTCCGGGTGGCGCGCGCGTAGGTCGGACGTGGACAAGGAGGTAGGCATGTCGGCAGTGCACGACGCCGGCCCGGAGGCAACGGGACGGCACCGGGTGGTTCTCACGGGACTCGGGGTGGTCTCCAGCATCGGGCTGGGGGCGAAGGAGTTCCTCGAGGGCCTGAAGGAGGGCCGCAGTGGGGCCCGGCCCATCACGGTGTTCGACACCGAAGGGTTCGCCCACGCCAACGGCTGCGAGATCGTCGAGTTCGAGCCGCTGGACTGGATCCGCACCCTGGAGGCGGAACAGCTCGGCAGGGCGGCGCAGTTCTCGGCCGCAGCGGCCCGGATGGCCCTGGAGGACGCCGGCCTGGACGCTGCCGACCTGCGCGGCCGACGGGGTCTGATCTCCATCGGCACCACCGATGGCGAGTCGTACGACCTCGATCAGCTGGTCGAGGCCGAGATCGAGGGCGGACCGGAGACGTTCGACCCGATGGCGGCCCGGAGGATTCCCGCCGGACGGCTCTCGATCGCCATCGCCCAGGAGCTCGAACTGGCCGACGTCGAAGCCGTCACGGTTCCGACCGCCTGCGCCGCCGGCAACTACGCCATCGGCTACGGCTTCGACGCGGTGCGCTCCGGGGAGGCGGACTACGCCTTCTGCGGGGGCGCGGACGCCATGTGCCGCAAGACGTTCACCGGCTTCTACCGGCTGGGAACCATCGCGCCGGAGCACTGCCGGCCGTTCGACGCCGACCGCAAGGGCATCCTGACCGGCGAGGGCGCCGGGGTGCTCGTCCTGGAACGGCTGGAGTCGGCCCTGGAACGCGGCGCCACCATCTACGCCGAGGTGCTCGGCTACGGCCTCAACTGCGACGCCCACCACCAGGTGGCGCCCAACCGGGCGAGCGTCGCGCGCTGCATGGAACTGGCCCTGGACAACGCGGGCGTGAAACCGGCCGAGGTGGACCTGATCTCCGCCCACGGGACGGGGACCAAGGCCAACGACATCACCGAGGCGGGCGCGATCCGCGAGGTGTTCGGCACCCCGCCGCGCACCGTCTCCATGAAGTCGATGCTCGGCCACAGCATGGGCGCGGCCAGCGCCCTGGGCGCCATCGGCTGCGCGCTCGCCCTCGCCCACCGGTTCATCCCGCCGACGATCAACCACGTCACCACGGACCCCGAGTGCGACGTCGACTGCGTGCCGAACCGGGCCGTCGAGGCCGACCTCAGGGTCGTCCAGAACAACGGTCTGGCGTTCGGCGGCAACAACGCGGTGGTCCTGCTCGGCCGGTACGACCGCCCCGAGGAGGAAGCATGCTGAGCCGTCCGATCATCGGCATGGGTGCCGTGGCCAGCACCGGAAGAGGCGTCGGAACGCTCTTCGAGAACCTGTGCCGGGGAGTCACCGGCCACGCGGAGCTGCGCGGGTTCGACCGCACCCGCTTCCGGGCGCAGCACGCCTACGAGGTGGACGACCGCCCCGTGGCGGGCGAGGACGTGCCCGCCCGCGCCACCGCGCTGCTCGTCGACGCGATCGCCCAGGCGGCGGCCGACGCGGGCCTGGGCGAGGACCTCTCCGGCATACCGGTGCTCATCGGGACGGGGCTGCGCGAGCTGCGCTCCCTGGAGCTCTGGTGGCGCGAGGGCACCGACCTGGACGACACCGGCCTGCACTTCGGCACCGCGCTGCGCGAGCGGTTCAACGCCGACGTGACCCACACCTTCTCCAACGCCTGCTCCGCCTCGCTGTACGCGCTGGCGCTCGGCTCGGACCTGCTGGCGGAGGAGGGCGACCACGCCCCCGACACGGTGATCGTCGCGGGCGTGGACGTGCTCACCGAGAGCATGTACGGACTGCTGGAGCGGGTCCACCCGACCCCGCCGGACCGGGTGCGGCCCTTCGACCGGGACCGCACCGGAGTCCTCATGGGCGACGGCGCCGCCGCCGTCGTGCTCCGCCGGGAGACCGGCGGCGGCAGGACGCACGCCCTGCTCCGCAGCGTCGCCGTCAACTGTGACGCCTTCCACGTCACCGCGCCCTCCCCGGAGGGCATCGCGAAGGCGATGCGCACCGCGTACGACATGGCGGGCGTCAAGCCGAAGGACATCGACCTGGTGATGCTGCACGGCACCGGGACCCTGCTCAACGACGAGGCCGAGGCGACGGCGATGGCCGACGCGCTGGGCGACGCGGCGAGCGGTCCGCTGATGACGGCGATCAAGTCGATGACCGGCCACACCTCCGGCGCGTCCGGGCTGATGGGCCTGGTCATGGGCGTCACCGCCCTCGCCGAGGGGCGCGTCCCGCCCACCGTCGGACTGGAGCGGCCGGTCGAGGAGGCCGCGGAGTTCCGCTTCGTGACCGGTGGCGCCGCGTCCGCGTCGATGAACGTGGCGCAGCTCAACGCGTTCGGATTCGGCGGCATCAACGCCGTCGCCATCGTGGAGGCCGCCCCGTGAGCGTCGTCATCAGCGGAGTGTCCGTACTGATCCCCGGCGCCGACAGCGCCAAGGCACTGGCCGCCGGCCCCGAGCCCGGCGCCGGGCCCGTCGAACCGGCCGCCCTGGTGGGCAGGAAGGGCCTGCGCTACAAGGACCGGGCCACCCAGCTCGGCTACTGCCTGACCTCCGCGGCCCTGGCCGACGCCGGGCTCCTCGGCGAGGACGGCACGGTCTCCGGCGGGGACGTCGGCGTGGTCGTCAGCTCCAACTACGGCAACCTGGACACCGTCGTCCGCGCCCTGGACACCCTGCGGGAGGGCACCGTCTCGGCGACCAGCCCGATGGACCTGCCGAACGCCTCGAGCAACGTCATCGCCTCCTCGGCGGCCATCCGCTACGGCCTGCGCGGTCCCAACCTGATGGTGTGCAACGGCGCGACCTCCGGTCTGGACGCGGTCAACTGGGCCACGACCATGATCACGGCGGGCCGCGTGGACCGGGTCCTCGTCGTCGGCGTCGAGCCGGACAACGACGTCGTACGCCGGCTGCTCGGCGGCCGGCACGCCGTCGACGGGGGCGCCGCCGTCGTCCTGGAGGACGCGGGAGCCGCCCGCGCGCGGGGCGTGCGGGTCCGCGCCGTGCTCGGCCGGTACGTCCGCGCGGCCGGTGTCGGGACGGTCCTGGAGCGGCTGGCCGCCTCCGGCGCGCCGGCCCCGGCCTGGTGGCACCTCCCCGACACGGCTCCCGAGGTGATCGGCGCCGACCTGCTGCCCGGGGTGGAGCGGACCGCCCTGCCCGAGCACTCCGGCCGCGCTTCCGGCGCGCTCGGTGTGCTGCAGTGCGCGACGGCCGTCGGCCTGTTCGACGAGTACGGCGAGGGGCCGGTGTTCGCGGTCTGCGGCACCGACGCCGACGACGCCTCGGCCGGGCTCGTGCTGCTGGAGCCCCCGGCCCCGGAGGCCCTCTGATGCCCGCGCCCGACGGCCTCGGCGCCGGGACGGTCCGCCGGCGCACCGCCGGCGCCGGCGGGCCCCGGATGCTGCTGGTCCACGGACTGGCGGAGAACGACAGCGTCTGGGACCGGAGCGTCGAGCTCCTGCCGCCCGCGTACGAGGTGTGGTCGGCCCGGCTCCCCTGGAGCGCCGAGGGTGTGCAGGACTGGGGCACCGACGGCGATCTCGCCGGTCCCCTGGCCCGGGTGCTGGCCGCGGTGCCCGGCGGCCCGGAGATCGTGGTGGCGCACTCCATGTCGGCGGCCGTCCTGCTGGACCTCGTCGACCGGGAGAGCCGGCGGGGCGGCGACGCCCTCGCCCGGTTCGGGATCCGCGGCCTGGTGCTGGTCTCGCCGTTCTACCGGCGCACCGCCGAGGAGTTCGACTGGGACACCATCAGCCACTACCTCAACGACTTCCACCTGATCATGGAGGAGGGCCTGCGGGTCCACTCCGGCGACCGGCTTCCCGCCTCCCTGCGGGCGGCCATGGGGGAGCGGGTGCGGGACCGGGTGGGCCCGTACGGCTGGCTGCGCTTCTTCGAGCTCTACCTGCGTACTCCGCAGCTCCAGACGGGCCGGATCACCGTGCCCTGTCTGGTGCTGGGGGGCGAGAAGGACTTCGCCGCGCCGCCCGGCGAGAGCGTGGCGCTGGCCGCCGCGCTGCCGGACGCGCGCGCACTCGTCCTCCCCGCCTGCGGGCACTTCCCGATGATCGAGGAAGCGGAACGGTTCGCCTCCGAGACCGTCACTTTCGTCAACTCCCTTGGGACCGGCGCTCCGCAGCGCGAGCCCGTCCCCGACACAGCTCTGGAGCACCGTCGATGACCATCGTCACGGAGACCGCCGTCAAGGCGCTCCTCACCGAGACGACCTCCGTCCAGGTCCGCCCCCGCTACGAGGGCTCCAACATCTGCACCTGGATCGGTTTCAAGCACGTGAACTACATGGTCGAGGAGGCGGTCCTCGACCACTTCCGGCAGGCCGCCCTGCCGGCCCGCGGCCTGTACGAGGAGCACGGCCTCGGCCTCGACATCGTCGGGATCGACACCCGTATCCTGCACGCCTTCCACATGGACGACCTCGCCACCGCCGAGGTCGTCCCGGTCACCAAGGACGCGGACGGCACGCTGGGCTTCAGGGTGACCGTGCACGTGGAACGCGACGGGGAGATCCTCAAGGCCGTCACCTCCAAGGTGCGCGTGTCCCTGCGGATCGACACCTACCTCGACTCCGCGGGCGAGGTGCCCGAGGAGCTCGCCCGTTTCGCCGTGGACCGGCTCGGAGCCGACGTGGTGCCCGCGCCGCTCACCCCGTTCACCTCCGAGGACACGATCCTGGGGGAGCTGCTGGAGGGCAAGAACGCCTACGGCTGGAAGTGGAACATCCCGTACCCGTACTGCCACTTCACCGAGCGCCTCCAGATGTCCGGCTACCTGAGGCTGATGGAGGAGGGCAAGGACCGGTTCGTCGCGGACCGGGGCATCTCCATCAAGACGCTGCTGGACGACCGCCGGTGGATCCCCGTCGTGCCGCGGTCCCAGATCCGGATCCTCGACGAGGCGATGATGGAGGAGGACCTCTACACCACCTACGAGGTGGAGGAGGTCTTCAAGGACTTCACCTACACCACCCGGATGAACTGGTACGTCGTCCGCGACGGCGGCCTCCTCAAGACCGCCACGGGCACCATCGTGCACGGCTACGCGGTCATCGAGAACCGCCGCGACTGGAGCCTGGAGAACTTCGACCAGCACGTGCTGGACGCGCTCAACGGCACGACGCGGCAGCCGTGAACGACGCCTGGGGAGGGAGCCGCGGGAGGACGCCGCGGATCCTGCTGATCGAGAGTCACGGGCCGTGCGCCCCGGTCGACGCCGGCCTGCGGCGGGACGCCACGGCGCAGGCGCGGGCCGGGCACCCGGTGCTGATGTACCTGGTGGAGGACGGGTGCCTCCTCGCCCGGCCCGGGACCGACGAAGAACTGGACCGCTTCGAGGCGGCGGGCGGCCGACTGGCCGTCGACCGCTTCTCCCTCGTGCAGCGGGGGATCGAGCATCTCCCGCTGCGCCCCCGGGCGACGGTCTCCGACATGGACGAACTGGCCGGCTGGATCACCGGCCCCGACGTACAGGCGGTGTGGCACTGACATGGCGCGCAGCATTCCGCCCACCGACGTACTGATCACCCTCATGGGCTCACCGCACGAGTCGGAGCGCGTCACCAGCGCGCTGCGCCTGGTCCAGGCGCTGCTGGAGCAGGGCCGTGCCGTACAGGTGTGGGCCTGCGGGTACGCCACCCTGCTCACCCAGAACCCGCTGGGTGAGGACAAACCGCGCAACCTGGCGAACTGGAACGGGGTCTACCCGTCCACGGCCGCCCTGGTGAAGGACATGCTGGAAACGTTCCCGGGCCGGCTGTACTGGTACGGCTGCCGGTTCTGCAGCGACGACCGGGGTGCGGCGGACCACCTGCCGCAGGTCGTCATGCGTCCCCCGTCCGGCTACGGCGCCAACGTGGCCGCGGCCGGGCGCACCCTTCAGGTGGGGGTCCTGTGATGGCCGGCGCACGGACCGCCGGGGAGACCGGCACGCCCGGACGGCGCACCCTGGCCATCGTGGAGAAGGCCTACCGCGGGGCGCTGGAGAAGCAGTTCTTCGACGCCCTGTACCTGGCGGTGGAGCTGCACCGCCAGCTCGGCGGGCTCGACGTGCTGCTGCGCGGACGCGCCGTCACCTACGGCGTGCGCGCCGAGCCGGTGCCCGCGCTGCGGATCGGCAGCCGCACCCTGGACACCCTCACCGACCCCCGCCGGGACCTGCGCACCCTCATGGACGCCGGGGTCCGGGTCCACGCCGAGGAGTCCGCCCTGGCCGCGCACGGACTGGCCCCGGACCGGCTGCTGGACGGGGTGCGGGCGGTCCCCGACGGGAGCACGGCCCTGCGCTGGCCCGAGTACCGAATGGTCTGTTACCTGTGAACCGAAGGGAAGCGTGGCGGACATGACCACCACCGCAACGGGCGCCGGCCGCCCCGTCATCACCGCGTGGTCCGCGGTGTCGCCGTTCGGCATCGGCCGGACCGCGTTCGCCGAGGGGGCCCGCGAGCGGCGCTCCACCGTCTCCGTGCTCGCCGAGACCGGGCCCGCCGGACCCCGGGACGACGCCTGCACGGTCCCCGGCTTCGAGGTCCGGGCGGTGCTCGGCAAGAAGGGCACCCGGTCCATGGACCGGGTCACCGGACTGGCGGTCACCGCCGTGGGGGCGCTGCTCGACGACACCGAACGGAGCCGGGCCGTCGGCACCGGCGAGGGCGCCGCCCTGGCCCTGGGCACCACCACCGGCAGCGCCCAGAGCATGATGGACTTCACGCGGGACTCGCTCACCGGCGAGCAGCCGTTCTTCGTCGACCCGGCGCGCTTCCCCAACACCGTGATGAACTGCGCGGCCGGCCAGAGCGCCATCTGGTACCAGCTCAAGGGGCCCAACACGACCATCGCGGGCGGCCGGGCGGCCGGGCTGCACGCCCTGAACTACTCCCGCCGGCTGCTGGCCGCGGGCCGTGCCCAGACCGTGCTGTGCGGCGCCGCCGAGGAGTACTCCACCGCCCGCGCCTGGCTCGAGCACCACTCCGGTGACGGCGCGCCGGGCGCACCGCTCGGCGAGGGCTGCGCCGTGTTCCTCGTCGAGCCCGCGGCCGGCGAGGACGGCGACCAGCCGGTGCTGGCCGAGATCCTGGCCGTCGAACTGGGCGTCGTGCTCCGTGACGACGTGGCCGGCAGCCTCACGGCCTGCCTGCGCGGCGCACTGCGCCGGTCCGGCGTCGGCCTCACGGAGATCGCCGCCGTCGCCCGCTCCGGTGCCCCCGGGGCGGAGGGCGACGCCGAGGCCGCGGTCGTCGGCGAACTGCTGGCCGGCGTGGACGCGGCCGACCTCACCCAGGTCGCGCTGATCGGCGACACCGGCGCCGCCTCCGCCGCCTTCCAGACCGCCGCCCTGCTGGCTCACGCGGAGGACGACCGCACCGTGGCCGGGAAGGTGGGCCTCGTCACCTCCGTCGACCGGACCGGGACCGTCGGCTGCGCCCTGCTCCGGCTGCGCTGACCACCGTCCGCCCCCGCGCCGAAACCGAAGAACGAAACGCCGAGAGAGGTACCACCGTGCTGGACAAGGAAGAACTGCGCTCGATCGTCGCGCAGGTACTGGACGTCGATACGGCCGAGATCACCGACGACGTCAGGTTCGTCGACGACCTGGAGGTCGACTCCCTCCTGGCCCTGGAGATCGTGGTCGTCCTGGAGAAGAAGTACGGGGTGAAGCTGCCGGAGTCCGAGCTGCGACAGATCGTCACCCTGCAGAGCGCCTACGACCTGCTGGCCGGAAAGCTGCAGGCCGTCTGATGGACGTCCTCGCCGAGACGCGTCCGGGCGCCCCGGCCCCCGCCGCGACCCGGTCCGGACCGCGGGCCGCCGCCGTGCTCTCGGGCGCCGTCGAGGTCCTGCCGTCGCAGCGGGAGGGGCGCACCTCCACCCGGTTCACCGTGGCCGCGGACGAGACGGTGCTCCCCGGCCACTACCCGGGCTTCCCGATCTTCCCCGGCGTGTGCCTGGTCGAGTACGTGCACCGGAGCGTGCTCGCCACGGCGCCCGCGCGGGAGCCCGGCCTTGAGCTCGTGGCCGTGGAGAGCACCCGGTTCACCGGGCCCGTGTACCCGGGCGACGCACTGACCGCGGACATCGACTGGAAGCCGGTGGACGGCGTGACGTGGCAGTGCCGGGCGAAGATCCGCTCCGGCCGGGGCGACGCCGCGTCGGTGCGCCTGCGCTACCGCCGTGGCACGGACGGAGCGTCGGCGTGAGCGGACAGAGGGAGATCCGCGGCAGGCTGCCGCACCGCTACCCCGTGCTGCTGGTGGACCGGGTCACGCACGTCGATCCCGGCCGCGCGCTGACCGCCCTCAAGGCGGTCACCTGCAACGAGCCCTGGTACGCGGACCTGGGCCCGGACACCCCCGAGGAGGGTTTCGGCTACCCGAAACCGCTGCTGGTGGAGTCCTGGTGCCAGTCCGCGGGTGTCCTGGCCACCTGGGAGGCCCCCAACCCCGATGTGCTGACCGGGCAGGTCATGCTCTTCGGCGGCATGACCGAGGTCGAGTTCCACCGCACCGTCCTGCCCGGCGACGTCCTGGAGCACCGGGTGCGCGTCGAACGCCGGGTGGACGACACCGTGATGTTCGAGGGCGAGAGCCTGGTGGACGGCGAGACGGTGATGACCGTCGGCCGCATCGTCATGGCCTTCCGCCCGGCCGAAGTCCTGAGACCCGAAGCGAGCTGAGCGAAGACCATGCAGGACAACACTTCCCGGGTGGCACTCGTCACCGGCGGTTCACGCGGGATCGGACGGGCGTGCGTACTGGCCCTCGCCCGCGACGGATTCGACGTCGCCTTCTGCTACCGCGCCGACGACGAGGCGGCCCGGCAGGTGGAGAAGGAGGCCGGCCAACTCGGCGTACGCGTCGTGTCCCGGCGGACGGACGTCGCCGACGGCCAGGCCGTGCGCTCCTTCGTCGAGGAGGCCGAGGACACGCTCGGCCCCGTCGACGCGGCGGTCACCGCCGCCGGGATCACCCGTGACAACCCCCTGGTGCTGATGGACGACGACCAGTGGCACCAGGTCGTCGACACCAATCTCGACGGCGTCTACCACCTGTGCCGCGCGGTCGTCTTCTCCATGATGAAGCGCCGTACCGGCGCGATCGTCAACATCTCGTCGGTGGCGGGGGTGTACGGCCACGCCAGCCAGAGCAACTACTCCGCCACGAAGGCCGGCATCATCGGCTTCTCCCGGTCGCTGGCCAAGGAGGTCGGCCGCTCCGGGATCCGCGTCAACGCGGTCGCCCCCGGTTTCATCGACACCGACATGGTCGCCGCGATGAACGACAAGGCCCGCAAGGACATCACCCGGACGATCCCGCTGCGGCGCATGGGCCGTGCCGAGGAGGTCGGCGACCTCGTCGCGTACCTGGTGTCGGACAAGGCCGAGTACATCACCGGTTCCGTCCTGCAGATCGACGGCGGCATCACCATCTGACCACCCGACCACCCGACCACCGGACGGGCCGGAGCGTCCGGCCGTCCGCGCCGGCCCGATCCGTGACCGGCGGCAGCACTCAGCATGTTTGGAGGCGGTGATGGCCCGACGGAGGCCGCGCTGGTACTTCTCGTTCCGCAGTCCCTATGCGTGGATGGCGTACCGGGACCTGATGGCCGACCACCGGGACGTCGCGGACCGCATCGACTGGCTCCCCTTCTGGGAGCCGGACGCGGAGGCCGGCGGCCGCCTGGAGCAGGCCGGCATCAGCCTGCCGTACGTGGCGATGTCGAAGGAGAAGCACCTCTACATCCTCCAGGACGTGCGCAGACTCGCCCGCGACCGCGGCCTGGAGATGGTGTGGCCGATCGACCGCGAACCCCGGTGGGAGGTGTCGCACCTGGCGTACCTGGTGGCCGACGAACTCGGCCGCGGACGGGAGTTCATCGCGGCGGTCTACCGAGCACGCTGGGAGGAGGGACAGGACATCTCCGATCCGGCCGTCATCGCCGGCATCGCCGAGCGGATCGGCCTGGACCCGGTGCGCCTGTCCACCGCGTACACCGATCCGGCCGTGCGCGAGCGCGGTCTCGAGGCCCTCGACTCGCTCCACCGCGACGGCGTCTTCGGAGTTCCGTTCTTCATCGACGGCTACGAGAAGTTCTGGGGGGTGGACCGGCTGCCCGGCTTCGTCTCCTCCGTCCGCTCCCGCACCTCCCGCACCGCCTGAACCGGCCCCGCGCCCCCGACCCCCTCCGCAACCCGACCCGCTCACCCTCACAGCAACGAAGGAGCCCGACATGGCGACCAACCCGTTCGAAGACGACAACGCGAGCTACTACGTCCTGGTCAACGACGAGAACCAGCACTCGCTGTGGCCCGCGTTCGCCGAGGTGCCCGCCGGCTGGACCGTCGTGTTCGGCGAGGAGCCCCGGCAGGCGTGCCTCGACTACATCACCGAGAACTGGACCGACATGCGGCCCAAGAGCCTTGCGATGGCCATGGACGCCTGACCGGGCGTCGCAAGGGGGCGCGGTCCGGTGTCCCCGGCCGGCCGCGCCCCGCGCGAAGGGCCCGGTGGGCGGGTGCGACGCCCACCGGGCCCTCCCGCGTACGGGGAGCCCCGCCCGTCGTCGCAATGCGCCGACGGGCTTTCCGTTGGCAGCTTGATGCAGTTGCCATTGTCCGTCTTCCGAAGCCGGTGCGACAGTGCTCGGAATTGACCGACGTCGGCCATGTCCGGTCGCGGTATTCAACCGCCGGGATACCTGCCGCACGCACACTGCGCAATCCCTGCCAAGGCGATCCGCTAGAGGTGGAAGAGAATCATGCTCGCTGGTGACGGAGTACCGCTTACGTCCGCGCAGTCGGGAATCTGGTTCGCCCAGCAACTCGACGCGTCGAATCCGATCTACAACGCCGGCGAATACCTGGAAATTCACGGGTCCGTCGATGTCCCGGTATTCGAGGCCGCGCTGCGGCAGGTTGTGGCCGAGGCGGAGAACCTGCGCGTCACCTTCGTCGAGACGCCCGACGGACCGCGCCAGTACGTCCACCCGGACCCCGAGTGGCGGCTGCGGGTCATCGACGTGAGCGGCGAGGCCGACCCGCGGGCGGCCGCCGAGGCGTGGATGCGCGCGGACCTGGCACGGCCCCAGGACCCGTCGGTCGGACCGCTGTTCCTCTTCGTCCTCTTCCGGGCCGCCGACGACCGCTGGTTCTGGCTGCACCGCTACCACCACCTGCTCGTCGACGGGTTCACCGTGGCACTCGTCGCCCGGCGCGTCGCCGAGGTCTACACCGCCCTGCTGAGCGGCGGGACGAGCGACAACCCCTTCGGCGCCCTGGACGACCTCGTCGGCATGGACGCCGCCTACCGCTCCTCCGACGCCTTCGAAGCCGACCGCGCGTGGTGGGCGGAGAAACTGGCCGGCCGGCCCGAACCCGTGAGCCTCTCCGCCAAGGAGCCCGCGGCCGCCCGCGGCCTGCTGCGCCGCACCGAGTACCTGGACGCCGGGGCGGCCGAGCGGCTCCGCGACGCGGCCCGCGAGGCGGGGGTGCCGTGGCCCTGCATGATGACCGCCGCCGTCTCGGTCTACCTGCACCGGCTCACCGGCGCGGAGGAGATCGTGCTCGGCCTCCCCGTCACCACCCGGCTGGGCAGGGCCGCCCGCGGCGTGCCCGGCATGGTCTCCAACGTGCTGCCGCTCCGGGTTCCGGTGAATCCGGCCGACTCCCTCCCCCGGCTGCTGGAGCGGGTCTCCCGCGAGATGCGCGGCGTCATGCGGCACCAGCGCTACCGCTACGAGGACCTGCGCCGCGACCTGCAGCTCCTCGGCGGCGACGAGCGCCTGACCGGGCCTCAGGTCAACATCATGATGTTCGACTACGCCCTCACCTTCGGCGAGCACCGGGCGACGGTCCACAACCTCTGCATCGGCCCCGCCGACGACCTGTCGGTCATCGTCTACGACCGCACCGACGGCCAGGGGCTGCAGATCGACTTCGACGCGAACCCGGAGCTCTACTCCGAGCGCGAACTCGCCTCCCACCTGCGGCGCTTCGTGGGGTTCCTGGGGGAACTGGCCGAGGCCCCGGCCGACCGGGCCGTCGGCGCCCTCGACGTGGCCACCACCGCGGAGCTCGACGCCGTCCTGGCCGCCGGTGCGGGTGCGGTGGTGGGTGAGGCCGGTACGGACGGGCCGTCGCTGGCCGAGCTGTTCCAGACACGGGCGGCCGCCACCCCGGACGCGATCGCCGTGACCTGCGGCGAGCACTCCCTCTCCTACCGCGAGCTGAACGCCTCGGCGAACCGGCTGGCCCGCCGCCTGCTCGCCGCCGGCGCCGGCCCGGGCCGGTTCGTCGGCCTCGCCCTGCCCCGGACCACGGACCTGGTCACCGCCCTGC
>NZ_MSGP01000750.1 GCF_002078235.1 Streptomyces viridosporus
GTCGCCCAGCCGATCCTGGCGTTCACCACGGACGAGTCCACCCGCAACCAGCTGGCGCTGAGCTGGGGCGTGGAGTCGCACGTCGTGCCGTTCGTGAACAGCACCGACGAGATGGTCGACCTGGTGGAGCAGGAGCTGGTCAAGCTGAAGCGCTTCAGCGAGGGCGACACCGTGATCATCACCGCCGGTTCGCCCCCCGGTGTCCCCGGCACCACCAACATGGTCCGCGTCCACCACCTGGGCGGCCCGACCAACTGACCCGGAGAGCTCCGGCACGCCACCGGGGGCGCCCCCGGTGCTGCGTGCGGCTCCCGGGAAGGTCTCCGGCGGACGGTCAGTCCGTGACGTACTGCCGCAGCCCGGGGATGTACAGGGTCCCGCCGAACTGGCCGGCCTGCTGCACCGTCACGTCGGTGAAGTAGATCAGCGGGATGTTCAGCGGCGGCGGGTGCTCCGGGTCGAAGGTGACCGGGACCAGGCCGAGCAGCTTGCCGGAGATGCGCTCCGTGTACATCACGGTGTCGCCGTCGCGGATCGTGGACGTCGACCCCTTGCGGGCCCGCACGTGGTGGGTCTTGCCGGACAGTTCGTCCTTGACCGTCTGGTGCAGGTCGCCGATGTCGGTGCCGTCGGAGACGACGTACTTCAGCACCTTCTTCGTCCTGCCGCTCGCGGTCCGCACCTCGACGATGCCCTGGTAGTCGGCGCCCTTCAGCAGCAGCGAGCTGGCGTTCAGGTACCAGGGGTCCTCGGGCAGCAGGATCTCGTTGTCGACCCCGCCCTCGGCGTCGGTGGCGA
>NZ_MSGP01000751.1 GCF_002078235.1 Streptomyces viridosporus
GCGGTGCCGGCCGGCACCGCGATCATCGCGAGGTCGGGGCGCAGGCCCCGCACCGCCCGCTCGGAGAAGTCGCTGGCCCCCATGAGGAACGCCGACGGGCCGTCCGCCCCGGCGGTCACCCGGAAGGCGAGGGTGTCGCCCTCGGGCAGGTCCGCGATGGTGCCCGGGGCCGTCGCGAGCGGGGCGTTCAGCGTGCCCGGGGCGAAGTAGGAGCACTTCTTGTTGCGGCTGTGCAGGCTCGGCACGACCTCGACGACGATCCCGTCGAAGTCCAGCACCTCACCGCCCTTCACCACGGAGATCTGTCCCGCGTCCACCCCCAGGGCGACCAGCAGGTGGTACGTGGTCTCGGTACCGACGACGCGCGCGCCGGTGGTCCGGGCGATGTGGGGCACGTCGGCGAGGTGGTCCCAGTGGGAGTGGCTGACCAGGACGAGTTCGGGGCGGCCGATGTGCGCGTCCACGTCCTCCGGCCGGGTCCGCAAGGGGGTCCGCGGGTCGAAGACGCCGTCGAACAGGCCCGTGGGGAAGCGGGTGAGGTACGGGTCGAAGAGCACGGTCCGGTCGCCCACGTCGATACGCCAGCCGGCGGTGCCGAGCCAGCGCAGCGACACCGCACCGGCGGCCGGGTTGCGCCCCCCGTCGGCCCCGGCCGAGGTGGCGGCCGCGGTGGTGGCGGCCGTGGCGGCCGTGGCCGGGATCAGCGGGGAGGCCGCGCCGAGCGCGGCGCCGCGCAGCACCGTGCGCCGGTCGAACCCGCGGTGGGAGGGTGCGCCCGACCGGTCCGTGACAGGTGATTCCTGGGTCATGGCGTCAGGAGATCAGGGCGCGAACTCCCCTGTCCAAGACCGGAATCGGGCTCCGGTGATACGCGAACGCATATCCGCCCCGGTCACCGGCCGTCGCCGCCTCCGCGGAGGGAGCCGACCGCGATTCCGGCGGCCCTGCCGATCGCGGCGTCCACCATGGCGCGCGAGACAGCCAGGTCGCGGGTGCGGGCGAAGACGGCGATCGCGTAGCACGCGCCGTCGGGGTAGCGGGCGACGCCCGCCTCCATGTGCAGACCCGGCAGGGTCCCGGTCTTGGCCGCGACCGCGACGTCGTCCGGGAAGCCCGACGCCAGCCGGTGGCGGAAGACCTGGCGGCTCATCAGGTCGCGTACGAACGCGCAGGCTTCCGGCGGCCCGGCGGCGTCGCTCCAGACGAGCCGGAGCAGTCGGGTGATCTCACGGGGCGTGCTCGCCGTGGTGTGGCGGGGATCCAGCACGGCCAGCCGCCTCTTGCGGTCGTCCGGCAGGGCGGGGTAGCGGACGGCGAACTCGCGCTCGTCGCGCGCCCCGACCTCCGCGAGCATCGACTCCAGCAGGTCCCGCGGGCCGCCCACGATCCGGGTCCGTTCCAGCCCGAGCTCCTTCGCGAGCAGCCGTACGGTGTCCGGGCCGACGCGGGCCAGCAACAGGTCGGCCGCGGTGTTGTCGCTGACCGACATCGCGAAGTGGGCCAGGTCGCGCAGCGACAGCTCGACGTCGTCCAGACAGCCGGCGGTCCCCCAGCCGCCGAGCCGGTCGGCCGCGGTCACCCGCACCCGCTCCCGGGGGTCGAGCTGGCCGGCGACGACCTGCCGGGCGAACTCCAGCACCAGCAGCACCTTGAAGATCGAGGCGATCACCACGGGGTCGTCGGCGCCCACGGCGACCTCACGGGCCCCCGGCTCCGCACCGGCCTCCCCGGCGCCCCCCGCGCGCCCGTGGACGGGGACGGAGATGGGGACGGCGTGCAGCTGTCCCTCGGCGCCCGCACCGGCGAAGACCCGCCGGATCCGTTCCTCGACCACTGCTTCCTCCTTGCTGTCGATGTCTTCCGATCACACGTACGATCCTGGCCGTGGATCTCTTGCGCCACCTGCGTCTCTTCGTCGCCGTGGCCGACGAGCTGCACTTCAGCCGGGCCGCCGAGCGACTGGGCATGGCGCAGCCGCCGCTCAGCCAGGCGATCCGCAGGCTGGAGAAGGAGCTCGGCGCGGAGCTGTTCGACCGCTCGCAGCGCGGCGTCCGGTTGAGCGCCGCCGGGGCGGCCCTGCTGGAGGAGGCCCACGAACTCCTCGCCCGGGAGGAGCGGTTGCGCACGCTGGCCCGCCGCGCCGCCGCCGGCGGCCTCGGCACGCTCCGCGCGGGGGTGCCGCCCGACACCACGGCCGCCGTGCTGTCCGCGCTGCTGACCGCCTGCGCGGAGCGGACCCCGGGGCTCTCCGTCGACCTGCAGGAGGTCACCACCGAGGAACAGGTGCGGCTGCTCTCCTCCGGCGGCCTGGACGTCGGACTCGTGCACCATCCCGTCGACGCCACCGCACTGCACCTCGGCCCCGAGGTCTCACTGGACCTGGGTGTCGTCCTGCCCCGCACCTCGCCGCTGGCCCGGCTGCCGGAGGTGGCGCTCGGCGACCTCTCGGGCCACGACCTGGTGCTCTTCCCGCGGACCCACGCACCCGGCCGGTACGACCGGATCCTCGACGTGTGCCGCGCCGGGGGTTTCGTGCCCGGCCGCCTCCGGCACGCGTCCAACCCCGAGTTCTTGCTCGCCCTCGTGACGGCGGGTCACGGAGTCGCCTTCGACCAGGGACCGGTGGCCCGCAAGGAACCCCGCGTCGCCTGGCGGCCCCTGGCCGGCCGCCCCCTCGCCCTGCGCATCGGCGGCGCCTGGCCCGTCGGCCGCGGGGCCCACCCGGCCGCCCGCCGCTTCGCGGAGCTCGCGGCCGACGTCCTCGCCCGCGACCGCACGGCGACCCCGGGACGCGAGGGTGTCCCCCGGCTCCCGGACGATCCTCCGCGCCCGTGGTCGGTGGTCTACGGCTAGTGCCGTGACCGGAGCGGCGGACGGTGGGACCGGACCGTGCAACCGCCGGGCCCTGGTGATCGTCCTCGCCCGTGGAACCACGACGGGAGGGGAGGGGGTCGGCCTCCCCGTCCGCCGGCCGTGCCGGTCATGGTCCTCGCCGGAGCGACCGGCCGTCCCCGCCGGTCGCGTGGACGCGTCCTACGAGGGGAGTGCGTGAGCATGCTGGGATTCGGCACGCAGCTGATCACCGTCTTCCTGCTCGCGGCCATGGTCATCCCGTACAAGCTGTGGACGATCGGGCGCCGTCCGTCCCGTCCGGCCCGCTGGGCGGTGATCGGTCTCGGTACGGCGGCGGTGGGATACGCGGGCGCCGTGGCGTACGGGTTCGCCTTCACCGATCCCGCGGAGGTGTGCGGCCGCCTGACCCTCGACGACGACTTCCCCCTGGTGCGCGTGACCGTGGACGCCTTCCCGCCCGACGTCACCTGCCACTGGACCGCCCACGGGTCGTCGCATGCCACCGCCCTGAGCGTGTGGGTGATGTGGGCGGGCCTCGCCGTCGCGGTCGTGGCCCTCTCCGTCCTCCTGCTGAGGAGGCAGTCGCGGGTCTCCCGTGAGGCACGGGCCGGTGCGATGTGGTCGCCGGTGGTGGCCTCCCTGATCTGGGTGACCGGTGTCGACCCGATGCTGGAACTCTCCCGCTCCGACCTCCACGACGCGTGCCTGCACGCGAAGACGGTCCCCCCGGAGACCAGGCTCACCCGGATCGACGTCCTGGACACCGGCACCACCGTCTTTCCGCCGTCCGTCACCTGCACGTACCCCGACGGCGAGTTGGACCTCCTCAGGGAGGAGCGGACCGGCGTGCTCGTCTGCGGTGCCGTCTTCGTGGTCTTCGCGGGGATCGTCCTGTACCAGGCCACGACCGCGGGTCCGCGGGGCAGCGCGTCGCGGGGCGTTTCCACGCGGTGACGTGTCCCTCGTGGCGGTGACGTGTCCCTCGTACGTCGGCGGCCCCTCGGGGCCCTCGTCCGGGTCGTTCCCGGTGGCCTCCGCCTCCGCGGCGTTGTCGTCGCCGGTGAGGGCGCAGCGGACGGTTCCACCGGGGAAGGGGCGGACGGCGTCGAGGGCGACGGGACGGCTCCCGCGTGCGCGGTGGGAGCCCGTCCCGTCCGCGGCGGCTGTCCGCCCCGTCGTCCCCGCACTACTTGCTGACGGCGAAACGCATCAGGGCGTGCTCGTCGCCCTGCTTGAGCTTCCCCGTCTCGTTGATCACCTCCAGCTTCCACGTGGTGCCCACCCGTATCGCCTTGGCCACGGCGCAGGCGTTGTCCTGGGTGAGCAGGCTGGGCCAGATGTCGGCGACCTGCTGGGAGCTCCCCCCGGTCGCGTCGTAGACCTTGAAGCTGATGTTGCGGGCCTTCTGGAAGGCACTGCCCTTCTTGTAGGCGGCGGCGACGAACACGATCGACGTGATGGCGGACGGGAGCCGCGCGAACTCGACGGTCACCGTCTCGTCGTCCCCGTCCCCGTGTCCGGTCTGGTTGTCGCCGCTGTGGAGCAACGAGCCGTTGCCCATGGGGTCGAGCGAGTCGAGACCGGCGAGGCGCACCGGGTCCCCGCCCTGCATGGCGATGGCGATCAGGTCGAGGTCGGTGCCGGTCTTGCGGCGCAGCTTGCCCAGCACTCCGCCGCTGCTGCCGGCGGTGGGGTCCCAGGAGACACCGATGGACAGGTGGGTCACTCCGTCCAGATCTGCCGGGCCGTCTTCCTTGGTGAGCGTGATCATGCGTGAGTCATCCTCCGTCGACGGAAATACACCCCAGAGTGTGCCTGGCGCCCCGGATGTCCGACCTGGCGGGTCTCCCGGGGCGCGTACGAACCGTCCCGGCCGGGCACGGCATGCCGGCTGTGCGGGAAATGTCCGGGGCCGCCGGCACGCGACCGCGGAACCTCGGGCTCACCCGAAGGCCCGACTCGGAGGACGGGGCCAGCCGTGTCGGGCGGTGTCGCCGGGCGCGACCGTGTCGGGGGCGGCCTGCGGCGGAACGGTGTCGGGGCAGGAGGGCGGTCCCGGCAGGTCCGACCCGGCTCACCCCGTAGTTCTGTTCTGCCCACGTCGCCGCAGCGGTGCCGTCATCCACATCGTCGGTCCGACGACGGACGAGAGGACTGCCCCCCGACGATGATGGGGACGGCCGCCATGAGGAAGAAGCCGAGAAGCAGCCCTGCCCACGTCGGTTCTCACCCGTCGTGCTTCCTCCCTGCGAGAAGGGAACACCGTGTTGACGCCTTTGCTGGGCATGCTGCTGTTCGTCGGTCCGGCCACCGCGGCGGCGAGCATCGTGACCGTTGTCCTGATGCTGAACAACCCGCCCGTGTCCCTGTCCAGACTCTGTGCGGTTCTCGTTCTGGTCTTCGGTTCCTCGGCGGCAGTCGTGTACTGCTACGGCCGGCTCTCCGCCATCCTGGGAGGGCCGTTCCCCGAGCCGTGCGAAGACCGGAACACCTCCGGTGCCGAGTTGGTCGGCACGGTGGACGAGGACTGGCCCCTTCGCAGCGCCTGCGTCTACTCCGACGGTGCGACGGTGGAGCACATCTCGATGTCGATCAACGTGCTCGTCTGCCTGCTGGCAGGTCTTGCCGTCGTCCTGGCCTGTGCCGGCGCCGTCCTGCACCGGCGGACCCCATCAGCCCCTGAAGGATCGCTCGGCAATTCCTGACTCGGCTCTCGCCGGTCTCCGAGCGGGCGCTACAGGAGAGCCTTGCCGGGTCCTCAGCCGGGAACGTCGGGGTTCACCTCATCGCGTCCCCACTCGAAGGCGCCGAGCGGGTGGGTGTACGCGGGCCGCCCCGTGTTCCCGCTCGTCCGGAAGGGCTTGCCGTGGTCGTCGATGCGCACGGTGCCCCGTTGGTCGCCGCTGGACCAGACCAGCTCCAGGTACCAGCTCACGTTGTGTGCCCGCGCGTCCGCGAAGACGTGGAAGACCTCGGGGTCGGACTCGCTCACCTTGTAGGGGAAGTCGCGCTGACCGGCCTGGGGGGAGAGCGCGGGCCGCCCGGCGTCGAGGTCCACCCCGAAGGCCGTCGTCTCCACGACACCACCGCACCCGACGCCCATCACGAAGTCGTTCCAGGCGAGGGGCGCGCTCTTCTCCACCACCCGTACGTGCAGTTCCTCCAGGACGACGGTGGCCCTCCCGGTGCCCTGCACGGTCAGCGCGAGCATCTGCTGCCCGCCGGCGACCCCGCCCAGCGCGGTGACCCACCCGCGCGCGTCCGGCTCACTCGGCGGCGGAGGCACCTGCTCGGGCTTCCGGTCGATCAGGTAGTGCTGGCTGCACGGCCCTTCCCACTTGTACGGATTGACGGCGACGGTGGGCGCGGTGGCCCTGTCCTCGAAGCCGCCGCCCCGGGCCGCCCCGGCCGCACCGTTCCGGGAGGCGGAGGTGGAGGCGGAGGCGGTGGGGCCGCCGCTGTGCGAGGCGGACGGCGAGGCCGATCCGCCCTTCGCGTCGGCCGACTCGGAGGCGCCGGGGCTTTCGCCGGCGGAGTCGACGGGCCGGGAGGCAGCTCCCACCGGCCGCTTTCCGCCCGGGTCGTCATCGCCGTCGCCGAGCACGAGATTCGCCACGAGCACGGTCGACACGACAACGGCGGCCCCGGCGAGGACGACGACGCTGCGCCGCCGCGCCCCGGGAGCCTTCGCCCCGGACCGCCGCTCACCCTCGGGACCGGCCCCGGCCCCGGCCGCCGCTTCGGCTTCCGCCGTCCTGGTCCCGGTTTCCGTCGTGTCGGTTCCGGTTTCCGTCGTCTCCGTTTCGGCTTCCGCCGCCCTGCCCCCGGTCTCCGTCGTCTTGGCCCCGGTCCCCGCCGTCCCCGTTCCGGCTTCCGCCGTCCTGGTCCCGGTCTCCGTCGTCCCGGTTCCGTCCTCCGCCGCTGTCCGGGCCCGCGGTTCCTCCTTCGCGGGGGCCCCGCCCGCCTTCTGCCTCCGCCGGGCATCCGCGAGCACCCACCGCCGGTGCAGTTCCACCAGTTCCTCGGGCGTCGCCCTGCACACCCGCGCGAACCGTTCCACGGGCGCGTAGTCCGTCGGCACCGCGTCCCCGTTGACGTACCGGTGAAGCGTGGACGCACTCGTGTGCAGCCGCTTTCCGAGCACCCCGTAACTGAGCCCGGACCGTTCCTTCAACCGTCCCAACAGCTCGGAGAATTCGTCTCCCGCCATGGTTCCGTTCCCTCCCCACGTCCCGGATCCCCGTTCCAGGGGGTGGTCATTCCCCCAGGTCAGAGCCGTCGCAAGCGTTCCAGCGTCCCGGATGCCCCGGCAGTCGTGGCGGTCGGGACGGATCACTGCACAAGCTTGGGCCATCCAAGCACGCCGCTCCCGGCAACCGGACGAGCGGCGCCTGCCACCACACGTACCGCCCAAGGGGGATCACATGTCCACACGCACCCACCGCACCCGCCGCACCCGCGTGTTCGTCGCCGCCGCGCTCACGGCCGCCGCGCTGACGCTGACGGCGTGCAGCAACGGGGAGGGCGTCCACGACGAGGGGGCACCGGCAGGTTCCGCATCCGCGTCGGCGCCCACGTCCTCGCCCGGGACGAGCGGGGGAAGCTCCACCGGGGCGGGACAGACCGACCCGGCGGGCTGGGCCTCCGAGGGCTCGACCGGCGGCACGGCCGGTTCGAGCGGCACAACGGGTTCCACGGGGTCGTCGGGCTCCACGGGATCGTCGGATGCCACGCGTTCCAAGGAGCCGGCGTCCGCCTCGGCCCCCTGCTCCAGCGCCTCCACCCGGATGACCGCCACGGAGGTCTCCCGCCCCCTGAACCACCTTCTCCTCACCGTCACCAACACCGGCTCGAAGAACTGCAACCTCATCGGCCATCCGGCGGTCCGGTTCGGCGGGGCCCAGTCCGTCCCGCCGGCCTTCGAGGACTCCAAGCCGCAGGCGGTGGTCACGCTGGCCCCCGGCGAGTCGGGCTATGCGGGCGTCCTCCTCTCGGCCGCGGACGGCAGCGGCTCCAACGGCTACACGGCCAAGTCCCTCGAGGTCTTCTTCAACGACGGCGCGGGCACCGCCCGCCCGTCGCTCCCCGCGAAGGGCGTGTACGTGGACGACTCGATCGGCGTCTCGTACTGGCAGTCGACCATGGCCGACGCCCTGGCCTGGTGAGGCACCGGCTCACCGCTCACTGACGCCACGGTGCGGAAGGCCGGGACCACGGCCGCGACGCGGACGTCCGCCGTGCTCATCCGCCGTGATCAGTGGTCGCGCACCGGATCCGCGGCGGGAGGATCGGCGGACGTCCGCGTCGCGG
>NZ_MSGP01000752.1 GCF_002078235.1 Streptomyces viridosporus
CGCCGCGCGGCGGGATGATGCGGGACGGTTGCCGAGGCAAGGCCGTTGACCTGGGTTTTGTGTGAAATGGTCACTGTGGCGGGAAATTTCGCCACGCTGCCCGCTTGAGTGTGGGACGTACCCCGCCTTTTTCATGTTCGGCCTGGTCTGGCCGTGCGAATGCTGTGCCACGAGCTTGCGCGGGCAAGGAACGCGGCGAGGTCACCGGTGGCTTCCGGCTCGATGCATCCTGCACCACCACCGACCAGCTCGCCGAAGCAGTCGAACTTCAGCGAGCACACGGCGGGCAACCTCGCAGCCGTCAGGACTTCGTCGCCCGCCCCCTCCCCCGGGAGGCGGTGGGCGAGCGGATCGCCGACGCCCGCCGCATGGAGGTTCTGGAGGCGCCGTTCGGCGTTCGACCCCGGAGTGAATCGGGGCTGGTTCCCGTAACCAGGTAAGTAAGCCCACTCCCCGATCCAACAACCATCCAGCCCCCCCTAGATGCTTTCGACTAGAGGGGATGGATTATTGACTTCGCTTCGGGTTCAGGGAGTTGGCATGGATGCTGGACAGATGGTGGAACCACCTCAGATCGTCGCACGTCGAGCAGGCGACGGTTGGGTGCTGCATATGAAGGGAGTGGAACCGGCCTACGTACGGCGTCTGGAAGGCGCGACTGAGCATGGGCGCATCCTGATGGAGGCAGCCAAAGTTCCTGGAGCCGAGCATGGGGCCGTACTCAAGATCGACCTCGGCGACGAGCTCAACCAACGTGTCGGGGCAGCGACACAAGCCACCATCGACGCCCATAAGGCCCAAGTGGCGGCCGCAGCCGAGCTACGACGCACAGCAGCAGCGCTCAACAAGCACGGCCTGACCGGCAGGGACATCTCGCACGTCCTGGGAGTTTCACCCCAGCGTGTCTCGCAGTTGCTCAGCACCCAGCACGTCCGGGGTTGATGAGGACTCGTGAGAGCCTCTCCATACAGCACCTCCATGCCGCCCGCTGGCGGGGCGAAGCAGGTCCTGCCCAAGCCACCCGCTACCCGGCCCACTACCGCTCGCGCGTTCGCAGGACGTACCCCGGCGCGGCTGCCTGCCCGCCAACGAGACGCGGTGCCGGCTTCGTCATTCCGTGTTGCTCCAGGGCCTGCAGTTGGTGCACTGATGGTTGTCCTGCGCGGTGATGCCGTGGCCGGTCCCCGAAGTTGGACCACGGCGTCATCGTGCTGCCGTCTCTCTACGGTCGGGGTCCGCGAGGGAGTGCCGTGAGCGTCTGGGCCTGCCGGGCGGCGTGCTGTGCGGCGTCGTTCACGCCCGGTCGGCGGGTGCGGGATGTTTCCGGGCCGCCGGGCAGGGCAGCCTCGAGGGCCGCGGCAGTCTGCTCAAGGCGTTGGCGCGTGGCCGCCTCCACCTCGGCGATCTTCTGTTGCACCGCCTGCAGCGTGTCAGGATCCTCGAGCGCCGCGCGCAACTCCTCGGCCGATCATGCGCGGTGGTGGGATCCGCGTGGCCGTGCCCCGCTTCGCGCAGGCGCTGGGCGGCAGCCCTATCGTCCTCGTATGACGGTGATGGGCGGCGCTGGGATCGCCGACGACGATGTCCTGGCTTTCCTGGTCGAGCGCGTTCCGGAGACCCGGCCTCTGGTCGCGGAGAAGTACGGACTTGGGCAGGGTGAGGCGCCGCCGACAGCCGACACGGGGCCTGATCTGTATGAGAACCTGCTCGACCTCCTGACGAGGCCGGTTCTCCTGCCGGCCCTGGAGCACGCGGAACCGGACAGCGATCTGCTGCAGCGGTGTTTCGGTTTCGTGGAGGACATCTACGACGGTGCCGGGGGCATCGGCGCGGCGCCGTCCATTTCCAGGTGCTGGAGTGCCTCCTGGATGCGCGGCCGTATCTGGAGAGCGCCATCCCCTACCTGCGCGGGTCGGTCCGGGAGCGGGTGTCGCGGATGCTCGAGCACTACGGCGTCGAGGGCCACGAGCGCGGCCTGCCTCCGCTGTGACCCGGCACCGGCCGGGCATCCGTTCGGTCGTGGCCGGTCGTGCGCGGAGCCGGACGGCCGGGGCCACGGTGGCTGCGGCGTGCCCGGGACGCCGCCGTCATCGGCCGCGCCCGCCGGTCCGAGGTGCGGGCTCCTGCCGGGCGGAATGTGCGGTGGGCGCGTCGGCGGGAACGATCGCCGCGGGTGGTGTGGTCCACTCGGTGCCGCCACCCGGGGCGCAGCCAGGCGACGGGGGTGGTCGTGTCGGTGTCGGGGGCGATGACCTGCAGGATGCCGATGCGGTCGTGGACGGTGTCCCGGGCCAGCCGGCCCAGGAGTCGGTGGTGCAGGGCAACACGAGCAAGGGCGCCCGTCTCATGAGGCGAGCTCGGCCGCGTTACGCGATCAGAGGCGGTGCAGGGGAACCGTGCTGTCGGTCCAGTGCCAATGCACCGGTTACCACTGCCGCTTGAGGAGAGTGCGTTCCTCGGCACAAAGCTCGTAACACGATCATGATCGGGTCTTCTTGAGGCGTCTCCAGCAGATCAGGCTGCAGGCCAGGAAGACGAAGGCATCGTGGAGTTCGGTACGGCGCTCACATCGGACCGCGAGGCGCTTGGACTGGTGGAGCAGGGCGAAGGTCTGTTCCACGACATACCGGGAGTGGTCGTTGCGTTCTGCGCGGATCACGGAGGCCAGGGTTCTTGAGCGGGCCGCGCCGATGCCGAGGCGAATCCCCAGTCGTGCCCACGCCATGGATACGGTTCAGGGGCCCAGCAGCTCTCGCTGCGGGCCCCTGAACCGTAGTGGGGTCTGCCCCCGACCTCGGGGAGTTACGCCGCCAGGCTGCGCTCAGCGTTCTGCGGAGTCTTGGCGAGGTCCTCGGCGAGGTAGCGCTCGATCGAGTCGTCGAGTTCTTCGAGCCACGGTGTGTGGTGCTTGGCGGCCAGGGTTCCCGTCATGACCGAGCGGTAGACACGGTCGCGGTAGCCCATGATGTCGGCCTTCTTGTCGCGCTTCCACGCGAGGAAGATCTCGACGACCCGGTCGAGGTCGAACTCGGGGTAGTCCGTCTGCCGCAGCAGATCACGCACGTAGTCGGCCTGGAAGCGGACCTCTTCGGCGTCCGAGGAAAGCTTCTCGAAACGTTCCCGCCACTCGGCGATGGAGGCGGAGCGTTCGGTCTCCGACGGCAGCTCGGCGCGGCCCAGGATGAGGTCGCGTACGTACCAGGCCTGCGCGTCGAACATGTTGAAGGTGAACCACTGGTCCTGCGCGCCGAGGTAGGCCAGACGCGGGTTGTCCTGCCACACGACCCCGCGGTAGAGGCCGTCCGGGTACACGTTGTTCGGGGAGGCCAGCGCGAGCTCGTCGGGCAGGAACGGGTACTTGTGCAGGTAGCCGGTGCACAGGATGACGGCGTCGATGTGCTTCGAGGTGCCGTCGGCGAAGTGGACCGTGTTGCCCTCGATGCGCTTGATGACGGGGCGCTCCTCGAATCCCTCGGGCCAGTCGTAGCCCATCGGCGCGGAACGGTAGCTCGCCGTCACCGAGCGTGCGCCCATCTTGAACGCCTGGCTGCCGATGTCCTCGGCCGAGTAGCTGGAGCCGACGACGAGGACGTCCTGTCCCTTGAAGGCTTCCGCGCCGCGGAAGTCGTGCGCGTGGGCGATGTGCCCGGGGAAGGTCTCGATGCCAGGGAAGTGCGGCACGTTGGGGAAAGCGAAGTGGCCGCTGGCGACGATCACATGGTCGAACTCCTCGGTCGTCGTTTCTCCGGTGGGGAGATTTTCGACCGTGAGCGTGAAGACCTCACGCTCGGCGTCGTATTCCGTCCAGCGCACGACGGTCTGGAAACGGATGAAATCGCGCACGTTCGTCTTCTTCAGCCGGGCGGCGATGTAGTCCCACAGAACCGGGCGCGGCGGGTATGAGGAGACGGCGCGACCAAAGTGCTCGTCGAAGGTGTAATCAGCGAACTCCAGCGCTTCCTTCGGCGCATTCGACCACAGATTGCGGTACATGCTCGAGTGCACGGGCTCGCCGTACTCGTCGAGTCCGGTGCGCCAGGTGAAGTTCCACTGGCCACCCCAGTCAGCCTGTTTTTCAAAACAGACAATCTCGGGGATGTCCGCCCCCGCGCGCGCTGCGGTCTCAAAAGCCCGCAGCTGAGCCATGCCCGAGGGGCCGGCACCGACAATCGCTACTCTTTTTCTGTTCGTCACGTATGTCCCTTTATTTTCGCCATGCGGCCCCGCACCCACCCTCACGGGCAGGACGGAGGCATCCGGCCGCCAGAATCCGCACGCATCGACCGGTCCAGAGAGGCAGATTTCTTTTGACCGTAGCAGGATTGACCCAGTTACGCTAATTTGCTGCCGCAATCAACGGTGTCAACCCGTCGGAGGTGCGGGACGCGACAGCCGGTCCGGCCATGTGGCTGCAGGTCGACACCAAGCCCCACTCTCGGCGGATGACCTGTACCTTCGCCTCCTCGTCGGGTGCGATGGGGTCGTCCGCCGGGCCGGCCGTGAAGGTCGTCGCCCTGCCTATCTTCGCCCTTTGAACTTCACGTCGGCAACGCGGCAGAAAGGGCGGATGGCGCCTTGGCGGAAATGTGCCGGACCGCAACTCCTTCCCGGTCTGCGCAATCTCATTCCTCCGAGATGCAGAAAGAAGCGGATCCGTAATCTGGTTCTCCGTCTTGTCCGAGTGAAGGTGTGTCAGGGCGCCTCAGGGATCGGCCTGCCTGCCCCTGCAAAGGGGGATGCGGGGCGGGAAACGCCTCGCCCGCACGGCGGTCGTGTCAGGGGGACTCATGCCGTGCGGGCGGTGCCGGCGGCGCAGGGGCGGGCCGCCGCGACCCGAAGCCCAGCAGCACCGGCGCCCTCGCTGCAACGCCGCGTCCCCACCCGCGGCCGGCCACAGGTGCGGCTGCCGTCCCCTGGTCCGGCCGTGTGCCGGGCCGTTCCGCCGTGCGGGGGCGCGGCGTGGGGCGGTGGGCTCGGCCCGCCGACGCGTTACAGCGGGTGGTTGCCGGTTGGTTCGCGGCCCGGACGAGGATGCGATGATCCGGGGTGTGACGGCAGATGCCCGGTGGGAGCGGATCCGCGAGGACTTACGGTTCGGGCAGGTCTTTGCGCGCGGTGGTCAAGGTTCCCCGGCCCGGCGCGATCGGGATCTTCGTGGACACCGGCCTGAGTGTGGGGGGCTTCGTCGACGTCGTGTTGCTGCCAGAAGAGGCCAAGGACTGGCCGGTGGAGGGCACGGTCACCGATTTTGAGCTCTGGTGGGCTGATGACCGCCGGCAGATCCGGCTGAAGCCGTCCGACGCGCGGTGTCCGCACAGCGACTTCGCGGACTTCGTCGAGCGGTTCCGTCCCGGTTGGCCCTCCGATATCGGCCGGCCCGTTCACCGCCCGGAGGCGGCGCCCTGATGGACCGGGACAACAACTCCCCGAGGCCCTTCTCCGTGCTGCGGCGAAGGGCCTGGCTGTGTCACTCCCCCGGGACGTCGTTTCGACGTGAGTCCGGAAGCCACTCGCGACGCTTTCTCATGATCAATGTCGATGCGAATCGATGTCACCGGTTGACGACACACCATCAGCTTGTCGCTCAATCTCTTCCCTGATGACGGAGAGTTGGCTGCACCCGAGGCGGGCAGGCCGACGCCGACTCGGTCACGGCAGGCACCGCCGGCCTCACCCCGGAACGCCGCCGC
>NZ_MSGP01000753.1 GCF_002078235.1 Streptomyces viridosporus
TTCGTCAACCTCGCCCGCCGCAGCCAGATCCTCGTCCACCGGCAACTGAGCCTGCTGGACGGCATGGAACGCCGCGCCGACGACCCCGACGAACTGAGCGACCTCTTCCGCCTGGACCACCTCACCACCCGTATGCGGCGCCACGCGGAGAGCCTGATCATCCTCTCCGGGGCGGCACCGGGCCGCGCCTGGCGCAGACCCGTCCCGCTCACCGACGTGGTGCGCGCGGCCGTCTCCGAGGTCGAGGACTACGCACGCGTGGAGGTGCGGCAGCTTCCCGGAACGGCCGTCGTCGGGGCGGCCGTCGCCGACCTCACCCACCTCCTGGCCGAACTCATCGAGAACGCGGCCCAGTTCTCCCCTCCCCACACGCGCGTGCGCGTCACCGGGGAGCCCGTCGGCAACGGCTACGCCGTCGAGGTCGAGGACCGCGGTCTGGGCATGGGCGAGGAGACCCTCGCGGAGGCCAACCGCCGCATCGCCCGGTCGGAGGCGCTCGACCTGTTCGACAGCGACCGGCTCGGCCTGTTCGTGGTCAGCAGGCTCGCCGCCCGGCAGGGCGTCAAGGTGCACCTCAAGACCTCCCCGTACGGCGGCACCACCGCGGTCGTCCTGCTCCCCACCGCCCTGCTGGACGACACTGCGGCCGAACCCCACGCCGACGCCGCGGCACGGACCCGGCGGCCCGACGCACACGCCCCCGGGCGACGGCCCGACGACCTCGCACGCCGGGAAGCCGCCCCCGCACCGGACGACCGGCGCGCGCCGGTCGTCCGGTG
>NZ_MSGP01000754.1 GCF_002078235.1 Streptomyces viridosporus
GAGGAACCCCCCGAGACCGCAGGCACCTACCGTCTGCACGCCACCGAAGTGTCCGGCACCGGCGGGCTGGTGGAGCTGGCCCAGGCGCTGCACCGACAGCCCGCTACGGCGCCGCCGGCCGCGGCCGGACCCACGACCGAACCCGAGGAGCCCCATGTCGCGTAGAGCTGTCGTCATCGGTGCCGGCCTGGCCGGCATGCTGGCCGCGGCCGTCCTGTCCACCGCGGGAGCGGACGAGGTGGTCGTGCTGGACCGCGACGACCTGCCCGAGGGCCCCGAGCACCGCAGGGGGCTGCCGCAGGGGCGCCACGCGCACCTGCTCATGGCCGGGGGGATGGCCGCCATGGAGGACCTCGTGCCGGGCGCGGGTCTGCGCAAACGGCTGCTCGCCGCCGGGGCCCACGAGGTGTCCCTCAGTTCGGGCATGCTGGCCCGCACCCCCGAGGGCTGGCTCAGACGGTGGCGCCGCGAAGGCCCGGCCATGCTCACCTGCAGCCGGGCCCTGCTGGACTGGGAGGTGCGGGCCGCGGTGCTGGAGCACTGCCCGGTCGAGGTCCGCAAAGCCGCCGTGGTGGGGCTGACGGGCTCCCCGGCGCGGGTGCGGGGGGTGCGCGTCGCCGCCCCCGGAGAGGACACGGAGCTCGAGGCGGACTTCGTCGTCGACGCGAGCGGGCGCGGCACCCGGGTCGTCACCTGGCTGGCCGGGCTCGGGCTGACCGGCGTCGAGGAGCGGACCGTGGACTCCGGGCTGGTGAACGCGACGCGCGTCTACCGGATGCCCGAGGGGGCGGAGCGGTTCCCGCTGACGGTCGTGCAGCCCGACCCGTACGGGTCCGGACCGGGGCGCAGCGGGATGATGCTGCCGATCGAGGGCGGCCGCTGGATGGTGAGCCTCGGCGGGACCCGGGGCGGTGAACCGCCGGCGGACCCGGAGGGCTTCCTGCGGTACACGCTCGCGCTGCCGGACCCCATCGTGGGACGGCTGATCTCCGGGGCCGAACCGCTCACCGACATCCACCTGAGCCGGTCCACCAGCAATGTGCGGCGGTACCTGGAGAAGTCCGCGCGGTGGCCCGAGGGCTTCGTCGTCCTCGGGGACGCGCTGGGCACGTTCAACCCGGTGTACGGGCAGGGCATGTCGGTGGCCGCGTTCGGCGCGCGGGTGCTCGACCGGGAGGTGAGCCGCTCCGGCCTGGCCTCGCCCGGTCTCGCCCGGCGGGTGCTGCGCGGGGCGGCGCGATCGGTGGACGCCGCGTGGTCCATGGCCGTCGGCCAGGACCTGTTCTACCCGGAGGTGCGCGGCGGCCGGCCGGGGGTCGCCGACCGCGTCGCCACGGCGTACTCGCGGCGCATGACGCGGGCGGCCACCGGCTCCCCCGCGGCGGCCTCCGCGCTCTGGGACGTCACCAGCATGCGCACGCCCCCGACCCGCATGTTCCGCCCGGCGGCGGTCCTGGCCGCCCTCACCGGCTCTCCGCTGCCGCCGTTGACGGCGCCCCCGCTGACTCCCGGCGAACGGAGGATCCTGCGGGACATCGACCGCACCGGCCTCTGAGCGGGGCGCCGGAGCCGGGGGCGGGCCCCCGGCTCAGCCCTCGAACGCCGGTGGCGCCAGGCCCCGGCCCGCGTCGGGGATCACCAGGAGCGAGCCCGCCAGGGGGTGCGGGGCGGGCAGGCCCACCCGGGCCGTGGTGACGTACAGGTCGGTCAGGCCGGCGCCGCCGAAGGCGCAGGCCGTGACGCGGGGGACCGGGAGCGGGATCACCCGGTCCAGGTCGCCGGCCGGGGTGTAGCGGCGTACCGCGGCGCCGTCCCACAGGGCGACCCAGACGCAGCCGTCGGCGTCGACGGTGAGGCCGTCGGGGAAGCCGGCGCCCTCCTCGACCTCGGCCAGGGGGCGGCGGCCCGTGACGCGGCCGGTGGCGGGGTCGTGGTCGAGGACGTCGATGCGGCGGGTGGGGGTGTCGACGTAGTACATCAGGCGGCCGTCGGGGCTCCAGCCGGTGCCGTTGCTCACCGTCACGTCGTCGAGGACGGTGCGGGCCGTGCCGTCCCCGGTGATCCGGGAGAGGGTGCCGCCGCCGGTGGCCTCGTCGTAGCGCATGGTGCCGGCCCACAGCGTGCCGTCGGGGGCGACGGCGGCGTCGTTGCCGCGGCGGCCGGGGACGGCGTCCCGGTGCAGCCAGCGGAAGGTGTCGTCGGGGTCGAGCAGGCCGACGCCGTCGCGCAGGTTGAGGACCAGGCCGCCGCCCGCGCGGGGCTTGACGGCGCCCACGTGCTGGTCGGTGCGGCGCAGCGTGCGCCGGCCGGTGGCCGGGTCGTAGGTGTGGACGCGGGAGGCGAGGATGTCGACCCACAGGAGGCGGCCGGCGGCCGGGTCCCAGGTGGGGCCCTCGCCCAGGGTGGCCTCCGCGCGGACGGCCACCTCGTACGCGGTGCGGCGCGTCATGCCGCGCTCCGGTGGCCCAGGCGCTCGGACAGGTCGGCGGCGCCCTTGACGGCCAGTTGCTCCAGCTCGCCCAGGCGCTCGTCGCTCCAGCGGATCATCGGCACGGAGATGGACAGCGCGGCCACCACCTGTCCCGTGCGGTCGCGCACCGGCGCGGCGACGCAGGAGACGTCCGGGTTGGACTCGCGGCTCTCCACGGCCACGCCCCGCGCCCGGATCTCCGCCAGGGCCTCGCGCAGGGCGGCCGGTTCGGTGATGCTGTTGGGGGTCATCGCGACCAGTTCGGCGTCGTCGGGGAGGCGCGCGGCGAGCTCCTGCTCGGGGAGGGAGGCCAGCAGCATCTTGCCGACGGAGGTGCAGTGGGCGGGCAGCCTGCGGCCGGCCGCCGACACCATCCGCACCGCGTGCGTGGAGTCCACCTTGGCGATGTAGATGACGTCCGTGTCCTCCAGGATCGCCACGTGCACCGTCTCGTCGCAGGTCTCGGCGACGGACCGGGCGACCTGCTGGCCCTCGGCGGCCAGGTCGAGGTGTTCGGCGTAGCGGGCGCCGAGCTGGTACGGGCGTACGCCCAGCCGGTAGCGTCCGGGCTGGCCGGCCACCGGGACGATGTACTTCCGGGCGGCGAGCGTGGTCACCAGCTCGTGGACGGTGGTGCGCGGCAGCTGGAGCCTGCGCACGATGTCCGGGGCGGAGAGCGTCCCGTCCCCGTCGAGGAAGAGCTCGAGGATGTCGAGAGCCCGGGTCACGGCTGGTACGAGGCGTCCCACGACCGGCCCCCTCCCTATGTGTCTCAGGCGCCTGCGTTCGAGATTTCAACAGGCGATCGGCATGACGAACACACAGGCTAGCCACCCGGACCGACCCGGGCAATGGCGCGGTCCCGGGCCGGACCCGCGCGGGCGGTGACCGGGGCACGGTGGTCGCGCCGCGGTGATCCGCGGCGGGCGTACTGCGGTGATCCGCGGCGGCCCGCGGCGGTCGTGCCGCGGTGATCGGGCCCCGATGGTCGGGCCGCCCGTCGGTCACCGCGGGCGGGGGTCCCCCAGCGCACCGCGGAGCCGCTGGGCCCTGAGGACCAGTTCCAGTTCGAAGCGGCGGTCCGGGTGGTCGATCTCGTCGCCCCACAACTCGCGGATCTGCCGCAACCGGTAGCGGACGGTCTGGGGGTGGACCCCGAGCCGCGCCGCCACCTCCGGCGCTCCGCCCCGGGTCTCCAGCCACGCCAGCAGCGTTTCCGCGAGCCGTCGCCCGTGCGTGGGACCGCAGTGCGCCAGCGGGGCCAGGCAGCGCAGCGCGAGGTCGTCGACCAGCTCCTCCGGCTGGAGCAGCACCAGCGCCTCGGTGTGCTCGGTGCAGTACAGCACCTCGCCGGCCGGCAGCAGCTTCCGTCCCATCAGGCCCAGCGCGGCCTCCGCCCAGCGCAGCGACTTCGCCGCGTCGGCGAGCGCCACCGGCGGCCCGATCGCCCCGGACCAGCCGGCCAGCGCGCGGTGCAGCAGTTCGGAGCGGCCGGCCGCGGCCGGCTCGGGGATGACCATGCGGGGCTGCTCGTACTCCATGTCGAGCAGCACGCCCTGCCCCACCGCGGGCGCCACCGCCTCCCGCGCCGGGCGCAGCAGCACGCCGACGGCGACCTTCTCGGGCAGCGGCCAGCCGATCCGCGCGGCGCGCTCGGCCAGCGCTTCGGCGGGATCGCCCCGGTGCTGTTCGGTGAACAGCAGCTCCATCAGCCGGCGTTGCAGCCGCAGCAGCTCCCCCGCCTGGCGGGCGGCGGCCTCGGCGTACCCGCGCACGGACTGGTCGACCAGGCCGTCGAGGTACTCGTAGCCCGCGTCGACCAGTTCGTACATGGCGGGCGGGGGGATGTCGACGCGCTGGCCGATGTCGGCGAAGCAGCGCCAGGCCAGGCGGACGCCCAGGCGGTAGATCGCCTGGAGGGAGTCCAGCGACCGTCCGTGCAGGCCCTCGCCGCGGCCGAACTCCTGGAAGACGCCGGGCGGTACGGTCGGCCGCCCCTGCGGGTAGTCCGCGTGCGCCAGGTGCTGGACGAAGACCTCGATGGCGCGGCGGACGCCGACGAGGCCCTTGGGGGCGCCGGAGTCGTCGAAGAAGACGGGCAGGTGGGGGTACTCGCGCCGGATCTCGCTCATGATGTGCTCGGCGAGCGCGGGCGCCTCGGCCATGGCGATCTCGGCGAACCGGAGCACCTGGTGGCGCGGTACGTCCCGCCACGCGGAGCGGGCCGTGGCGGTCCTGGAGGCGGTCACGGCCCGGCGCTCCCGGCCTGTTCATAAGTGATCATGGGAGTGTTCGGCTGGTCGGGCCCGGCCTCGAGCAGGGCGACCACACCGAGTGCGGCGCTGACGGCGAGGGCCGCGGCGAGCGCGACCGTCAGTGCGGCGGCGAGCAATCTGGACATCGCAGGGTCAGCCTCTCTGTCGGGAGGTTCCCCACCCCCGCACCGTGACCGACCACCCCTGCCCGTCGTGTCCCAGTGTCGGCATGCCGTTGACACCCCGTCAAGAGGGGGCCTACGGTTCCCCGCCCATACGCCCCGCGCACATTCCTCCGCGGTCCCGGCCTTTCCGCGCCGAGCCGTCCCGAGCCCCTGGAGCGCCCGGATGCGCCGTAGAACTTCCCCGTTTTCCCTGGTCCTGCTGGGTCTCGGCACCTTCCTGCTGGTGCTGGCACCGCTGCTGGCGTGGTACGTGCACCCACGCGCCGCGGTGAACCCGATCGACATCGACACCACCGCCGTCTACACCGGCCGGGGCAGCGTTTTCGACACCGACCGGGTCGAGACGGTGCCCGACCAGAAGATCACCATCACCCAGCGGGTGCGCGGTGACGTCGCGGACAGCGAGCGCAGCGGGAACGCCGTGTGGGACGTGATCACCACGGTCGACACGAACAAGTCCCTGCCGGCCGCCGACCCGCACGACGCGCTGGCCTTCACCCCGCACCGCTGGGTGCTGGACCGGAGGACCACCAAGCCCGGGCACTGCTGCGAGGAGACCTCCCGCATCGAGGGCGAGGCGTATCTGAAGTTCCCCTTCGACGTGCAGAAACGCTCCTACCAGTGGTGGGACAACACCCTCGGCGACACGGTCGTCCTGCGCTACCGGGGCACCGCGAAGGTCCAGGGCCACACGGGGTACCGGTTCACCGCCTCGGTGCCGCCGACGAAGTCCGGCACCCGGCTGGTGCCGGGCAGCATCGTCGACCTGCCGGACCGTCCGCAGGTGCTGGCCGAGGAGTGGTACGCCAACCACGGCATCGAGCTGATCGTGGACCAGCGCACGGGCCGGGTGCTGCGCGCGCGGACCGGCCCGAAGCAGACCCTGCGGGCGCCGGGCGCGGACGAGGACGCGGCCGTCCTGCTGGACGCCGAGAAGATCGTGTTCACCGAACGGACCCAGAAGGAGGCCGTCCGCCAGGCCGAGCGCGACAGCGGCCGACTGCGCCTGCTGGGCGAGACGTTGCCGGTCGGTGCGGCCGTGGCGGGGGGACTCCTCGCGGTGGCCGGAGGAGTCCTGTTGGCGCGCGGCCGCAAGGAGGAAGAAGACACCGAAACGCCCGGTACGCCGCATTCCGCACTCACGAAATGACAGGGCGCCGGTTTCAACAAAGCCGGAAATTGTCACGCGCGTGAGTAGCCGTGGGCAACGGCTGGGCGAAAACTGTGCATCCCCACCCCACCCCGGTCCCCGTCCCTTATACACATCT
>NZ_MSGP01000755.1 GCF_002078235.1 Streptomyces viridosporus
CCGTGACCGGGCGGGGACCTGCCGCGTCGTATCCGGCGAACAGATCGGCCAGCCCCGCCGGGTGCTCGCGCCAGCCCGAACGGGCGGGGGCGGGCTGACTGCGTCCGATCCGGACCGAGTGGAGCCGGGGCAGGTCGGTGCGGCGGCGCAGGTCGGCGGTGGCCAGGGCGATGCGGACACCGGTCCAGTCCTCGCCCGTGCGCTGGGCGACCGACGCGCGCAGCACCAGACGCCCATCGCCCTCGCCCTGACGGCGGGTGAGGCGGTAGGACGGTACCCAGACGGCGCCGGGCACCCCGTACTCCACCTCCACCTCCACCTCCGCGCCGCTCGTGCCGTCGAGCGTCAGGACCGCGCACGACGAGGTCTCCACGTGCGCCGACGGGGCGTCGGTGGAGGCGCGGGACAGCTTGTCCTCGGCAACGCCGAGATCGTGTTCGGTCCGGCGCAGCTCCTCCTCCAGTTCGAGGAGCCGGCCGTGCAGCCCGGTCAACCGCTCGTCGACGAAGTCGGCGAGTCCCAGCCAGGCGTCGACCGGGGTGCGGCGGTGCGGGTCGTCCCGCTTGCGGGCCGGTGGCACCGGGCGCAGGGCCTTGACCTCCTCGATCAGACCCAGCTGCCGGTCCCGGCGGTCCCG
>NZ_MSGP01000756.1 GCF_002078235.1 Streptomyces viridosporus
CGACGCCGAGGTCCTCGCGCAGGGTGGGCAGCAGCCCTCGTCGTTCGGACATGGTGGTCAACTCCTCCTGGTCGGGTCCCGGCCGGGCGCGGTGCGCCGGCTCAGGCCGCCCGCAGCCCATCCGGAACCGTCGGGGCGACGTCGATGCGGATCTCCTCGCGGACCAGGTGCTCGCACAGCCGGACCGCGCTGCCGGCGTCGGCCGCCGTCACCGCGACACTGCCGAGCCGGTCCCAGTTGTCGCGCAGCTCACGGACGGTGTCACCGGGCCGGACCGACACCTGGGCGAGCAGCACCTCGGGCCGGGCGGCGACCTCCTCGACGCCGTGCACGGCGGTGACGGTGCCGGGGTTGCGCAGCACGAAGCGGGTGACGGCCGCGGCCCCGGGCTCGGGCGGGGCGGCCAGCGGCTCGACCAGGCCCAGCGGCCAGGCGGCCCCGTAGGCGATCAGGTCGATGCCGTAGGCGGCGCGGACCAGTTCCGGGATGTGGCCGCCGCCGAGCCGGTTGTGGGACTCGATGACCATCGGGCCGCGGGCGGAGAGCCGGATCTCGGTGTGGCTCGGCCCGTCCGTGACGTCCATCGCGGTCAGGAAGTCCTCGACCGCGGTGGTGAGCCGGGTCCGGTCGGTCCCGGAGAGCCGGGCGGGCACGACGTGGCCGAGTTCGGCGAAGTGGGAGTCGTCGGTGAGTTTCTCGGTGACGGCGACGACGACGTGGCGGCCGGCGAAGCTGAGCGACTCGACGCTGAACTCGGGGCCGTCGATGTAGGACTCCATGAGGAAGCCGTCGACGGTGAACATGGTGGAGCCGCGGTCGGTGCGCCCGCCCTCCAACCGCCTGATCCGCGCCCAGACGGCGTCGAGGTCCTGCGGGCCCGCCACGCGCAGCAGGCCGAACCCGGCGGTCGTGGAGACGGGCTTGACGATGAAGGGGTAGCCGGCCCGCTCGCCGAAGGCGGCCAGGGAGCCGCGGCCGTCGACGAGACCGTGCTCGGGGACGGGCAGGCCGCGTCCGGCGAGGTGCCGGCGCATCAGGTACTTGTCGCGCATCCGGCGGCTGGCCTCGTAGCGCCGGCCGTCGCTCAGCCCGAACAGGTCGGACAGCCGGGCGGCGGGGTCGAGGCCGGGTTCGGTGAGGGAGACCACCGCGTCGGCGCCGTAGACGGCGCGGGCGGCCTCGGCGAAGGGCCGTACGGTCTCCCAGTCGGTGTAGTCCAGCATCAGCAGCGCGTGGGCGGTGCGGGTCTGGTACGGCGTGATCTTGTCGGGGTGCTGGATCAGGACGACCTTCGCCCCGAGCGCGTCGAAGCGCTCCAGGTGGGCGTCGACGCCGCCGATCAGCAGCACGGTCGGAGCAGGGCTCAACGCGGGGTTCCCTTCGATGCGGTGGCTTCGCGCACGTCGGCGACGAGCAGGGAGCGCACGCGGGCGACGCGCTCCTCCGCCTCGGCCGGCGACTGGGCGTCGACGACGACGTAGCCGTGGCGGGTGGCGGAGTCGGTGGTGGGCGGCAGTTCGTCCCCCGGGGCGAAGGGGAAGTGGAGGGTGTGCACGTAGGGCAGGGCCCGGACGGCGTCGAGGCCGCGGACCTCCGCCAGGCGCCCCGGCGGCAGCAGGAAGAAGCCGACGGACGCGGTGTGCAGGGCCGTGGGCGGTTCGGTGCCGGCCCCCGCGAGGGCGCGGAAGATCTCCGCCTCGATGTCGTACCCGGTGGCGGTCTCGATCAGCTGGGGGATGCGGTCCCCGCCCAGCCGCGTCTGGGACTCCACGACGCGCGGGCCGTGCTCGGTGAGGATCACCTCCGTGTGCGCCGGCCCGAAGACCAGGCCGGCGGCGTCGAGCAGCCGGGTCACCAGGGTGCGCACGGCGGCGTCGTCGGCGGGGGCGAGGGGGGCCGGGTGGACGTGGGAGGTCTCGACGAACAGCGGTGCGCCGGTGGTGCGCTTGGCGGTGATGCCGATGACGTGGTGCGTCCCGTCGACGGACAGGGTCTCGACGCTGAACTCCGGCCCCCTCAGGTACTCCTCGACCAGATACGGGCCGGTGTGCCCCGCGGCGGCGACCCGTTCGGTCCACTCGTCGAGGTCGGCGACGTCCCGGACGAGGGCGATGCCGCGGCTTCCGGACAGCCGGGTGGGCTTGACCACGACGGGCAGCGGCAGACGGGACACGGCGGCGGCGACCGCCTCGACGGTGGGGGCGAGTTCGCTGCGCACGGGTGAGAGCCCGTGCTCGCCGAGCAGGGCGCGCAGCGCCGCCTTGTCGTTGAGGCGGTGCACGGCGGCGGCCGGGTTGGGCGACCGGCCGAGCGCCTCCGCCTCGGCGACGGCCGGGCCCATGCTGCTCTCCGCTCCCAGGTGCAGCACGGTGCCGATGTCGTGGGCCCGGACGGTGGAGGCGATCAGGGCGCGCAGCGCGGACTCGTCGGAGAAGTCGGTCAGCAGCAGTTCGCGGGCGTGCTCGGCGACCGAGTCGAGGTAGGCCCGTTCGCGCAGGGCCGGGTCCCAGATCGCCCACACCTCGAACCCCGCCCGCGCGGCCTTGCGGACGAACTGGCTGTAGGGCATCACCATCAGCAACCGCTTGTTCGGCACGCCGTGTGTCATGCGGGGCTCCGTTCTCGTAGGGCGTCTCGCGACGGCCCACCCATCGTTTTCCTCGCCCCCGAAAGCGGCATCTCCCTCCGTGCGACGTCCTCGGCACGCGGCGGTGACCTGCGTGTTCATCCGACTTCGCCAAGTCGAACGGCGACGGGAGGGCCGCGCCGGGACACCGCGGCGCCCGGCACCCCGTCAGGAGGCCGGGCGCCGCGGCGGTGCGGGGCCGTCGGGGCCCGGCGGCCGTCATCTCCGGCCCCGTCACCTCCGGTCCCGTCACCTCCGGTCCCGTCGGCGGGCGTCCTCGGCCGTGCGGTGCTCGCCGGCCGTCTCCAGCGCGGCCCGCCCCCGCTCCCCCAGCTCCAGCAGCAGGGCGAGTTCGACGGGCACGGTGTCCTCGCCGCGGTGGAGCATCCGGGCGGCGGCGGCCAGCGCGGCGGCCGCCCTGTCGAGCCGGTCGGCCACCGGACCGGCGTTGTGCGCCAGCAGATCGCCGCCGGCGCCGGGGACGTCGGCGACGGCCCGTACGGCGGTGGCCAGTTCGTCGCCGGCGAGCGGCAGCAGGTCGGGGTCGAGGTCGAGGAGCCCGCCGGCGACGACGGCCGCCACCACGTACGGCACGTGGCTGACGGCGGCCACGGCCCGGTCGTGTTCCTGCGGTGTCATGTCGCGGCGGACCGCGCCGCACAGGGCGACGAGTTCGGCGACCGCCGCCAGCGCCCACCGGGGAGTGGTGTCGTACGGGCACAGGATCCAGGGCCGGCCGGTGAAGCGGGAGGCGGACGGGCCCGTCGCGCCCCGGGCCGGCAGCGGGTGCCCGGGGACGTAGCCCTTGAGGTCGCAGCCGCGCAGTTCCGCCTCGGCGGCGACGATGTCCTTGGTCCCGGCGGTGTCGGTGCAGACGTGACCCAGGCCGCGGGCCTGGGCGTCGTGCAGGACGTCGACGACGGCGGACGGCGGGGTGGCGACGACGACGACGTCCGCGGGCGGACGGGTGGGGGTCCACGGTGTGCCCGCCCCCAGCCTCTGTGCCCTGGCGACCGCGCGCGCGTCCCGGTCGGCGAGGACCACGTCGACCCCGGCGCCGGTGAGGGCCAGGGCGACCGAGGTGCCCGTGACGCCGCAGCCGATGACGACGGCGGTACGCAGGAAGGCGGGTGTCATGACGGCTCCTGGGCGGATGCGGGCAGGGCGGCTGGTGGGGAGCGGGCACGGGGCTCGGCGGCGGGACCGGGGGCGGTGGCCACCACGCGGCTCAGCGCTCACCGCCCCGGTCGGCGAACTGGCCCGGACGCCGGCCCTCACCGGCCGGCCCCCGGTACGCCTGGGCGATGTCGAGCCACCGCTCGGCCTCCGCGCCCTCCGCCTCCAGGGCCAGGTCGGCGCGGTGGCGGCGGCGGGTGACCAGGAGGCAGAAGTC
>NZ_MSGP01000757.1 GCF_002078235.1 Streptomyces viridosporus
TCCTCGGCCAGGGCGAGCTGGTGGGGGTGATGCCGGAGGGCTTCAAGGGCATCGGCAAGCCCTTCGGGGAGCGGTACAAGCTCCAGCGGTTCGGCCGGGGCGGGTTCGTGTCCACCGCGCTGCGCCAGGGCGTCCCGATCGTCCCGTGCTCGATCGTCGGGGCGGAGGAGATCTACCCGATGATCGGCAACGCGAAGACGCTCGCGAGGCTGCTGGGTTTCCCGTACTTCCCGCTGACGCCGACCTTCCCGTGGCTGGGGCCGCTCGGCGCGATCCCGCTGCCCACGNNACGCTGTACAAGCTGCTGGTCCAGCGGCGGTCGGTGTTCTTCTGAGGCGGTTTCGTGGGGTGTTCTCCCGGGGCGGTTCCGCAGCACACGCGTACGGGGCCGGGGGCGCTCCTCGAAGGGAACGCCCCCGGCCCCGTACGGCGGGGTCCCTCTGCCGCGCGGCCCCTACTCCGCGTCCTGGCCGTTGATGCCCAGTCCCGGGAGCAGACCGGGCAGGAGCGGCGGGAGGGTGACGT
>NZ_MSGP01000758.1 GCF_002078235.1 Streptomyces viridosporus
GGCGACCGGGCCGTCGAGATCCACGCCACCCACGGCGACCCCGACTCCCCCGTGCTGGCCGCCGCCGACACCGCCGGACCGGAACCCGAGGGCCTGTCCCCGGCCGCGTACGTCGAGTACGCGCTCGCCCAGTGCGCGCGGCGGGGCATCGACGTGTTCGTGCCCCGGCTGCACCAGTCGGCGATCGTCGCGCACCGCGCCGAGTTCGAGGCGGTCGGCACGGCGCTGCTGGCACCGCCGCCCGAGGCGGTGGCCCTCTTCCGGGACAAGGTGATCGCCTACGAGGCGGTGCAGTCGATCGGGGTGCCCGTGCCGCCGTGGTGGCGCGTCCGGTCCGCCGACGAACTCGTCGCGGCTGTCGAGGAGTTGGAGGGCCAGGGGTACCGGGCCTGCTTCAAGCCGGCGTCCGGCGCGGGCGGAGTGGGTTTTCGTGTGATCACGCGGGCGCCCTTCTCCCTCACCCAGCTGAGCGGTTTCCCGAGTCCGTACGTGCCGCTCGACCTGGTGCTGGACGCGCTCCGGCGGGCGGACGAGCCGGTGGACTGGCTGGTGATGCCGCGGCTCGAACAGCCCGAGGTGTCGGTGGACTGCCTCACCGGCCCCGACAACCGGATCCGGCTGGCGGTCGGCCGCACCAAGAACGGCCGCCGCCGGGGCTTCACGCTGCA
>NZ_MSGP01000759.1 GCF_002078235.1 Streptomyces viridosporus
ACGACAGTCCGCGGGGGGCCGGGGCGCCCGCCGGGGGCGCGAGATGGCTCACAGCGAGCGGCCGGCCGGGACGCCGCGCGGAGGGGCTGCGTCCCTGCCCACGCCACATTTAGATGCCGTACGCAGCTAAACGCATACCGTCTGTAGAGGGGCCAAGTGCGCCTATCGTCGCTTTTCGGCCCGAGCGACAGCGCCGCCGCGCGGACCAGTCCCTGTTCCCGTCGAAAGGTAGGCGAGCGAAGTTTTGTCGACTGCCCCGGTCGTCGCTCCCCCGTCCCCGTCCGCGTCGCGGAAGGCCGACCCCGCCGCCCCCACCGTCACCGACCCCGCGCTCGTCCGGCGTGCCGTGAAGGCGGCAGCGCTCGGCAACGCGATGGAATGGTTCGACTTCGGCATCTACAGCTACCTCGCGGTCACGCTGGGCAAGGTCTTCTTCCCCTCGGGCGACCCCACCGTCCAGTTGCTGTCCGCGTTCGGCGCCTTCGCCGCGGCCTTCCTGGTCC
>NZ_MSGP01000076.1 GCF_002078235.1 Streptomyces viridosporus
CGGCGGCGACGGCGGCGACGATGACCAGGCCGGTCACGACGGTCTGCCAGAACGAGGAGATCCCCTTGACGTTGAGGATGTTCTGGAGCAGGCCGATGAAGGCGACGCCGATGACCGTGCCCCAGATGGTGCCGGAGCCTCCGAAGAGCGCCGCGCCGCCGATGATCACCGCGGAGATCACGGTGAGCTCCATGCCCTGTCCGGTGACGCCCTGGACGTAGGACAGGAAGGACAGGCCGAGGACGCCCGCGAGTCCGGCGGTGAACCCGGAGAGGACGAACGCGGTCAGCTTCACCCGCTTGACGTTGACGCCGACGAGCCGGGCGGCCTCCTGGTTGCCGCCCACGGCGTAGGTGTGGAAGCCGAAGCGGGACCGGGCCAGCAGCACCCCGCCGATGACGGCGATGACGGCGAAGAACACGAACTGCATCGGAACGACGCCGAACAGCAGTCCCTGGCCCAGCAGGTTGAAGTCGGCGACCCCCGCCTGCGAGGAGCTGAGGGAGATCGGGGCGCCGTCGGAGATGAGCAGCGCGATCCCGCGGAACACGCTGAGGGTGCCGAGGGTGACGATGAACGACGGCACTCCGAGCACGACGACCGCCAGGCCGTTGAGCAGGCCGGCCACCGCGCCCACGGCGAGCCCGACGCAGGACGCGAGGACCCAGTTCCAGCCGTCGGAGATCAGGATGCCGGTGGAGATGGCCGACAGGGCGTAGGTGGAGCCGACGGACAGGTCGATCTCCCCGTTGAGGATCACGAACGTCACGCCGATGGCCATGATGCCGATCTGCGAGACCTGCTGGCCGACCGAGAGCAGGTTGTCTGACTGGGCGAAGCTCGGGGAGAGGACGACGCCCAGGACGAAGAGCAGGACGAGGGCGGCGAAGACGCCGGCCTCACGGGCGTGCAGGAGTCTGCGCAGCGGGAGGGAGAACTCCCGTGCGGACGCGGTGGTCGTGGTCATCGGTCGGTTCCCATCAGGACGCTCAGCTGGTCTCGGGTAGGCAGCGCGGGGACGACCCCGGCGATGGTCACGGTGTGGGCGCCGGCGCACGCGGCGAAGCTCGTCGCCTCCGCCAGGGGGCGTCCCTCGGCGAGGGCGACGGCGAGGGCGGCGGTGAAGGAGTCGCCCGCGCCGGTGGTGTCGACGACGGTCCGGGCCGGGTGCGGCGGCACCCGCGTCGTGACGCCCTCCCGGGCGACCAGCGCTCCCTCCCCGCCCCGGGTCAGGACGGCGGCACCGCCGGTGCGCTCGCACAGGCGGCGCACCAGCTCCTCGTCCTCCAGTCCGTGGTCCCCGGGGAGTCCGAGGAGTACGGGGGCCTCGGTCTGGTTCGGGGTGATCACGTCGATCAGCGGCCAGAGGTCGTCGGGCAGCGGACGGGCGGGGGCCGGGTTGAGCAGGGTGGCGGTTCCCGCGTCGCGGCCCGCGCGCAGCGCCGCGGCCACGGCCTCCTCCGGGATCTCCATGGAGACCACGAGGATGTCGGCGGCGGCGATCTCGGCCCGGAACGGCTCCACCGCGGCGGCGTCCAGTTCGTCGAGGGCGCCGGGAGCGATGGCGATGCGGTTCTCCCCGGACGGTTCGACCAGGATGAAGCCGACCATCGTGGGGGCCCCGGCCGTCAGGACGTGGTCCGCCGCGACGCCTTCCTCGCGCCACAGCGCACGGGCGGCCCGCCCGAAGTCGTCGTCGCCGACGGCGGTCAGCAGGGAGACCCGCGCGCCCAGCCGGGCGGCGCCGATGGCCTGATTGCTTCCCTTGCCGCCGGGGCCGGGCGAGAACACCCCGCCCGAGACGGTCTCGCCCGCGGCGGGCGACCTGGGCACCCGCATGGTGAGCCCCGCCCCATAGCTTCCGACAACCGCGACCCTGACCATGCACCCACCCCTTTGCATAGGGACAACCGTGAACATGAGGGAGCTTATGTACAGTGATGTCTATAGTCAATGGAGAAGCTGAAGTGACTTTTCGGCCAACCGCGGGGCACCGTTCGAGGACGCGGGTCACACGACCCGGCAGCGGCCGCCCGGGGCGTGGAAGGGCGTCGGCCCGGGCGGTGCGCCGCCGGTGAGCGTCCGCGTCCGCCGCCGGCCCGGCCGCGCGTGCGGCGGCGCGGCGTGCCGACGGGCCCGCCCGCCACGGCCTCCACGGACGGCGCCGCTCGGCCCGGCAGGGTGTTCGACCGGAAGGGGGTTCAGCCCGGGGGGTTCAGCCCGGAAGGGTGCTCAACTCACCCTTTCCGCCCGGTGCTTGACCGCCCGCAGGCGCACTTCGGACGGCAGGGCGGCGAGGCCCGCCGAGTCGCGGGCGTGGGTCAGGGCGCCGGTGGTGAGGGCGTGCAGGGCGGTCCCGGGGTCCACATGGGGTTCCAGGAGGAGGCGGATCCGGGCGCTCGGCGCGGTGCGGCGGCCGGTGAGCAGGACGCGGACCTGTGCGACGCCGTCGAGTTGGCTCGCCTCCTCGGTGAGGGCCCGCTCCAGCGCCCGGCCGCGCAGCACCGCGCCGTCGCCGTCACCGGTGTCGACCAGCACCTCGGCCGAACGCCGCCGGCGCACCACCGCGACCAGCCACCACAGACAGAGCAGGACCAGGACGGCGAGGACCGCGAGGACGACCGGCCACCACCAGCCCTCGTCCCGCCACCGGGTCCGCTCGGCCTGGTCCAGCAGCACGTCGTGCCGTCCGCCGTGCAGCCACCAGGAGGGCGCCGGCGCTCCCAGCCCGATCGCCAGCACGGATCCGCCGAGGGCGACCAGCACCAGGCCCGCCAGCGCGAGCAGCACCCGATTGACCCGTCCGAGCACCGCCCTCACCCCTTCCGGCCGAGCCGCCGCACACGCACCGACAGCGCGGGCGTCCGGGCCAGGCCCAGCCCCCGGACCGCGTCGTCGAGCACCGCGCCCAGGTCGGCCCGCACCTCGTCCAGCGGGCGGAAGTGCGACACCGCGCGGACGTCGGCCCTGGCCCGCTTCATCCGTACCCGGACCGACTGCACGCCGGCCACCTCCATGGCCCGGTCCCGCAGCACCACCGCGGCGGCGTCCCGGTGCAGTCCGGCGCGTACGTCGGGACGGATGCGGCGCATCGGGAGCAGGGAGCGCAGGCCGGGCGTCAGGGCGAGCAGGAGCAGCCAGAGGCCCAGTGCGGCGGCGACCCCGGCGCCGACCAGCACCCAGACGTCGTCCAGGGGGCGCTCGGCCAGCTGCCGGGCCAGCTCCCGGCGCCAGGCCATCGCGGACCGGCCGGCGCGCACCGCGGCGATGTCGTACAGGAACACGCCCGCGATCAGCAGCGTCAGCAGCGCGAGCAGGCCCGCGGGGACACGGCGGGCCGACCAGAAGCGCCGGACCCGGCCCGTCCCGCCCGTCCCGCCCTCCTCGGTCCCGGCGGCGTCCCGCACGGGCGGTGGGGGCTGCTGCAGGACCGCGCCGGCGGGCTCCCCGGTGTCCTGGGGCCGGCTCATCGGACCCTCTCCCGTGCCGCCCGGAACTCGGCGGCCAGATGCAGCCGTTCCACCTGGACGACGACCTCCGGGACCCGCATGCCCGCCAGGGTGCTCACCCGCTCGACCACACGGCGGCGCACCTCTCGGCACCGGCCGCCGATGTCGCCGGGGTAGTCGAGCTCGGCCTGCACCCGGACCCTGGCGCTGCCGTGGTGGACGACGACCGTGGCGTGCGGCGGGGCGGCGTCCGGGGGCAGCGTGCCGACCGCCTCGAGGGCCGCCCGGGAGGCGATCTTCGCCACCACCCGGTCGGCGATCCTGAGCGCGCCGCGCTCGCCCGGTGCGACACCGGCCGGGCTCCCTCCCGGTTCACCGGCCCCCGCGCTCACCGCCGCCAACGCCGTCACCGCCGCCCTTGGCCGCGGGGACGGAAGAAGTCGCCGGGTTCCACGTCCCCCTCGAGGAACCGCCCGACGACCAACCCGACCGCGCCCAGGGCCGCCACCAGCAGGAAGGCCCAGAATCCGCCGAAGTACCCGGCGAAGCCCAGTGCCATGCCGGCCACCATGCCGACCACGGCCATGCTCATGGTGCGCTCCTCAGCTCCTCAGTGGTGCGCCGTCCGGGCGGGGCCTCCCCCCGCCCGTGCCTCACTGGAGCCGCGACTCCGGCTCCTCGTCCTCCTCGTCCGGCAGCTTCACGTCGCTCACCGCGATGTTGACCTCGACCACCTCGAGGCTGGTCATCCGCTCGACCGCCGCGATGACGTTCTCCCGCACGTCACTGGCGACGTCGGAGATGGACACCCCGTAGTCGACGACGATCTCCAGGTCGAGCGCGGTCTGCACCTCGCCGACCTCGACCTTGACCCCGCGCGTCACCGACTTCGAGCCGCCCGGCACCCGGTCGCGCACGGCGCCGATGGTCCGCGACAGCCCGCTGCCCAGGGCGTGCACACCGACCACGTCCCGCGCGGCCATTCCCGCGATCTTCTCCACGACGCCGTCGGCGATGGTGGTGCGGCCACGGCTGGCCGGATCGCCGCCGCCACGCCGGGTCCCCCGGTCCTTGCGCACCGTGGTCTCCGAGAGGTTCTTCTCGATCCCGGGGGCCCGTGTCGAGCCCTCGCCGGTCATGTCCGTCATCGTCACGGTCCCTTCGATCGTCCTCCTTGACCACGGTATGCGGGGTTGCGCGGTATTGCGCCAGTTATGCGGCAATCTGGAGGAATGACGGCGGATCGATGGGCGCAGGCGGTGCGACAGCAGGTGGGGCTGGGCAGGTTCCTGCCCCTGGGCGGCCCGCGCGACGGCGCGTGGATCGCGGAACGTGCCGCGGAGAGCGTCCTGCGGCACACGGTGGCGCGTGAGGTGCCGGACGTCCGCCTGGACGGACTGCGGATCGCGCTCGCCGACCCGGACCGGGCGGGCGAGCCGGCCGTCCCGCCCCCGCCGAGCGCGCTGCCGCCGGGCGCGCTGCGGCTGACCGCGGAGTTCGCGGCCACGGCGGCACAGCCGCTGCCGGCGACGGCGTCCCGCCTGCGTACGGCACTGGCGGACGCCGCGGCGGAACGGATCGGGCTGTCGGTCGCGGAGGTGGACCTGCGGGTGGCGGAGCTCCTGGAGGAGGAGCCGTCACCGGTCCCGCCCGCCGCACCGCCGCCGGAGCCGACGCCCCGGGCCGCCGTCGGGCCCGGTGACTCCGAGGCCGACCGGGTGAGGGAGGCGGTGCTCGCCGTCCCGGGGGTGACCCGGCTGACGGGCGCACCGGACCGCCCGGTGCGGCTGACGGAGCGGCCGGGCGGGGCCGCGCTGCCCCACCGCCACGCACGCGTGGACCTCGCGGTCCACAGGGACCACCGGGCCCTGGACGTGGCCCGGGCGGTCCGCGCGGCGGTGTCCCGGGCGCTGCCGGACCGCCCCACGGTGGCGGTCCTGGTCACGGAGGTCGACTGACCGGCCGCCGCTCCCCCGCCGACCGCCGGACGGCGTCGGGCACCGTCGGCCTCCGGCCGCCGGCGCCCGGTGGGCTTCGGTGGGCTATTCGCCGAGGCCGGCCAGGTCCCGCAGCCGGCGACCCTGTGCGGCGCGCTCGGCGGCCCGCTGCTCCTCGTACGTACGGTCCTGCGCGCCGCGCAGCAGCGCCTTGGTCTCGATCACCGCGTCCCGGGGCGCGGCCAGCAACGCCGCGGCCAGGTCCCGCACCGCCGCGTCCAGTTCGGCGGCGGGCACGGCGAGGTTGGCCAGGCCGGTGTTCACCGCCTCCTCGGCCGCGACGAAGCGCCCGGTCGCGCAGATCTCCAGCGCGCGGGCGTACCCGACGAGCCCGACCAGCGGATGGGTGCCGGTCAGGTCCGGGACGAGCCCGAGGCTGGTCTCGCGCATGGCGAACTGCACGTCGTCCGCGACGACGCGCAGGTCACAGGCGAGGGCCAGCTGGAAACCGGCCCCGATGGCGTGTCCCTGCACGGCCGCGACGGACACGATGTCGTTGCGCCGCCACCAGGTGAACGCCTCCTGGTACTCGGCGATGGTCGCGTCGAGTCCGGCCTCGGCGCTGCGCGCCAGGTCGAGGAACGAGGGCTCGCCCTCGATCCCCTCGGGCGTGAGCATCTGCCGGTCGAGCCCGGCGGAGAAGGACTTGCCCTCGCCGCGCAGCACCACGACCCGGACGGAGCCCGGCAGCAGCCGGCCCGCCTCGGCCAGCGCCCGCCACAGAGCGGGACTCTGCGCGTTGCGCTTGGCCGGGTTGGTCAGCGTCACCGTGGCGATCGCGTCGTCGACGGTGAGCCGTACGCCGTCCTTGTCGAGTACCGGACCGAGGTCCTGGGCGGACGAAGCCATGGGGCGCCTCCGATGGGTGCGGTCGTCTTCCGTGCCGTACGGCGGCGTCGAGCCGTCCTGCGGCACAGCCAAGTGACTGCACAGTAACCACCCGGCCGGTCAATCGGCCGACCGGGTGGTCACCACCGGGATCGAGGGGCGCCCGGGGTCAGGCCGTAGGAGCCTTCTTGCCCCGTGTCGCCCCGCCACGCCCTCGGAGCGTGACCCCCGATTCGCTGAGCATGCGGTGCACAAAGCCATACGAGCGGCCGGTCTCCTCGGCCAACGCCCGGATGCTCGCACCGGCGTCGTACTTCTTCTTCAGGTCTGCCGCGAGCTTGTCGCGCGCGGCGCCGGTCACCCGGCTGCCCTTCTTCAGAGTCTCGGCCACCCGTGCCTCCTCATGGGAAGTGCGCTCTGGTCTCCTCATGATCACCCCTCCCGGCCTTCATGGCCACCCATTCGGCAAGGTCCGTGAGACAAGGTTGTGACGACAGGAGCGCATCCCCACAAGCGGAATTGCAGGTTCCAGCCGGTGCCGCCGATACCGCCGAACGGGTTCCCGCGCGAAACCCCAGGTCAGAAAGGCGCGACGGCCGCGCCCCCGCACACGGGGACACGGCCGTCATTTCGTTGTAGGACACACCTCGGTACGAGGAGATCTCACACGAATGATGGATCACCGATGGGCCGAATGATCCATACGCTGTGGATCATCCGTTCGATCAACCCGGGCTGACCGCTCGCGGACGGCCCGGACGACCCGCCGTCCGCTCAGGCGAGGGCGACGAGGTCCGCGTAGTCGGAGCCCCAGAGGTCCTCGACGCCGTCCGGCAGCAGGATGATCCGCTCCGGCTGGAGCGCCTCGACGGCGCCCTCGTCGTGCGTCACCAGCACGACCGCGCCCTTGTAGGTGCGCAGGGCGCCGAGGATCTCCTCGCGGCTGGCCGGGTCGAGGTTGTTGGTCGGCTCGTCCAGCAGCAGCACGTTCGCCGAGGAGACCACCAGGGTGGCGAGCGCCAGACGGGTCTTCTCGCCGCCGGAGAGGACACCGGCGGGCTTGTCCACGTCGTCGCCGGAGAACAGGAACGAGCCGAGCACCTTGCGGACCTCGACGAGGTCCATGTCGGGCGCGGCGGAGCGCATGTTCTCCAGGACCGTGCGGTCGGGGTCGAGGGTCTCGTGCTCCTGGGCGTAGTAGCCGAGCTTGAGGCCGTGGCCGGGGACGACGGCCCCGGTGTCCGGCCGCTCGACACCGGCCAGCAGCCTCAGCAGGGTGGTCTTGCCCGCGCCGTTGAGACCGAGGATGACGACCCGGGAGCCCTTGTCGATGGCCAGGTCGACGTCGGTGAAGATCTCCAGCGAGCCGTACGACTTCGACAGGCCCTCGGCCATCAGCGGGGTCTTGCCGCAGGGGGCGGGCTCGGGGAAGCGCAGCTTGGCGATCTTGTCGGACTGGCGGACCTCTTCCAGGCCGGCCAGCAGGCGCTCGGCACGGCGGGCCATGTTCTGCGCGGCGACCGTCTTGGTGGCCTTGGCGCGCATCTTGTCGGCCTGCGCGTTGAGCGCGGCGGCCTTCTTCTCGGCGTTCTGCCGCTCGCGCCTGCGGCGCTTCTCGTCGGCCTCGCGCTGCTGCTGGTAGAGCTTCCAGCCCATGTTGTAGACGTCGATGGCGGCGCGGTTGGCGTCCAGGTAGAACACCTTGTTGACGACCGTCTCGACCAGGTCGACGTCGTGGGAGATGACGATGAAGCCGCCGCGGTAGGTCTTGAGGTAGTCGCGCAGCCAGACGATCGAGTCGGCGTCGAGGTGGTTGGTCGGCTCGTCCAGCAGCAGCGTGTCCGCGTCCGAGAACAGGATCCGGGCCAGCTCGACCCGGCGGCGCTGACCGCCGGAGAGCGTGTGCAGCGGCTGGCCGAGCACCCGGTCGGGCAGGTTCAGCGCGGCGGCGATGGTGGCGGCCTCGGCCTCGGCGGCGTATCCGCCCTTGGTGAGGAACTCCGTCTCCTGGCGCTCGTACTGCTTGAGCGCCTTCTCGCGGGTGGCGCCCTGGCCGTTGGCGATGCGCTGCTCGTTCTCGCGCATCTTGCGGATCAGTACGTCCAGGCCGCGCGCGGAGAGGATGCGGTCGCGGGCGAAGACGTCGAGGTCGCCGGTGCGGGGGTCCTGGGGGAGGTAGCCGACCTCGCCGGAGCGGGTGACGGTGCCCGCGGCCGGGATGCCCTGGCCGGCGAGGACCTTGGTGAGGGTGGTCTTGCCGGCGCCGTTGCGGCCGACCAGGCCGATGCGGTC
>NZ_MSGP01000760.1 GCF_002078235.1 Streptomyces viridosporus
GCACTCCACGCGCCGGCCGGCGGGCCGGCCGGCGCGTGGAGTGCGGCGGGGGCCGCGCAGAATATGGGGGACGGTTACCCATGTGGGGGTGCGGCGGGTCTGCGACCTTCTTTCCCGTGACTGAGACCGCCAGCCTCCCGACTCCCCGGAGCACCGACCTCCCGCCCTCGTGGTGGGCGCCGGCGCTGTCCCTCGCGGAACGGCTCGCCGCACCCGGTCTTCCCGGGGCGCCCGCCGAAGCCGCCGCCGTGCCCGCCCCGTGGGTCGCCGGGGACGCCGAGGGTTTCGCCCTGCGGCTGGCCCACCTCGGCGTGGCCGGCGCCACCGCCGCGGCGCTGGCCGCCGAGTCCGCCGAGCGGCTGGCCGGCCGCGCCGCCAAGCCCGACTGGGCGTGGTACGCCGAAGCCGCCCTGGCGGACGCCGCGGAGGAGCCGGCGGGGCCGGCCCGCGGGGGCGAGGGACCCGACGCCTTCGCTCCGGTCGTGCGGCCGATCGTCGCCTTCGCCACCGCGCGGCTGGCCGAGCTGCTGCCCGCGGCCGCGGAGGGCGAACCGGCCGTGTGGCGTGACGCGTTCGCGCGGCGGCTGACGCACCAGCTGGTCCGTCAGGCGGCGCGGACCCTGGTCCACGAACTCGACACGGCGCGGCGCGCCGGACGGCTGGCCGGCGCCGGCGCGCACGAGCGGTTCGACGCCTTCGTCGCCGCCACGGGCACCCGCCGGGGTCTCGGGGCCCTGTTCGCCGCCTACCCGGTACTGGCCCGGATGCTCGCGCGGACCGCGCTGGACGCGACCGCGGCCACCGCCGAGCTGGCGGCCCGCTTCACGGCCGACCGGGAGGACCTGACCGCCGGGCTTCTCGGCGGACGCGACCCGGGACCGCTCACCGGGGTGGACCTCGGCCGCGGGGACGCCCACCAGGGCAACCGGTCCGTCGCGATCCTGCGTTTCGCCGGCGGGCGGCTGGTCTACAAGCCGCGGCCGCTCGGCCAGCACGCCCTCCTCGACGACCTGGTGGGCTGGCTCAACGCCAAGGTGCCCGGGCTGGGCCTGCGCACCCCGCGCAGTCTGCGCCGCGAGGCGTACGGCTGGCTGGAGTTCGTCGAGCACCGCTGGTGCCGGTCGGTGACCGAGGCCGACGCCTTCTACCGGCGCCAGGGCGCGCTGCTGGCCCTGCTGTACGCGGTGGACGGCGCCGACATGCACTACGAGAACGTCATCGCCTGCGGTGACCAGCCGGTCCTGGTGGACGCCGAGACGCTGCTGCACACCGGGCTCGCGCAGTCCATGACGGCGGGCGCCGACCCGGCGGCGGACGCGCTGCAGGCGTCCGTGCACCGCACCTGCCTGCTGCCGCACCTGCTGATCGGGGAGCACGGGGCCCTGGACATCTCCGCGCTCGGCCGGTCCACCGACGGCACCTACCCGAGCGAGGGCCTGCACTGGCGGGACAGCGGCCTGGACACCATGCGGGCCGTGCGCGGTCCCCTGCTCAGCCCTGCGGCGCACAACCAGCCGCTGCCCGCCGGCCGCCTCCTGGAGGGCGCCGACCACCGGGCCGCGCTGCTGGAGGGCTTCCGCGCCGCGTACGCGGCGCTCGCCGCCGACGGTCATGAACTGCTGGGCGAGGAAGGCCCGTTGGTGTCCGGCGCGGACCGTCCCGCCCGGCTCATCGCCCGCGCCACCCGCCTGTACGCGGCACTGCTGGAGGAGTCGACCCACCCGTCGCTGCTCGGCGACGCGCTCGCCCGGGAGGGCGTCTTCGCGGTGCTGTGGACGGAGTCCGAGCACGACGAGGCCCGCCGGCGGCTGATCGAGCACGAGACGGCGGCGCTGTGGCGCGGGGACGTCCCGCTGTTCACGCACCGGCCGTCGGGGACCGCGGTGCGGGCCGACGACGGCACGTGGCTGCCCGGCGTGCTGCCGGTGGCGGGCCTCGCCTCGGTGCGGGGAAAGATCGCCCGGATGGACGAGGTCGACTGCCACGACCAGGAGTGGATCATCACGGCCACGATCGCGGCGCGGGGCGCGGGGTCCCCTCTGCGGCGTCCGCGGTCCGAGCTGGCGGTGGGGCCGGTGCCGGCCGTCGCGCCCGACGCGTCCCGGCTGCTCGCCGCCGCGTGCGGGATCGCCGACGAACTCGCCGCCCGCGCGGTCCGCGACGGCGGCCGGACCAACTGGCTCGGTCTGGAAAGGGTGTCCGGCCCGCACTGGGCGGTGCTGCCGATGGGCGCCGGACTCGCTCAGGGCTACTGCGGAGTGGCGCTGTTCCTGGCGCACACGGACGCGCTGGCCGGAGCGGGCCGGTACGCCGCGCTCGCCCGGGAGGCGGTCCGCCCGCTGCCCGCCCTGCTGAAGGCCCTGGCGGACGATCCCGAGCTGAGCGCGGCGGCCGGGCCCGGCGCGTACGACGGTCTCGGCGGCATCGTGTACGCGGTGCTGCGGCTGTCGGCGCTGCTCGGCCCGGGGCCGGCGGACTGCCTGCCGGACGCGCTCACCGCCCTCGGACACGCCGCGTCCGCCTCGTCCGAGCCGGGGTTCGCCGGCGGTACGGCCGGAGCGCTGACCGCCGCCGTCGCCGTGCACGAGGCGACCGGTGCCCCGGCGGCGCTGGGGCTGGCGGACGTCCTGGCGGACCGGCTGCTCGGCGCGGTGACCGGCGCGGACGGGAGCGTGCCGTCCGGTGCCGGCGGGCCAGGACGCCCGAACGGCCTCCCCGCCGGTTTCGCCGACGGTGCCGCGGGCATCGCCTGGGCCCTGCTGCGGTACGCCGCCCGCCGCTCCCGGGACACCGCCGCGCACACGGCCGCCGCCCGGACGCTGCTGGACACCGTGCTGCGGGACGCCGGGACGGCCCCCGCGGACGCGTCGTGGTCCAGGGGGCTCGCCGGAGCGTCGGCCGTCGCCGCCCACGTCTCCCCCGCGCCCGGCCTGCCCGGCGCCGCGGTCCGGCCGGCGGACACCGGCGTCCGTCCCGACCTCAGCCTCGGACAGGGCACGCTCGGCACGCTGGAAGCCCTGGCCGTGCACGCCGGGCTGGGCGACCCGGCCGCCGCCGACGCGCTCACCCGGCACGCCGGCCGGGCACTCGCCCTCGTCGAGGCGCGGAGCCACCGCTGCGCCACCCCCGACCACGTTCCCTCCCCCGGGCTGCTCGACGGACTGTCCGGCATCGGGTACGGGCTGCTCCGCCTCGCCCACCCCGGCACCGTTCCGTCCGTCCTGCTCCTGTCCCACCCCGACCACTGAGACCGGCAAGACGCCCCGGAACCACGGCACTTCCACCTCCACCCCGTACACGCCGTACGAACACCAGAAGGGGACCACCGATGGACCAGCACCTGACCACCACCGCCGCCGACTCCGTCCCGAACACCGCCGAGGAGCAGGACGCGGCGGGCGGGATCACGCTCACCGGCCGCAACCGCGCCTGCGCCCGCGCCCGCGTCCTGGCCGGGATGGTCCTGACCAGCGGCATCGTCATCACGCTGACCTCGCTGGACACCTCGGTCTCCGCACCGAACTGACCCCTCGCGGTCGTCACTTCGCGTGATGGCGCGGGCCCGCCGGGCGGGCCCGCGCCGCGGTGCGTCCGGCACCGGCCTCCGGCACGGCATCCGCCCGCTCCGGGCCGGGGCCGGGCGGTGTGACGGTGCGTAGCCTGCGCCGATGCGATCTGTCACAGATTCCGACATCCTGATTATCATCTGCGTCCATGCGTTCCCATGCGCCTTCCCTCGTCGGGCGGGACCCTCAGATCGGCCTGCTCGAAAGCGCCTTGACCCGGGCGAGACAGGGACGCGGCGGTGTCGTCTTCCTGGTCGGCGAGGCCGGGGTGGGCAAGTCACGGCTCGCGGCGGAGGCCGTGGGCGGCGCGCTCGGCTCCGGGATGCGGGTGCTGCGGGGCCGCAGCAGCACCACCGGGCCGGCGGTGCCGTTCCGTCCGCTCACCGAGGCGCTGATGCCGCTGTTCCGCGGCGGCGAGCCCCTGGACGACGCGGCCCTCGGCCCGTACCGGCCGGTCCTCGGGCGGCTGATACCCGAGTGGGACACCGGGGAGCGCGAGAGCAGCTCCATGGTGATCCTGGGCGAGGCGGTGCTGCGCCTGCTGCTGGCCGCCGGGCGCGGACAGGGCCAGTTGCTGCTGCTGGAGGACCTGCACGACGCCGACCCCGAGACGCTCGGCGTCCTCGAGTACCTGGTGGACAACCTGGAGTACACGCCGGTCCTGCTGCTGGCCACCGTCCGGACCGATTTCAGCGACGCGCTGGACCTGGCGCAGTCCGCCCGCCGCCGGGGCACCGCCGCCCTCGCGGAACTGCCGCCGCTGACCCGGCCCCAGGTGGAGGAGATGACGGCGGCACACCTGGGGGCGGACGGTCCGCACGAGGTGCCGCCGGCGGTCCTGGACCGCCTGTGGGAGGACAGCGCGGGCAGTCCCTACCTGGTCGAGGAACTGCTGCAGTCCATGATCGGGGCGGGCACCCTGGTGCAGGGCACCGACGGCTGGCGCGCGGTGGGCGACCTGCGGCGTGACGTCTCCTCCACGCTGGCCCGGGGCATCCTGCGCCGCATCGACCGGCTGGGCGCGCAGGGCCTGACCCTGCTGTCGGCCGCCGCCGTGCTGGGCCGCCGCTTCCCGCTCACCGTGCTCCAGCGCATGACCGGTGCCGACGACCGGACCCTGCTGAGCCATCTGCACGCGGGCGTCGCCGCCCGGCTGGTCATCCCCGACGAGCCCGCCCCCGACTGGTACTCCTTCCGCCACTCCCCCACCGTCGAGGCCCTGTTCACGCAGATGACGCCGGGTCAGCGGGCGGAGCTGGCACGGCGGGGCGCGCGGGCCGTCGAGGAACTGCACCCGGACCTCGAGGGCGACTGGTGCGCGCTGGCCGCCGGTCTGCGCTGCGAGGCCGGGGACCGGGTGGAGGCGGGACTGCTCTACGCGGACGCCGGCGGGCGGGCCCTGGCGGCGGGTGCCCTGGGCTCGGCCGTGACGCTGCTCGGCCGGGCCGAGGAGCTGCTGGCCGGGGCCGGCGATCCGCAGGCCCGTGCCTCGGTGCTGGAGAACCTGCTGCCCGCGCTCGCGGAGGCCGGTGACTTCGCCCGCGCCTTCGACCTGGCCGAGGACCTGCACGCGCTGGGCGGGGCCGGGCTGAGCGCCGTACGACTGGCCACGCTGCACACCCGGCTGGCCAAGGTGGCGCACACGGCGGGCCGGTGGAGCGACGGCAACCGGCAGATCGTCCGGGCCCGCGAGGTCCTGGCGGCGGCTCCGGACGAGGCGGCGACCGCGGCCGTCGACGTCACGGCCGCCTACCTCGCACTGGACACCCCGGGTCCGGACCGCACCCAGCACGCGGAGAAGCTGGCCCGCTCCGCGGTGGACACCGCCGAGCGGCACGGCCTGCCGGTCGTCGTCTGCCAGGCGCGGGAGCTGCTGGCCACCGTCGCCCGCGAGCGGGACCCGGAGGAGTCCGCGGACATGCTCCGGCAGGCGCTGGAGACGGCGGAGCGGCACCGGCTGCCCCTGCAGCGCATGTACGCGGCCACCCGCATGAGCGGCAACGCCTGGCTCGCCGAGGGCGACACCTCCGGCCTGCTGGCGGCACGGGAGGAGGCGCTGCGGCTCGGCTCGGTGAACATCGTGCACACGGTGGACGGCATCCTGGTCCTGGACGCGGTGCTGCGCGGCGACCACGAGGCCGCGCGGTCGGCCGCGGCGGACTGCCTGGCGGTGGCGCGGCGGCTGCGCCTGGCGCCCGTCGTGCGGTACGTCCTGATGGCGCGGGCGGCCCTGGAGGCGCACCGCGCGGACCGGGCGGCGATGGAGGCGGCGCTGGCGACGTTCACCGAGTGGGACGGCGCGGGCTCGCAGGAGGAGCCGCTCAGTCTCGGTCTGGCCCGCGCCTTCTGCGCGCTGCTGGAGGAGGACCGCGACCTGGCGCGCGCCGAACTGCGGGCGGTGCAGGCGCTGGAGGCGGGCAACCCCTCGACCTACCACCTCGGCGGCACCCACGGCCTGGTCCTGCTGCTGGACGTGCTCGCCGGTGACGCGGACCGGGCCCGGCACGAGGAGACCACCGCCACCGCGATGGCGCGGATGCGGTGGAACCGCCAGTTCGTGCTGCTCGCCGACGCCGTGCTGCTGGGCCGGGAGGGCGCGGGGCCGCGCGCGGCGGCGGCGGTGCAGTCGGCGCTGGCGGCGGCGGAACCGTATCCGCTCGCCCGCCACCTGGGGCTGCGGCTGGTCGCGGAGGCGGCGCACCAGGACGGCTGGGGCGATGCGGTGGGCTGGCTGCGGCAGGCCGAGCACTACTTCCACGAGCGGGACGTCGCGGCCGTCACCGGTGCCTGCCGGGCGGCGCTGCGCCGCTTCGGCGCCCCGGTGCACCAGCACCGCTCCGGCACCCGCTCGATCCCGCGGGAACTGCGCGCCCAGGGCGTGACCGTACGGGAGTTCGACGTGTTCCGGCTGCTCGCGGAGCGGCTCAGCAACAAGGACATCGCCGACCGGCTGTTCATCTCGCCCCGCACGGCGGAGAAGCACATCGCGAGCCTCATCGCCAAGACCGGGGCGGCCAACCGCGCG
>NZ_MSGP01000761.1:0-272 GCF_002078235.1 Streptomyces viridosporus
GTCTTCGACATCCACGGCGGCCCCACCTGGCACGACAGCGACTCCTTCGCGGCGGGCCCGGCGGCCTGGGTCGACCACGGCTACGCGGTGGTCCGCGTCAACTACCGCGGTTCCACCGGCTACGGCCGTGCCTGGACCGACGCCCTGAAGCACCGGGTGGGCCTGATCGAGCTGGAGGACATCGCGGCGGTCCGCGCGTGGGCGGTCGCATCGGGCCTGGCGGACCCCGACCGGCTGATCCTCACCGGCGGCTCCTGGGGCGGCTACCTCAC
>NZ_MSGP01000761.1:306-691 GCF_002078235.1 Streptomyces viridosporus
CCGAGCGCTTCGAGGCGTCCTCCCCGATCACCTACGTCGACCGGGTCGAGGCCCCGGTCTACATCTCGGCCGGCGTCAACGACCCGCGCTGCCCCATCCGCCAGATCGAGAACTACGTCCAGCGCCTCCAGGCCCGCGGCGCGGTCCACGAGGTCTACCGCTACGACGCGGGGCACGGCTCCCTGGTGGTGGACGAGCGCATCAAGCAGGTCCGGCTGGAGCTGGACTTCGCGGAACGGCACCTCGGCCGGTAACGGCGACCGGGCCCCGGCCGGGGCGGACCGGCCACCACGACGGTGCGGACGGAGCGCCGACCGGGGCCGAGTCGTGCGGGTTCAGGGGGTGGCTGTCTCTTAGACACACCTGACGCTGCCGACGACGCCTG
>NZ_MSGP01000762.1 GCF_002078235.1 Streptomyces viridosporus
CGCGCGATCACCGCCAGCGCGCCCGCGTCGTCCTGCGTGGGACAGGCCACCCGCACGATCTGGCACCCCGACGCGGTCAGCTCCGCGATCTGCTGCAGCGTCGCACCGATGTCCGCGGTACGCGTCGTCGTCATCGACTGCACCGACACCGGGGCGTCCCCGCCCACCGCCACGGACCCGACCTGGATCCGCCGGCTCTTCCGCCGCTCGGCGAGCGGCCGCGGGGGGATCTCGGGAACTCCGAGGGAGACAGCGGTCACGGCCTCACTCCCGGTTTCCGGAGACGGTCTCGCGCAGGGCCCGCAGCGACTCCTTCAGGGACCCCATGGTGGCGAGGACGGCGGTGGGCTCGTAGCCGCAGTGCGCCATGCAGTTGGCGCAGCGCGGGTCCTTGCCCCGGCCGTACCGGTCCCAGTCGGTGTCCTCGATCAGCTCCCGGTACGTCGGCACGTACCCGTCGCTCATCAGGTAGCAGGGGCGCTGCCAGCCGAAGAGCGAGTAGTTCGGGATCGCCCACGCGGTGCACGGGAAGTCGACCTTGCCCTCGAGGAAGTCCAGGAACAGCGGGGAGTGGTTCAGCCGCCAGCGGCGCCGGTTGCCGCCCGCGAAGGCCTTCCTGAACAGCTCGCGGGTCTGCTCCACGCCCAGGAAGTGCTCCTGGTCGGGGGCCTTCTCGTAGGCGTAGGCGGGCGAGATCATCATCTCGTCGACCTCGAGGTCGTCGTTGAGGTAGTTGAGCACCTCGACGACGGTCTGCGGGGTGTCGGTGTTGAAGAAGGTCGAGTTGGTGGTGACCCGGAAGCCGCGCCGCTTGGCCTCCTTGATGGCCGCCACGGCCTCGTCGAACACCCCCTCCTTCGCGACGGACTCGTCGTGCCGCTCCCGCAGCCCGTCGATGTGCACCGCGAACGCGAAGTACGGGGAGGGAGTGAACAGGTCCATCTTCTTGCGCAGCAGCACGGCGTTGGTGCACAGGAAGACGTACTTCCTCCTGGCCACCAACTGCCGGGCGATCTCGTCGATCTGGGGGTGCATCAGCGGCTCGCCGCCGGCGATCGACACCATCGGGGCACCCGATTCCAGCACCGCGCCCACGGCCTGGGCGACCGGCATGCGCTGCTTGAGCACCCCGGCCGGGTGCTGGATCTTCCCGCAGCCCTCGCACTTGAGGTTGCAGGCGAAGAGCGGTTCCAGCTCGACGATGAGCGGAAACTTGTCCCGCCGGCGGAGCTTCTGTTCGGCCAAGTATGTAGCGACCTTGATGGACTGGCGCAGCGGCATGGCCATCTGGCTCACCTCCTGGGGAGCAGCAAGGAACGGTGCCATTCATGGAAAGCCGGAAGTACGGAACGAAGAACACGGAAAGCCGATATTCCACCGCGCACCGTGCCGATCCGGACCAGCTCGTGTTCCGGAGCGTCCACGACCACCCGTACGGCCGCAACCGGGCGCTCACCCACGCGGACGGCGCTCAGCAGCGTGGCCGCCGATTCCATGTCGGCCGCGATCGCGCCGGTCGCGAACAGGTCGGACCGTTCGTGACCGCGGACGACGTGGTCGGAGCCGGTGAGCGGTCCGGTGTGGACGGTGCGCCCGGGCACCGTGCGCACCAGCTCCTTCACCAGCAGCTCGGTCCCCACGCACGGCACGCTGCCGCGCGGGTCCCGGGCCTCCTCGGCGACGACCAGGTCGCCGGGGTGCATCCCGGGGGCGAGCCCCGCGCAGAAGCCGGTGGCCAGCACGGCCGCCCCGCGCAGGGCCGGATGGGTGAGCACCCGGGTGACGGAGCGCTCGGCCGCCGCCGGCCCCATGCCCGTGCGCAGGACCGTGACGGGCCCGCCCGCACTCCCCCTGTCCCGTGCGGAGGAAGGGCGCAGGGCGAACTGCTCGATGCCGAGCGCACAGGCGATCAGCATCGGGGCCGGAGCGGGCCGGGCGCTCATCAGCTGCCCTTCGCCTCGGCGAGGGACTGCTCCTGACCGGTGTCCTCCCGCGCGGTGGCGGCCCCCGCCGCGCGGGGCTTCCTGGCGAAGGGCTCTCCGTGCACGTACCGGCCGAGCGCGGTGAGCGGGAAGACCTGCCGGTAGAGGTGGTAGTTGATGGAGAAGTCCCAGGGGAAGCCGGTTCCGGTGAAGTACGGCTCGTCCCAGGAGCCGTCCTCGCGCTGGGTGGCGGCCAGCCACTCGACGCCGCGTTCGACGGCCCGCGACTCCCTCTCGCCCGCCGCCAGCAGCGCCATCAGCGCCCACGCCGTCTGCGAGGCGGTCGAGGCGCCCCGGCCGCTCCACCCCCGGGCGTCCCGGTAGGAGCGCAGGTCCTCGCCCCAGCCGCCGTCGTCGTTCTGGACCGACTCCAGCCAGGCCACGGCCCGCCGGATCGCCGGGTGCGAGCCGGAGATCCCGGCCGCGGTCAGCGCGGGGACGACGGAGCCGGTGCCGTAGAGGTAGTTGACGCCCCAGCGGCCGAACCAGGAGCCGTTCGGCTCCTGCTCGGCGAGCAGCCACTGGACGCCGCGCCGGGTGCGCGGGTCGTGGGCGAGGCCCTCGGCGGCGAGCATCTCCACGACGTGCGCGGTGACGTCGGCGGACGGCGGGTCGATGACCTCGCCGAAGTCGCAGAACGGCAGCCGGTTGGGGAACGGGCTGGTGTTGTCGACGTCGAAGGCGCCCCAGGCTCCGTTCCTCGACTGCATCCCGAGGTTCCAGCGCACCCCGCGCCCGATGGCGTTGTCCACCCGCTCGGGGTCGTGGTGGGCGACCCTGCGCAGCGCGAGGACCACTTCGGCGGTGTCGTCGATGTCGGGGTAGTTGTCGTTGTGGAACTCGAACGCCCAGCCCCCCGGCGGCAGATGGGGTCTGCGCACGGACCAGTCACCGGGCCGCACGATCTGCTCGCCCAGCATCCAGTCGGCGGCCTTGACCAGTTGCGGGTGGTCGGCGGGCAGACCCGCGTCGGCCAGCGCGATGGTGGCGAGGCAGGTGTCCCACACCGGGGACTGGCAGGCCTCGATCATCCGGGCCCCGTCCTCGCGCCACACGGCGAACCGGTCCAGCGACTCCAGGCCGGCCCGCATCACGGGGTGGTTCAGGTCGTAGCCGAGCAGGTGGAGCGCGATGATCGAGTACACGGCCGGGGGCTGGATGCCGCCCCAGCAGCCGTCGTTCTCCTGGCGCTCGATGATCCAGCGGGCGGCGGTGTTCATGGCCGCCCTGCGCAGCCGGCGCGGGACGGCCCCGCGCAGGACGTGCAGGGCCTTGTCCAGTCGCTGGAAGGCCCCGTCCCAGCCGGTCACCGGGGCGAGGGCCCGGGGCGGGTTGGGG
>NZ_MSGP01000763.1 GCF_002078235.1 Streptomyces viridosporus
ACCCCCGTCCTCCTGGGCGGCAGCGTCCTGGCGGCCGGGCACCCCCGGCTCGTCGACCGCGTCCGCGCCCTCCTCGCCGACCGGGCACCCAGGGCGGTCCCCCGGATCGTCACCGCCGCCCAGGAGGACGGGGGTCCGCTCGTCGAGGAGGCCGAGGCGGGTCAGGGCGACCGTGGCCATGGTGACGACCTCGTCGGCCTGGCGGTCGACGATCGCGCGGGCGACGGGGTCGCCGTCGGCCGCCGTGGCGAAGAGCACCGGGGTCAGTTCGTGGCGGCGGGACGAAGGGACGCGGCGCAGGTGCAGGGCCTCGATGAGGGCCGGCATGTCGGGGAGGCCGAAGTGGGCCGGGAGGGCGCGGGCCAGGGCGGTGGGGGTGCCGCGGCCGTCCTGGGCGCGGGCCGCGTACCAGAGGGCCTCCTCGGCCAGGGCCCAACCGCCGCCCCAGTCGCCGGAGATGCGGCCGAGGGCAGGGAAGCGGGCGGTGCGGCCGTCGGGGTGCATGCCGACGCAGTTGATGCCCGCGCCGCAGACCACGGCCACGCCGCGGGGTTCGGTGACCCCGGCGCGCAGGACGGCGAAGGTGTCGTTGCGGACCTCGACGGTGGTGCCCCAGGCACGGGTCTCCAGGGCCTCGGTGAGCTGCTGTTCCTCGACGGGGAGGTCCGCGTTGGCCAGGCAGGCCGAGACATGGGCCGCGGCGGGCGCGCCGGCGGCGGCGAGGGCCCGGGCGACGGTGGCGGCCAGGGCGGCCATCGCGGTGTCCAGACCCACGGCGGGCGGGCGGAAGCCCTCGCCGCGGGCCGTGGCGAGGACCGTGCCGTCGGGGGCGACCACGGCCACGTCCGTCTTGCTGTTGCCGGCGTCGATGGCCAGGACGCCCGCGGTCAGGCCCACGTGAGGTACTCCCGGTTGTGTGCGATCAGGGTGTCGGCGAGGCGGTCGGCGTACTCGTACTGGGCGATCAGGGGGTGGGCGAGGAGGGCGCGCAGGACGCGGGTGCGGGAGCCGTGCAGGGCGGCTTCCAGGGCGAGGTCCTCGTACGCGGCGACGTTCGCCGTCAGACCCGCGAAGAGGGGGTCGAGGGGGGCCACCGGCAGCGGGACCGCGCCCTTCGGGCCGACGGCCGCCTGGACCTCGATCACCGCGTCGTCGGGGAGGAAGGGGAGGGTGCCGCGGTTGAGGGTGTTGACCACCTGGTGGGGGCTCCCGGCACCGCGCAGGAGGGCGGCGGCGAGGTCCACCGCCGCCTCCGAGTAGTAGGCGCCGCCGCGTCGGGCCAGGAGGGCCGGTTTCTCGTCCAGGGCGGGATCGGCGTAGAGGGCGAGCAGACGGCGTTCCATGTCGGCGACCTCGGCGGCCCGGGAGGGCTTGGTGCCCAGCTCCCGTACGACCTCGTCGTGGGCGTAGTAGTAGCGCAGGTAGTAGGAGGGGACGACGCCCAGGCGGTCCAGGAGGACGCGGGGCAGACGCAGGTCGGCGGCGATCCCCTCGCCGTGCTCGGCGAGGAGGCGGGGGAGGACGTCCTCGCCCCCGGGACCGCCGAGGCGTACCGCGGTCTCCCAGGTGAGGTGGTTCAGGCCCACGTGGTCCAGGTGGAGGCCGGCGGGGTCCGTGCCGAGGCGGGCGGCGAACTTGCGCTGGAGGCCGATGGCCACGTTGCACAGGCCCACCGCCTTGTGGCCGGCCCGGAGCAGGGCCCGGGTGACGATGCCCACGGGGTTGGTGAAGTCGATGATCCAGGCGTCGGGGTTGGCGCGGCGGACGCGGTCGGCGATGTCCAGGACGACCGGGACCGTGCGCAGCGCCTTGGCCAGGCCGCCGGCCCCGGTGGTCTCCTGGCCCACGCAGCCGCACTCCAGGGGCCAGGTCTCGTCCTGCAGCCGGGCCGCCTGACCGCCCACGCGCAGTTGGAGGAGGACCGCGTCGGCGCCGTCCACCGCCGCGTCCAGGTCGGCGGTGGCGGTGATCCGGCCGGGATGGCCCCGGCGGGCGAAGATGCGGCGGGACAGGGGGGCGATCAGGTCCAGGCGGTCCGTCGCCGGGTCGGTGAGGACCAGCTCGGTGAGGGGGAGCGTGTCGCTCAGGCGGGCGAATCCGTCGATGAGTTCGGGCGTGTAGGTCGAACCTCCGCCGACGACGGTGAGTTTCATGTCCTTCCCTCTCCTCGGATGGGTGAGCTGTCCCCGCCGCCGTGCGGCCGGCGCGGCGGCGGGCCGGTCAGCGGGAGGTGTCGAAGACCTCGTCGCGGGTGGCCGCCAGCGCGCTCTCCAGCGCGCCGCGCAGCACGGGGTGTTCGCGGACGCCGCCCAGGACCAGGCGCGGGCGGGGCGCGGCCAGTTCCGCCAGTTCGGCCTGGACCAGGGCGCGCAGCACCTCGCCGCCGGAGGTGAGGCCGGTGCCGCTCAGGACGACGAGTGCGGGGTCGAGGACGCAGACGAGGGAGGCGAGGCCGGTGGCCAGGCGGGTGGCGTAGGTCCGCAGGAGCCGGTGGTGGACCTCGTCGTCGGGGGCCGCGGCGGCGCGTTCGAGGAGGGCGGCGGCCACCTCGGCGGGCGGGCCCTGCGGGACGTCCGCCATGCCGAGGTCCCGGGCCAGCGCCGGGACGGCCCGGGAGCCGGCCAGCTCCTGGTAGCCGCCGCTGCCCGCCCGGGCGACCCGGCGGGCCAGGGACGTGCCCGGCACCGGCAGGAAGCCGACCTCGCCCGCGCCGCCGGTGAAGCCCCGGTGCAGCCGTCCGCCGAGCACCAGGGCGGCGCCCAGGCCCTCCTGGTTCCAGAGCAGGACGAAGTCGGTGTGGTCCCGGGCCGCTCCCCGGCGCTGCTCGGCGAGGGCGACCAGGTTGACGTCGTTCTCGTACGCGCACGGCACCGGCAGCGCGGCGGCGAGTTCGTCGAGCAGCGCCGGGGAGTGCCAGCCGGGCAGGTGGGAGGCGTAGCGCAGGCGCCCGGTGTGCGGGTCGAAGGCGCCAGGGGTGCCGATGACCAGGCGGTGGAGGTCGGCGCGGGACAGTCCCGCCGCCCGCACCGCGCCGTCCAGGGCGTCGGTGACCTGCCGGACGACGGGGGTGCCGGAGCGGCGGCCGGGGGCGGGCAGCTCGTGGCGACCGACCGTGCGGCCGGTGAGGTCGGCGACGGCGGCGCGGATCCGCCCGCGGGTGACGTCGAGCCCGGCGACGTGGGCGGCGGCCGGGTTGATCCCGTACAACCGGGCGCCCGGGCCGGGACGGCCCTCGGTGGTGCCGGTGGCCAGGACCAGTCCGGCGGCCTCCAGACGGGCCAGGAGCTGGGAGGCGGTCGGTTTGGACAGTCCGGTGAGCCGGCCGATCCGGGTGCGCGACAGCGGCCCGTGCTCCAGCAGGAGGTCCAGGGCGGCGCGGTCGTTCATGGCGCGCAGCACGCGCGGGGTGCCCGGTGTACCGGCGGTTCCTGCCACGGGGTGCGGCACCCGGCCTCCTGCGCGCGTCGGCGACTGTTAGGAAAGTTTCCTTTCCCGCGGGGGAACGTAGGCCCGTGCCGGGGAGGCGTCAAGGGGTGGTGCGCGGGAGGGGCGGGACCCGGAAGCGCTTCCGGGTCCCGCCCCTCCCG
>NZ_MSGP01000764.1 GCF_002078235.1 Streptomyces viridosporus
GGTCTGGTGCAGGAAGCGGGGTTCGGCGAAGGCGGCCAGGGCCTCGCGGACGGCGGGGAGGTGGGGCTGCTCGGCGTGCAGGGCGGCGGAGAGCTGGGACTTGACCACGGGCACTCCCGCCCGGGTCAGGTCGTCCAGGGCGGTGTGCGGGTCCTCGAAGGAGGTGGCGAGGTGGCAGGTGTCGACGCAGATGCCGATGCGGTCGTGGGCGATCGCGGTGAGCGGGGCGATGGCGTCGCGGGTGGTCTCGACGACGCAGCCGGGTTCCGGCTCCAGGGCGACGCGGACGGAGCGTCCGGTCAGCTCCTGGAGGGCGTCGAGGCGTTCGGCGAGGGTGAGCAGGGCGGTGCGGGCNNGAGGTGCGCCAGGCGAGCGGCAGGGTGGAGATGCTGCCGTCGGTGACGTCGTCGGGGAGCAGCCCGGCGAGGACGCGGGCGAGGGCGGTGGTGTACTCCAGGCGCTCGGGGTCGGCCCAGTCCGGTTTGTAGACGCGGTACTTGACCTCCTCGGCGCCGAAGCCCTCGTAGGGGAAGCCGTTGAGGGTGACGACCTCCAGGCCCCGCCGTTCGAGCTCGCAGCGCAGCCCGCGCAGTGCGGAGGGGTCGGTGACCAGGGCGTGGGCGGCGTCCTTGGCGAGCCACAGGCCGATGCCGAGCCGGTCGCGGCCCAGGCGGCGGCGGACGGGCTCGCAGTGGTCGCGGAGCTGGGCGAGGACGCCGTCGAGGGTCTCGGCGGGGTGGACGTTGGTGCAGTAGGCGAGGTGGACGGTGGAGCCGTCGGGGTGGCGGAAGCGCACGGCTCACGCCTCCGCGGCCGGGGCACCGGACGGCCGGGACCCGTCCTTCGGCGCGCCGCGCAGGATGGAGTTGCCCTCGTGGGTGGCGTCCGTGGCGGCGACGTCGAGGTTCAGCCGGCCGCTGAGTCCGTAGAAGGCGACGGGGTTGCGCCACAGCACCAGGTCGACGTCGTCCTCGGTGAAGCCCTCGGCGAGCATCAGGTCGGCGACCTTGCGGGTCTTGAGCGGGTCGCTCTTGCCCCAGTCGGCGGCGGAGTTCACCAGGACCTGCTTGGGGCCGTGGGCGCGCAGGATGGCGACCATCCGCTCCTCGTCCATCTTGGTGTCCGGGTAAACGGAGAAGCCCAGCCAGCAGCCGCTGTCCTTGGCCTCCTTGACGGTGGTCTCGTNNGGCGAGCTGGAGCTGGGCGGCCAGCGCGGTGTCCTCGGCGGGGGTCATGGAGTCGTAGCCGATCTCGCCGACGGCCACGACGTTGTCCTTGACGAGGTACCGGGGCAGTTCGTCGAGGACGGGTGTGCAGCGCGGGTCGTTGGCCTCCTTGGGGTTGAGGGCGAGCGTGCAGTGGTGGGCGATGCCGTACTGGGCGGCGCGGAAGGGTTCCCAGCCGAGGAGGGAGTCGAAGTAGTCGCGGAAGGAGGCCGGGGAGGTGCGGGGCTGGCCGAGCCAGAAGGAGGGTTCGACGACGGCGCGGACGCCCGCGGCGTACAGGGCCTCGTAGTCGTCGGTGGTGCGCGAGGACATGTGGATGTGGGGGTCGAAGATGCGCATCAGGACTCCTTGCCGTGGGGGTGGTCCGTGCCGTGCGTCGGGGT
>NZ_MSGP01000765.1 GCF_002078235.1 Streptomyces viridosporus
CGGCGACCTCCCCTTGCCGCTCCTCGTCGGAGCGCCGGTGCGGGCCCTCGGTCCGAACGGCCGATTCCCGTTCCGGGAAGCAGGGTTGGGAGACACCGAACCGTCTGACGGCCTGTCGGCCGGGCGCCCTTCACCACGCCCGTTTCCTTGCCTGGCCTGCCCAACAGGACCCCCGCGTAAGAGTCCTGGGCGTCGGCGTGATCAAGTGGTAAGCGAACGAAGGATGTTCACAGAACGTCACGCTTCCGTTGCGGTGAATCGAAGATACGATCTTCAAACAACCTCTGGTGCAGAAGTGGTCCTCCATGAAGACGATGACTGACCCGGGCCATGTCGACGGCGCGTTCGGGGCTTGGTGTCCCCGTACCGCCGCTCCCCCGGTACTCCTCCCGTCGCACAGCTCCTGACGTCCTGCGCCTCGCGCCCACCGGACATCGACCCACCGCCGACTCAAAGGTTCTCCATGGCTCGTTCCCCCGCGTCCCCTCCCGAACCCCGAGGGAGCAACGCCCTCTGGGCGGTGGCTCTCGTGCTCACGTTCCTCGTGTGCTCGGCGGCCGTGGTGCCCG
>NZ_MSGP01000766.1:0-511 GCF_002078235.1 Streptomyces viridosporus
GCGGTCGGCGAGCAGGCCGCCGAACACGACGGCGCGGTACGGCCCCTGCTGCACCCCGACCCGCGCTGGGGCGCCACCGACTGCCGGATCCTCGCGGAGACCACCAGGACCCTGGAGGGCATGGACTGCACCCGGCTGACGCTGGTCCTGCACGAGGCGCGCCGCACCNNCGGCGGCGCGGTCCAGTGGGGCGGAGGCGTGCCCGACCGCCATCAGGCGCCGTCGGCCGACAGCCGCAGCACGCCGGTCCCGAAGGTTCAGGAGGCCAGGCGCTCCGGGGCGACCGCCGCGACGGCGCGGGCGACGGCCGGGACCAGGGACGGCGGGACGGCCACGCGGACGCCGCTCATCGGACCGTCCCCACCAGCGCCTCGCCCCACGGCGGCGCGTGCCGTGCCCGTACCCGTCCGTGTCCCGGGCGGGCGCCGGCCGCGGTGGGGCGCGGCAGGCGCAGCACGGCGAGCGCCAGACCGAGCAGGACCGCCGGACTCCGAGGGCTCCGGCTCGTCGC
>NZ_MSGP01000766.1:555-935 GCF_002078235.1 Streptomyces viridosporus
CCGTATCGATGGACATGAGACACACTGGAGTGCGCACCCCCGGGGCGGCGCATCCACCGCTCGGGAGACGAAGGGCAAGGGAGCACAACCGATGACGTCGCAGGCCGCGGACCGACCCGAAACGGTCGGCACCTCGCGCCGCTCCAAGATCACGCCCGAGCGGGAACAGGAGTTCTTCGACGCCGTACTGCACCAGATCCGCGAGTGCGGTTACGACGCCGTCACCATGGACGGGATCGCCGCCAGCACGCGGTGCAGCAAGTCCACGCTCTACCGGCAGTGGCGGACCAAGCCGCAGTTCGTCGCCGCGGCGCTGCGCGCCAACCGGCAGGCCCGGTTCGCCGGCATCGACACCGGGACGCTCGCCGGGGACCTGCGCG
>NZ_MSGP01000767.1 GCF_002078235.1 Streptomyces viridosporus
GGCGCCCACCCCGGGACGCGCCCCCGCGGCACGCCCCGGAGCGCGTCCGCCCGCTCCGGTCCGCACGGTCACGCACGGTCAGGTGCGACCGGAGAACGGTCACCGGTTCGCATGACGCGGACACGTGTGGCCGCGTAGGCTCGAACGGCCTTGAGTGGGGCGGCTGATGAGCGGTGACGAGAGCGAGGGGACGCGATGGACGTCGCGGACGCGGCCAGGGGTCCGGCCTCGTTCCTCAGCGAGTTCTACACGTCCTTCTGGTGGATCCCGGCCGCCGTCCTGGCCGCCGCCCTGGCGATCAAACTGCCCACGATCATCCGGCTCTGGACGGATCCGCTGCTGCGCGCGGTCGGCGGACTGCTGCTGCTCGCCTGCGCGGTCTTCGTGTTCGTCGCCCCCTCGACCATCGCCTGGGTCAACCGGGTCACCGGCGTGCCGAACATCTCGGCCCCCTGGGTGTACTCGCTGCTCACCGCGTTCTGCGGCTCCTGCCTGGTGCTGATCATCGCCTGGCGCGACGGCCTGTCCGCACGCTCCGCCGCCAGCCGCCGGGCCACCCGCCGGGTCCTCTGCGCCTACGGCGGTGTGATCGTCCTGCTGTGGGTGCTGTTCGCCCTCGCGGACGTGCCCGTGGAGCGGACCCGGGACCTGGACACCTACTACGCCAACACGCCGTTCATGCGCGAGGAGATCCTGCTGTACCTCCTCGCGCACACCACCGCCGTCCTCATCACCTCGAAGCTGATCTGGAACTGGATCCGCACCGACGGACTCGACGCCTGGCTGCGCTGGGGACTGAAGTTCCTGGGCGTCGGCTACGCGCTGAACCTGGCCTTCGACGCCGCCAAACTCACCGCCGTGGCGGCCCGTTGGACCGGCAACGACCTGGACTGGCTCAGTCTGAACGTGGCCCCCGCCCTGGCCTGTCTGTCCGCCGTGTCGATCGCGGTCGGCTTCATCCTGCCGCACGCCGGCCAGTACCTGCACGAGCGCTGGCGGCTCCGCCTCGCCCACCACCGGCTGCGACCCCTGTACCTGCTGATGAGGAACGTGCACGGCTCCGGCGTGCCGTTCGTGCTGCGCGCCAGTCCCGAGCTGCGCCTGACCCGCCGCGAGACCTTCATCCGGGACGTGCTGCTGCCGCTGGCCCGGCGCACCGACGAGCGGCTGCGCGAGCGGGCGTACGACGCCGCCCTCGGCCTCGGGTTCCCGCCGAAGCGGGCGAAGGCGCTGGCCGCGGCCGTGGCGATCCTCGACGCCGTCGACGCCGGGCCGGGCGCGGACGGGGGCGACGGCGCCCACGACCCCGACACCACGGACCTGCTCCGCGAGATCGGGGCCCTCTCGCGCGCCCTGCGCCACCCCGAGGACATCCGGGAGGTCCGCCTCCGCGCCCTGGCACCCGAGGACACCGTGGTGGTCACCGAGTGACCGTGCCGCACGCGGAACTGGCCGGGACGACCCCCGTCTTGGCATATTGCACAGGTGACCGAGCCACGACCGGGGGAACAGGGAGACAGCGGTGCGTACCAGGAAGGAGATGCGTCGTCTCGCTGACGCCCTCATCGACCCCATCCGGGTGGCGGTCCCGGCGGACCCCGAGGTCCTGTTCGAGGCGCTGGTCGCCTCCGTCAGCGCCTGGCGGGGACGTGAAGTCGTCGTCCACCGGGCGGCGTTCCCGCCGCACACCGCCAGCGGGCTGTGGCTGGAGCGCGAGCACCACGACGACGTGGTGGTGGACGAACGGGCCGCCGCGTGGCACCAGATCGTGATCTTCTGCCACGAGGTGTGGCACATGAACCGCCGGCGGGCGGAGGCGGCGGCACCCGGCGACGGGCAGCCCCGGCCGATCGCCGCGCGCACCGACTTCAGCCTGGCCGAGGAGCAGGAGGCGGACCGCTTCGGCATGCTGATGGGGCGCCGGCTCCGTACCTGGCTGGAGGCCTCCACCGACTCGGTGTTCGCCGCGGAGGGCGGTGACCCCGAGGACCCCCAGGACCTCGCCGGACGCATCGGGGCCGCGCTCAACTACCGCGGGACGAAGAAATGAGCGGCCTGATCAACTACACCAGCTGCGGGGTGCTGTGGCTCGGTCTGGTGGTCAAGTCCCCCGACCTGCTGCGGCACCGCCGCGATCCGTACCTGTGGTCCATCTGCGCGGTGCTGGGGCTGGCCGGGCTCTGCTTCTTCCTCGGGGCGCCGCCGACGGTCGGCGCGATCAACCGGCTCGGCGGGGTGCCGAACCTCGCCGCGCCGCTGACGTACGCGGCGATCACCGGGTACTGCGCCGCCTCCCAGGTCCTCGTCGTCCACTGGCGCGGCGGGCCCCGGGTGCACCGCACCGCCCGGCGCTGGATCCTCGCCTACGCCGGTGTCGTCCTCGGCATCGCGGTGACCTTCGCCCTCGGTGACGCGCCGGTGGAGCGCCGCACCGACCTGGACACCTACTACGCGACGACCCCGTTCATCGCCCAGATGATCGTGCTGTACCTGGTCGCGCACCTCACCGCGGTGACCGTCACCACGGCGTCGTCGCTGCGCTGGGCGCGCCGGGTGCGGGGCGGGCTGCGGG
>NZ_MSGP01000768.1 GCF_002078235.1 Streptomyces viridosporus
ACCCGGATCCTGGTGACCGGCGGCGCCGGCTTCATCGGCTCGCACTACGTGCGTACGCTGCTCGGCCCCCAGGGCCCCGGCGACGTCGCGATCACCGTCCTGGACAAGCTGACGTACGCGGGCAACCCGGCCAACCTCGACGAGGTGCGCGCGCACCCCGGGTTCGCCTTCGTGCAGGGCGACATCTGCGACCCGGAGCTGGTCGGCAAGCTGATGGCCGAGCACGACCAGGTCGTGCACTTCGCGGCCGAGTCGCACGTCGACCGCTCCATCGACGGCGGCGCGGAGTTCGTCCGCACGAACGTGGTCGGCACCCACACGCTCATCGACGCGGCGCACCGGGCCGGCATCGAGACCTTCGTGCACATCTCCACCGACGAGGTCTACGGCTCGATCGACGAGGGCTCCTGGCCCGAGACCCACCCGCTGCAGCCCAACTCGCCCTACTCCTCGGCGAAGGCCTCCAGCGACCTGATCGCGCTGTCCTACCACCGCACCCACGGCCTGGACGTCCGCGTCACCCGCTGCTCCAACAACTACGGGCACCACCACTTCCCCGAGAAGGTCATCCCGCTCTTCGTCACCAACCTCCTCGACGGCAAGAAGGTCCCGCTGTACGGCGACGGCGGCAACGTCCGCGACTGGCTGCACATCGACGACCACGTCCAGGGCATCGAGCTGGTCCGCACCAAGGGCCGCGCGGGCGAGGTCTACAACATCGGCGGCGGCACCGAGCTCTCCAACCGGGAACTCACCGAGCTGCTGCTGGAGGCGTGCGGCGCCGACTGGGAGACCAGCGTCGAGTACGTCGAGGACCGCAAGGGCCACGACCGCCGCTACTCCGTCGACTGCACGAAGATCAGCGAGGAACTGGGCTACGCACCGCGCAAGGACTTCCGCGAGGGCCTCGCCGAGACCGTCCAGTGGTACCGGGACAACCGCGACTGGTGGGAGCCGCTGAAGGAGCGTGCGGCGCTGCGCTGACGCGCCCCGCCCCCTGCGGGCCCGGGACCGTTCCGGGCCCGCTCCGGCATTCCCGCGCGCCCGGCTCCCGACGGTGGCCCGCGCCATCCGGCACAGAGGACGAGAAGAGGAACGAACCCGATGAAGGAACAGGCAGACGCCCCGGCCGGCTGGCTGGTCACCGGGGCGGGCGGCATGCTCGGCCAGGACGTGCTGGCCCGGCTGGCCGTAGCGGGCGAGCGGACCACCGCCCTGGACCGGGCGGCGCTGGACCTCACGGACGCGGACGCCGTACGGCGGGCGCTCCAGCGCCACCGGCCCGCCGTGGTCGTCAACTGCGCGGCCTGGACCGCCGTGGACGACGCCGAGACCCGCGAGGCCGAGGCGCTCGCGATCAACGGCGACGGCCCGGCCCACCTGGCCGACGCCTGCGCCCGCACCGGCGCCGTCCTGCTCCACGTCTCCACCGACTACGTCTTCGCCGGCGACGCCACCGCGCCGTACGCCGAGGACGCCCCCACCGCCCCGCGCAGCGCCTACGGCCGCACCAAGCTCGCCGGCGAGCAGGCCGTCCTGAGCACCCTCCCGGACCGCGGCTACGTCGTCCGCACCGCCTGGCTGTACGGCGCGGGCGGCCCCAACTTCGTCCGCACCATGATCCGTCTGGAGGGGCAGCGCGAGACCCTGGACGTCGTGGACGACCAGCGCGGCCAGCCCACCTGGAGCGCCGACCTGGCCGGTCTGCTGCTGGCGCTGGGGCGCGCGGCCCTGGCCGGTACCGCCCCCGCGGGCGTCTACCACGGCACCAGCTCCGGCGAGACCACCTGGTACGGCTTCACCCGGGAGATCTTCCGCCTGCTCGGCGCCGACCCGGACCGGGTCCGTCCCACCACCAGCGAAGCGTTCGTCCGCCCCGCCCCGCGCCCGGCCTACAGCGTGCTCGGCCACGAGCGCTTCGCCGCGGCCGGCATCGAGCCGCTGCGCGACTGGCGCGAGGCGCTCACCGAGGCGTTCCCGGAGATCCACCGGAGCCACGAGAAGGAGAACCCGGCGTGACAGTCAAGGTCAGCGTCGTCATCGCGGTCTACAACCCGGGCAAGTACGTCGAGGACTGCGTCACGGGACTGCTGCGGCAGAGCCTTCCCCCCGACGAGTTCGAGGTCTTCTTCGTCGACGACGGCTCCACCGACGAGACCCCCGCCCGGCTGGACCGGCTGGCGGCCGAGCACCCCCACATCCACGTCATCCACCAGGAGGCCTCCGGCTGGTCCGGCAAGCCCCGCAACACCGGCATCGACGCCGCCCGGGGCGAGTACGTCATGTTCGTCGACCACGACGACTGGCTCGGCGACGAGGCACTGGAGCGGATGTACGACTACGGCAAGGCGAACGACGCCGACGTGGTCGTGGGGAAGATGGCGGGCATCGGCCGCCCGGTCCCGCAGGAGCTGTTCCGGGTCAACCGGCCGCGCGCGACGGTGGAGAACGCGCCGCTGATCGACAGCCTCACCCCGCACAAGATGTTCCGGCGGGAGTTCCTCGAACAGCACGGCATGCGCTTCAAGGAGGGCCGCCGCCGGCTGGAGGACCACGTCTTCGTCGTCGAGGCCTACCTGCGGGCCAGGAGCGTCGCCGTCCTCGGCGACTACCTGTGCTACTACCACATCACCCGCGACGACGGCTCCAACGCCGGCTTCCAGCGCTTCGACCCGGTCGGCTACTTCAAGAACCTCCGCGAGGCCCTCGACGTGGTCGAGGAGCTCACCGAGCCCGGCCCGCTGCGCGACAAGCTGTTCAGCCGCTGGCTGCGCAACGAGATGGTCGAGCGGCTGCGCGGCAACCGGCTGCTCAAGCTCCCCGAGGACTACGCCGAGGAGCTGTACCGCGAGATCCGCGGTGTGATCACCGAGCGTTTCGGCCCGGGCGTGTTCGCCCGGGTCGCCCCCACCCAGCGGGTGGTGGCCGGGCTGATCGCCGCCGACCACTACCAGGACGTCCGCGCCCTCGCCCAGTGGGAGGCCGGGATCAGGCCCACCGGCACCCTGGACTCCCTGGCCTGGGAGGACGGCGTCCTGAACATCGGCTTCACCTCCGAGTACCAGGTCGACGGCGAGCCGATGACCTTCCGCCGGGAGGGCGGGCGCGACCTGCTCGGCCTGCCGCTGTCCGACCGCGCGCTCGAGACGCTGGCGGGACAGGGCATCGCCCTGGACGCCCCGGTCGACAAGAGCGACGTGGACCTGGTGGTCCGCCACCGCGAGGACGCCAGGCAGTACTACCTCCCGGTCACGTGCGAACGGCACCGCCTGGACGCGGGGGACGGCTCCTTCCGCCAGCGGATCACCGCGCGCGCCGTCCTCGACCCGGAGACCGCGGCCGCGGGCAAGCCCCTGGACAAGGGAATCTGGGACCTGCACCTGCGCATCAAGTCCTGCGGCTGGAGCAAGGAGACCCGGCTCGGCGCGGTGCGCGGCGAGGACGTGGAGGCCGGGCGGCTGGCCGCGCTCACCGGTGAGCCGAGGCGGCTGGTCCTGCCGTACTGGACCGACGGGCCGGGCAACCTCTCCCTCGACGTCGACCAGCACACCAACAAGCTGGAGCGCGAGGCGGTGGCCCTGATGGACCCGGCCGAGGCCGTGGTCGACGGATCCGCCGTACGGCTGCCGCTGCCGCTGCACGTCGCGGCGGACACCGGGGACCCGGTGCGGCTCCGCTTCGAGCGCAAGAACGTGGGCAAGTTCCCGGCCGACGCCGTGGTGGACGGCCGCACGGTGAGCGCCACGCTGCCGCTGGAGGAGCTCACCGGCAAGCGCTGGGCCGTCCGGATCGGCGTGCCGTCCGCCGGCCGCGGCGAGGCGAAGTGGACCCGGCTCCCGGTCGACGTGGTGGTCGCCGCGGACGGCACCGCCCGGGTGATCGACCGGCACACCCCGCCCGCCGCGCAGGAG
>NZ_MSGP01000769.1 GCF_002078235.1 Streptomyces viridosporus
GCCTCGAAGACGGCGTCGAAGGAGTCGGTGTACTTGCTGTCGCGGTCGCGGAGGATGAAGCGGAGCGACTCGACGCGTGCGCCGAGGCCGGCGATCAGATTGCGGGCCTGCTGGGTTGTCCACTGCGCGGTGGGGTAGGCGGTGATGCCAGTGATATGGAGTCGGCGGGTACCGTGTTCGAGGAACGCCAGCGCATGTAGCCGCCTGCCGGTGATCGTGTCGACCTGGCTGTCACGGTCGAGAGCCGACGGGAGATCCTGGGCCTGTGGGCCTGTGGGCCTGTGGGCCTGTGGGCCTGTGACGGCGGTGAGGGCGCCAAGCACTGGCTGCACATCCTCGACCTGGATCAAGAACCGCGGCGTGCACGACGTGCTCATGCTCGTCTGCGACGGGCTCAAGGGCCTGCCCGAGGCGGTGGAGACGGTCTGACCCCGCACCATCGTGCAGACCCGCGTGGTGCCTCTGCTGCGGAACCCCTTCCGCTGTGCCGCCCGCCAGGACTGGGACAAGACCGCCCGCCTCCTCAAGCCCGTCTGCACCGCGCCGACCGAGGAGGCCGCCCTGGACCGGTTCGCCGAGTTCGCCGACGCCTGGGGCCGGAAGTATCCGGCCATCGTGAAGCTGTGGGAGAACGTGTGGGTGGGGTGCCCCCGGACGAAGTCCGGGGGAGAATTCACTCCGTTCCCGCGCTTCGACACCGAGATCCGCCGCATCGTCTGCACGACGAACGCGATCGAGTCGGTGAACGCGCGGATCCGGCGGGCGGTCGAGGTCCGCGGACACTTTCCCGACGAGCAGGCAGCCCTGCAGTGCGTCTACATGGCGATCATGTCCCTCGTTCCCACCGGCAAGGGCCAGGCCCGCTGGGCCATGTGCCGGAAGGCCGCGCTGAACGTCTTCGACATCACCTTCGACGGTCGGCTCTCAGCCGCCCGCCAGTGACCTGACCACCCCAGTTGCATCGAACGTTTGACAGACTCGCCGGGTCACCTCGTGTCGCGCGGGGACCTGCCGTCTGCGGCGTTCGCGGTTGGCACGGCTCGGGTGGCGGGTCGCCGACGGCGGTGGCTCGGCGCCCGCGACGCTGTTCGCGCCGCGGGCCAGGGCCTTCGGGCATGGAGGCGCACTTACGGGAGGACGATGTTGCGGCCGGGTCCGCCTTTGAGGGTGTCCTTTCCGGTGCCACCGCAGACGAGGTCGTCGCCGCCTTCGCCGTCCAGTGTGTCGTTGCCGGGGCCGCCGAGGATGATGTCGCGGCCGTCCCCGCCCATGGCGTGATCGTCGCCGGGACCGGCGTGAACGGTGTCGTTACCGCCATAGCCCTCGATCATGTCGTCGCCCCGGCCGCCCCACATCTGCTGGTCGCCGTCGTCACCCATCAGGTGGTCCATGCCGTCGCCGCCGTGCAGGGCTGCGGGTCCCATGACCATGTCGTTCCCCGCGTCGCCCCGCACCGTGCGTGCGGTGTGGGCGTGCAGTTCGTCGTCGCCGGGGCCGCCGCTGACGGTGCCGATCCCGGGGGTGAAGGCGGCGATCGTGTCGTTGCCGTCGCCTAAGAAGACGTCGATCCTGTCGGGCCGGGGGCTGTCGGCGGGCAGTTCGCAGACGACGGAGGTGGTGTCCTCGGGTCTGGAGTACGCGCAGTGGTCGCCCGGTTCGAGCGGGACCACGTCGCTGAAGCCGATCCGCCGGATCCCGTCGCTGGTGTACATGGAGAATATGTTGAGGTTGTTGGTCTGTCCTGCGGCGGCGGTGAAGACGATCGACTGAGTTGCCCAGTCGGCTCCGACGCGGGCCTTCGCCTCGGCGGCGGTGGCGGCGG
>NZ_MSGP01000077.1:0-2235 GCF_002078235.1 Streptomyces viridosporus
GCGGCCGGCCGCCGGGCTGCTGCTGGGGGTGGCGGTGCTGTGGGCGTGGCCGTACTACGACTTCTTCGCGCTGTTCGGCGCCGGATCCGGCCTGGAGCCGGTGCACCGGGTGCTGTACGCGGACCTGGCCGCGCGGTTCGGGCTGGTGCTGCTCGGAGTGGCGGCGCTGGCCGCGCGGGGGCGGCGGGACCGGCGCGATCCGCTGGTGCTGTTCTTCCTGCTGGGCGTGGGGGTCGTGGCGGCCGGGTGGCTGAGCGGCCACTACTCCTGGGGGCGCGCGCTGCCCGCCGTGGTGATCCCGGCGCAGCTCGCGGTGGCGCTGGAGGCGGTCCGGGCGGGACGGCGGGGGGTGCGCGCCGGCTGGGCGGCCCTGCTCGCCGGGACGCTCGCCGTCGGCGCGTGGGCCCAGGCGGGGACGCTCGGGTACGTGGTGCCGCACGGCGCCCTGCCGCAGGCGGTCCGGGACGGGTACCGGCCGCCGTGGACGGGGTACGGCTGGATCACGCCGTGGGTGGGGTACGGGGACGTGGTCATGGCCAGGACCGCTCCGGCCCGCCGGATCCCGGCGTACGGGCCGTACACGGTCGCTCCCGGCTACCCCGACTTCTTCCTGCCGGACGAGGGGCGCCGGGCGGCGGCCACCGAGGAGTACTTCGCGGCGGGGACCCCGGAGAGGGCGCGGCGGACCATCGAGCGGGAGTACGGGGTGCGCTGGGTGGTGGACGAGTCCGGGACCCTGGACGACTCCGGGCTGCGGGCGGTGGCGCGGGGACCGGAGGGGCAGGTGCTCTACACGGTGCCGTGAGCCGCGGCCTCACACCGCGGCCCGCACCGCCGGCGCCCTCATCCCGCCGTCCGCACCGCGGCCCGCACCGCCGCCGTCCTCACCGCAGCGCGCTCGCCACCAGGCGGGCCGCCCGGCGCACGCTCGGGCGCGCCACCCGGCGGGCCACCGGACGCAGCACGCCCGCCGTGATCCCGACCGGTTCCCAGCTCACCTGGAGCCGGCCCGGACCGTGCCCCTCCGGCTCGACCGTGACCCGGTGCGGGGCCGTGCCGGAGCGGTAGGGGACGCGGGCGGTCAGGGCCGGGAAGCCGAGCGGCGCCAGCAGCAGCCCCGTGTTGCCCTGCCCCCGGTGGGTGAGGCGGACCATCGGGTGGCGCACCCCGGCGAAGCCGCTCAGCGGGAGGGACGCGGCCGCGAGGTCGACGCGGACGCGGCCCTCGAAGACGCCGGGACGGACGGGGGAGAGGCGGAAGGGGACCGTGAGGCGGCGCCGGCCGGGAGTGAGGAGAAGGACCGCGCGCTGCGGACCGACCGGCAGCCGCAGGGCCGGGTCGTACGTCCGTACGGCCAGCTCGACACCGGCCCCGGGGCCCCGGGCGATCTCCGTGATCTCGTGGCGGAACTGGGCGCCGAAGAACGGGCGGGTGTCCAGCTCCAGCTCGGTCAGGTCCAGTTCGCGGCGGGCGTCGGCGGAGTCGGGGACCCGCCCGCCCCAGTAGGTGCGGCCGTCCGCGTCCCTGGTCACCTGCCGCGGGGCGACGCCGTGGCCGAGACCGCGGGCCGCCAGCCGGGCCTCGTCCAGGCGCCGGTCGCGGATCAGCCGCAGCACCACCCGTTCGGCGCGCGGCAGGCGGGCGTACGCGCCCGGGGAGAGCGTGTCCAGGTAGGGGTTCACCAGGTCCGCGAAGGCCGCCAGCCACTCCTCGTCCCGGTGCGGCAGGTCGCCCGCGTACATCCGGAAGTCGTGCTTGAGGAACTTGTGGTCCTTGTCCTCGCGCAGCGCCTCGTGCCCGCTTTCGGTCAGGAAGGCGTCGATGAGGCGCTGGACGTGGATGCGGTCGCGGACGTTGCCGAGCAGGTGCCGCTGGTTGGAGATGGACGCCGCGTCGGCGGCGGCGTACGGGGCGATGTACCAGAGGTACACCGGCTCCGGGACGATCGTGAACCGCTTCGCCAGGCAGTACGCCTGGGCCGAGAAGAGCTGGTCCTCGTAGTGGATGCCCTCGGGGAAGCGCAGGGCGTGCCGGTCGAGGAAGGCGCGGGCGTACATCTTGCTGGTCGACAGGTGTTCGAAGAACAGCCGGGGGTCGGCCTCGATGCCGTCCAGGGTGCGGCGCTCGCGCACGAGGTGCGGCATCCAGGTGGAGCGGCGGCCGGTGTCCGTCCGGATCCGCCGCACCGCGCCCATCGCGAAGTCGATCTCCCGTTCGCGGTGGGCGCGGTGCGGC
>NZ_MSGP01000077.1:2245-2427 GCF_002078235.1 Streptomyces viridosporus
GCGGGCCGCGAGCTCCCGCGCCACCCGGGGGGTGTCGTCCGTCGAGTGGTCGTCGCTGATGACGATCTCGAGGGCGCGGTGGGTCTGGCGGCGGACGGACGCGACCGCGCGGGGAAGCCGCTCGGCGTCGTTGTGCACGATCACCGTCACGGTGACGTCGGGGGTGCCGGGGGTGCCGGGGG
>NZ_MSGP01000770.1 GCF_002078235.1 Streptomyces viridosporus
GCCTCCCCCGCCCGGGGGAGGACCTCTCCCCGCCCGGGGGAGGTGCCGGCCCCCGGTCCGCCGCCACGCTGGTGCACATGACCAGCATCGACGTCCAGAACCTCACCAAGGAGTACGGCACCCGGCGGGCCGTCGACGACCTCACCTTCCGCGTCCCGCCCGGCCGGGTCACCGGCTTCCTCGGCCCCAACGGCGCCGGCAAGTCCACCACCATGCGCCTGGTGCTCGGCCTCGACCGCCCGACGTCCGGCTCCGCCACCGTGGGCGGACGCGCCTACGCCACCCTCCAGGAGCCCCTGCGCCGGGTCGGCGCCCTGCTCGACGCGCAGGCCGCGCACGGCTCCCGCACCGGCCGCGACCACCTGCGCGTCCTGGCGGCGAGCAACCGCATCCCGGACCGCCGGGTCGACGAGGTGCTGGAGGAGACCGGCCTGGGCCCGGTGGCCCGCCGCCGGGCACGGACGTACTCCCTGGGCATGCGCCAGCGGCTGGGCATCGCCGCCGCGCTGCTCGGCGACCCGGAGGTGGTCATGCTCGACGAGCCCTCCAACGGCCTGGACCCGGAAGGCATCGTGTGGATCCGCACCCTGCTGCGCCGCCTCGCGGACGAGGGACGGACCGTCCTGGTCTCCAGCCATCTGATGAACGAGACCGCCTCCTTCGCCGACCACCTGGTCGTCCTCGGGCGGGGCCGGCTGCTGGCCGACACCCCGGTGCGGGAGTTCATCCGCGCACGCGTGCGGCCCGCCGTCCGCGTCCGCACCTCCGACCCCGCCGCCCTCGAGGAGGCGCTCGCCCGGGAGGACCACGCCATGGTGGAGCACCCGGACGGGCACTGGACCGTGCCGGACGCGCGGGTGGACGACATCGGACGCCTCGCCTCCGCCGCAGGGGTGCCGCTCCTCGAACTCGCGGCGGACGAGGGCACGCTGGAGCAGGCCTATCTGGACCTGACCGCGGCCGAGACCGAGTTCACCGCACAGCCCCAGGAGGCCTGACCATGCAGTTCGCACCCGTACTCCGGTCCGAGTGGCTGAAGATCCGCACGCTCCGCTCGCTCTCCGGGGCCCTCCTGGCGCTGTTCACCGTGACCACGGCGTTCTCCGCGCTCTCCGGCATCTCGGAGATGCCGGACGACTTCGACCCGCTGTACATCTCCCTGTCCGGCGTCATGCTGGGCCAGATCGCCGCGATCTCCTTCGGCACCATGGCCGTGTCGTCGGAGTTCCAGAGCGGCGCCCTGCGCGTCTCGCTGGCGGCCGTTCCGCGGCGCGGCCGCTGGTTCGCCGCCAAGGTGACGGCGATCGCCGTACCGGCGCTCGTCGCCGGGCTGCTGACCGCCCTCGCCGCGCTCCTCGCGGCACGCGCGGGACTGGGTTCCCTGGCGGACGGCCTCACCGGGGGCGAACAGGTGCGCGGGGTCGTGGGCTGCGGTGTCTACCTCATGCTGATGGCCCTGTTCGCCGCTGGTCTCACGGCCCTGCTGCGCAGCGGTGTGGCCACGCTGTCCGTGCTGATCCCGTTCATCGTCGTCGTGTCCTTCGTGATCGGCGACGCGGCCGGTCCCGTCGTCGACTTCCTGCCCGACCGGGCCGGACAGCTGGTCTTCCAGCAGACCCACGAGGGACCGCTGGGCCCCTGGTCGGGACTCGCGGTGACCGCGCTGTGGACGGCCGCCGCGCTCCTGGCGGGGGCGTGGAGCCTGCGCCGCCGGGACGCCTGACCGGGAGCCGGACGCCGGCCGCGGGGGCCGGGCCGCCGCGCGGCGGTGCCGGAGACCGGCCGCGGTCTGCGGGGGCGCAGGCCCTCGGGCCCCGCGGGTGGTCCCCGAAGCCCGCGCACGGCTCCTGAACCCCGCGCACGGCCCGCCGGGTTCGGCGGAGGGGAGGGCGCCCGGGCCGCGGGCCCGGCGCGCCGCCCGCGCGCACGGTCCGGCGCCTACCGCTCCGCGGCCTCCCGCAGCCGTGCGAACTCCTCGGCCAGGGCCGCCGGCGTCCAGTGCGCGTTCAGCCCGCTCGGGTTGGGCAGCACCCACACCCGCGTGTCGCCGATCGTCCGCGTCTGCGGCCCCACCTTCGCCCCGCGGTCGTCGAACGCCGTCCGGTACGCGGTGACCCCCAGGACCGCCAGCCACCGCGGACGGAGCCGGGCCACCTTCAGGGCGAGCAGCCGTCCGCCCTCCCGGTACTCCTCGGCGCTCAGCTCGTCGGCCCGCGCGGTCGCCCGCGCCACCACGTTGGTGATGCCGAGCCCGTGGGACAGCAGCTCCTCCTGCTCCGCCGGCTTCAGCAGCCTCGGGGTGAAGCCGGAGCGGTGCAGCGCCGGCCAGAAGCGGTTGCCGGGGCGGGCGAAGTGGTGGCCGGTCGCGGCCGTCATCAGGCCCGGGTTGATGCCGCAGAACAGCACGCGCAGGCCGTCCGCGGCCACGTCCGGCACCAGCCGGTCGCGGGCGGCCTGGAGCTCCTCGGGGGTGAAGCGGCTCAGAGGATCGCCCCCGGGACGTAACCGGCGGCCTCCGGGCGCTGCTTCACGATCTCGTCGATGCGGCCGACCACGGCGGCGACCTGGTCGCCCGCCGCGCCCGTGAAGGACAGCTTGTCCGCCATCAGCGCTTCGAGCTCGTCGCGCTCGAGCGGCAGCCGCTCGTCGGCGGCGAGCTTGTCGAGCAGGTCGTTGCGCTCGGCGCCCTGCTCGCGCATGGCCAGGGCCGTGGCGACGGCGTTCTCCTTGATCGCCTCGTGCGCGACCTCGCGGCCGACCCCCGCGCGCACCGCGCCCATCAGCACCTTGGTGGTGGCCAGGAACGGCAGGTAGCGGTCCAGCTCCCGGGCCACGACGGCCGGGAAGGCGCCGAACTCGTCGAGCACCGTCAGGAACGTCTCCAACAGGCCGTCGAGCGCGAAGAACGCGTCCGGCAGCGCGACCCGGCGCACCACCGAGCAGGACACGTCGCCCTCGTTCCACTGGTCGCCCGCCAGTTCGCCGGTCATCGACGCGTAGCCGCGCAGGATCACCATCAGGCCGTTGACGCGCTCGCAGGAGCGGGTGTTCATCTTGTGCGGCATCGCGGAGGACCCGACCTGGCCCGGCTTGAAGCCCTCGGTGACCAGTTCGTGCCCGGCCATCAGCCGGATCGTCTTCGCCAGCGACGACGGCGCCGCGGCCAGCTGCACCAGCGCGGTCACCACCTCGTAGTCCAGGGAACGCGGATAGACCTGGCCGACCGAGGTGAACGCCTCGGTGAAGCCCAGGTGACCGGCGATCCGTCGCTCCAGCTCCGCCAGCCGGTCCGCGTCGCCGCCGAGCAGGTCCAGCATGTCCTGCGCCGTCCCCACCGGGCCCTTGATGCCGCGCAGCGGGTAGCGGGCCAGCAGCTCCTCCACCCGGCCGTACGCGACGAGCAGTTCGTCGGCGGCGGTGGCGAACCGCTTGCCGAGGGTGGTGGCCTGCGCGGCCACGTTGTGCGAACGGCCGGCCACGACCAGTTCGCCGTACTCGCCGGCCAGCCTGCCCAGCCGGGCCAGCACGGCCACCGCGCGGTCGCGCACCAGCTCCAGCGAGAGCCGGATCTGCAGCTGCTCGACGTTCTCGGTGAGGTCGCGCGAGGTCATCCCCTTGTGCACGTGCTCGTGCCCGGCGAGGTCGTTGAACTCCTCGATCCGCGCCTTCACGTCGTGCCGCGTGACCTTCTCGCGCTCGGCGATCGAGGCCAGGTCGACCTGGTCGAGGACCCGCTCGTAGTCGGTGATCGCCGCGTCCGGCACCTCGATCCCGAGGTCCTTCTGGGCCCGCAGCACGGCGAGCCAGAGCCGGCGCTCCAGCCTCACCTTCTGCTCGGGGGACCAGAGCGTGGCGAGCTCGGCGGAGGCGTAGCGTCCGGCGAGGACGTTCGGGATACGGGGCTTGGCGGGCGCAGCAGTCACGTGTACGGAGTCTACTGGCGGTTCGTGCAGGCCAGCGCCACCGGGTGGTTCGTCGGAAGCTCCAAGGGCCCGGCCGGGGGCCCGGGGCCGCTACCGGTCCCCGTACGGCAGCAGTTCGGGGCGCTTGGGCGGCAGGCCGTCGCCCGAGGAGCGGCCGGTGAGCCGGCGGCCGATCCACGGCAGCAGGTGCTGCCGGGCGAACCGGACGTCCGCGACCCGCCGGGCCGCCCAGCGCGGCGGCAGCGTCGCCTCCGGGGGCAGGTGCCACTCGGGGTCCTCGGGCGGGTAGCCGAGCGTCTGCCACACCGCTTCCGCGACCCTGCGGTGGCCCTCCGCGGTCAGGTGCAGCCGGTCCACGTCCCACAGCCGGGGGTCGGCGAGCGAGGGCGCCCCGTACAGGTCGACGACCAGCGCGCCGTGCCGCTCGGCGAGCTCGTCGACACAGGCGAACAGGGCCTCCATGCGCGGTCGGAAGCGCTCCAGGACCGGGCCCTGGCGGCCCGGGCTGCGCATCAGCACCAGCTGCTTGCAGTGCGGGGCCAGCCGCTCCACGGCCTCGGTCAGCAGGTCCCGCACCCGTCCCATGTCGCACTTGGGCCGCAGGGTGTCGTTGAGCCCGCCGACCAGGGTGACCACGTCGGCCCGCATGGCCGCCGCGGTCTCCACCTGCTCGTCGACGATCTGCCGGATCAGCTTGCCGCGCACCGCGAGGTTGGCGTACCGGAAACCGGGCTGGGCGGCCGCCATCCGCGCGGCCAGGAGGTCGGCCCAGCCCCGGTACGTACCGTCGGGCAGCCGGTCCGACATGCCCTCGGTGAAGGAGTCGCCGACGGCGACGAGGCTGGTGTGGGTGGGAATCGTCTGCATGGCGACAGAGATGGTATCCCGTGCACATACCCGCCGGTCGGTCGGCCTCCACGCCCGGCTTCCCGCCCCGCCGCGTCCCCGCTCAGGCCCGCTGCCCGAACAGCTCCCGCAGGACGTCCTCCATCGTGACCAGCCCCGCCAGCCGCCCGTCGGCCCCGAGCACGGCCGCCAGGTGCGTACGGCTGCCCCGCATCGCCGTCAGGACGTCGTCCAGCGGTGTGCTCTCCCGCACCCGTGCGATGGGCCGCATGTCCCGCGGCCGGAACGGCAGGTCCCGCGGCGAGGCATCGAGGGCGTCCTTCACATGGAGGTAGCCGACGATCCGCCGCCCCTCGTCCACCACGGGGAAGCGGGAGAACCCGGACCGCACCGACAGTTCCTCCAGTCCTTCGGGAGTGACCCCCTCGCGTGCGTAGACCACGCGTTCCAGGGGCAGCACCACGTCCCGCACCGGACGGCGGCCCAGCTCCAGCGCGTCGTTCAGGCGTGCCCGCGCGCGTTCGTCGATCAGGCCGGCCTCGCCGGAGTCCTTCACGATCTGGGCCAGCTCGGCGTCCGAGAAGGACGCGACCACCTCGTTCCGCGCCTCGACCCGCAGCAGTTTCAGCAGGGTGTTGGCGAAGGCGTTGACCGTGAAGATCACCGGGCGCAGTGCCCGGGACAGCGCCACCAGGGGCGGACCCAGCAGCAGCGCGCTGCGCACCGGCTCGGCGAGCGCGACGTTCTTCGGCACCATCTCGCCGAGCAGCATGTGCAGATACGTCGCGAGCGCCAGCGCGATCACGAAGGACACCGCGTGCCCCGCGCCCCGGGGGACACCCACCGCGTGGAACACCGGTTCCAGCAGGTGCGCGATGGCCGGCTCGGCGACCACGCCGAGGACCAGGGTGCACAGGGTGATGCCGAGCTGCGCGGCCGCCATCAGCGCGGACACGTGCTCCAGCCCCCACAGCACGCTCCTGGCGCGCCGGTCCCCCTGGTCGGCGTACGGCTCGATCTGGCTGCGGCGGACCGAGATCAGGGCGAACTCGGCGCCCACGAAGAAGGCGTTGACGACGAGGGTCGCCAGACCGATCAGCAGCTGGACGACGGTCATCGCCGCGCCCCCTTCCCGTCCGCCGTCCCGTCCGCCTTCCCGTCCGTCGTCCCGCCCGCCGTCCCGTCCGCCGTCCCGTCCGGCCGGGTGTGCGTCGTGGTGGGCGTGATCCCGTCCCTCCCCGGTTCGACGAGGGGCCAGGCGTCGGGAGGAGCGTGCATGAGGACGCGCGCCGCGCGGTGACCGGTGGATTCCAGCACCTCCAGCCGCCAGCCGACGACCTGGAGGATGTCGCCGGCGGCCGGGATGCGGCCGAGTACGGTCGCCACGAGCCCGGCGAGGGTCTCGTACGGCCCCTCCGGCACGCGCAGGCCGACCTGGGCGAGCTGGTCCACGCGGGCGGAGCCGTCGGCGGAGAAGAGCGCGCGCCCTTCCTCGTCGGTGCCCGTCCGGACGAGGTCGGGGGTCTCGTGCGGGTCGTGCTCGTCGCGGACCTCGCCGACGACCTCCTCGACGATGTCCTCCAGCGTGGCCACGCCCGCCGTGCCGCCGTACTCGTCGATCACCACGGCCATGGTGCGCCGCTCGGAGAGCCGGTCCAGCAACCGGTCGACGGTGAGCGACTCGGGCACCAGCAGCGGTTCGCGCATCATCTCGGACACGGGGACCCGCGCACGGCGCTCCGAGGGCACCGCCAGCACGTCCTTGACGTGCGCGGTCCCGACCACCGAGTCGAGGGTGTCGCGGTAGACGGGGAACCGGGACAGCCCGGTCGCCCGGGTCACGTTCGCCACGTCCTCGCAGGTCGCCCCGGCCTCCAGGGCGATGACCTGGACGCGCGGGGTCATCACGTTCTCCGCGGTGAGGTCGGCGAGGTTCAGCGTCCGGACGAACAGTTCGGCGGTGTCCGGCTCCAACGCACCCTCCTTCGCGGAGTACCGGGCGAGCGCCGCGAGCTCCTGGGGGCCGCGCGCGGGCTCCAGCTCCTCGGTGGGCTCCACGCCGATGCGGCGCACTATGCGGTTGGCCGTGTTGTTCAGATGGGTGATGAAGGGACGGAAGGCGGCGCTGAACCAGCGCTGCGCGTTGCCCACCCGCTTGGCGACGGCCAGCGGCGACGAGATCGCCCAGTTCTTGGGCACCAGCTCGCCGACCACCATCAGGAACACGGTCGACAGGGCCGTGCCGATCACCAGGGCGAGGGAGCGCGCCGCCGAGCCGGAGACGCCGATGTCCTCCAGCGGGCCCGCGATCAGCGCCGCGATCGACGGTTCGGCGAGCATGCCGACCACCAGGTTGGTGACCGTGATGCCGAGCTGCGCCCCGGAGAGCTGGAAGGTCAGGTTCCGTACGGCCTTGAGCGCACCCGGAGCCCCCCGCTCGCCGCGCTCGACGGCACGCTCCAGCTCGCCGCGCTCGACCGTGGTGAGGGAGAACTCGGCCGCGACGAAGGCACCGCAGGCGAGGGAGAGCAGGATCGCCACCAGAAGGAGGAGCACTTCGGTCATCGGGTCACCTCCGTCCCATGGTCGGACAGGAGGAGGGCGGATGCGCGGTGTCGCGGACCGGGAGGCCCGCCCGAGGGCGGGCGCGCACAACTTCTCATGAAGGACCGAGTGGCCCGCCGAGCGCAAAGGATCGGCAAAAAAGTGCCGTCGGGCCGTGGATCACCCGGTGAGCGGCTTCACCCAGCGACGCCACCGTTCCTCCGGCGCGTATCCCGCGGCGCCCCAGGCGCGGTGCGCGGTCTCGTTGCGCTGGAGCACCATCGCGTCCGCGCGGCGCCCGCCGAGCCGTACGAACCGTTCCTCCGCGGCGGCCAGCAGGGCGGAGGCGATTCCCCGGCGCCGGTGGTCCGGGTGCACCGCCAGCCGGTACAGATGGCAGCGCCAGCCGTCGAAGCCGGCGATCACCGTGCCGACCAG
>NZ_MSGP01000771.1 GCF_002078235.1 Streptomyces viridosporus
GCGACCGCGTGGTCGTCGAGGAGTACCTCGACGGCCCCGAGGTCTCCCTCTTCGCGATCACCGACGGCGAGACGGTCCTGCCCCTCCAGCCCGCCCAGGACTTCAAGCGCGCGCTGGACGGCGACGAGGGCCCGAACACCGGCGGCATGGGGGCGTACTCCCCGCTGCCGTGGGCCGACCCGAAGCTGGTCGACGAGGTCGTGCAGACGGTGCTCCAGCCGACGGTCGACGAGATGCGGCGCCGCGGCACCCCGTTCTCCGGCCTGCTCTACGCCGGTCTGGCGATCACCTCGCGCGGGATCCGCGTGATCGAGTTCAACGCCCGGTTCGGCGACCCCGAGACGCAGGTGGTCCTGGCCCGCCTGAAGACCCCGCTGGCCGGCGTGCTGATGGCCGCCGCCACCGGGAACCTCGCCCACCTGGAGCCGCTGCGCTGGAGCGACGAGGCCGCGGTCACCGTGGTCGTCGCCTCGCACAACTACCCGGGCACCCCGCGCACCGGCGACCCGATCACCGGCCTCGACGAGGTCGCCGCCCAGGACGCGCCGCACGCGTACGTGCTGCACGCCGGGACGAGGAGCGAGGGCGGCGCGATCGTCAGCGCGGGCGGCCGCGTGCTGTCCGTCACGGCGACCGGCAAGGACCTCGCCGAGGCCCGCGACCGCGCCTACCGCTCGGTCGCCCGCATCGGCCTCGACGGCTCCCAGCACCGCACGGACATCGCGGCGAAGGCGGCGCAGGACGCCTGACCACGACGGGCGCCGCACCCGGTCCGCCGCTCCGGCCCGCCGTCGGCGCCGCTGAACCCCACGGGCCCCGGATCCGTCTCAGGATCCGGGGCCCGAACCTTGCCGTCGGTCGTCCACCTTTCCCCAAAGCCATTCCATCGAGTGAGCAATGAGCCATCCGGCTGACGAGGGCCGGGCCCCCAACTAGGGTGCCGCGCATGTGTTCCGGCACTTGGCCCATCGGCATTGCGATGTCGGGGACGGGTGCCACAGTGGGGGAGTGAGCAACGCCAGGACAGCGTCAGGACCGCCGGGAGGGGGTGGGGTCGGGCCATGAGCGGAAGCGGAACGGGAACGGAGGCGGGCGCGCAGGCCGCGCGGTCGCGGGCGGTCGCCGTGCTGCGCGTCCGCAGCCAGGCACTGGCCGTCGCCGTACTGCCGGCCGCCGGTGCCGTGATCCTGCTCGTCGGCGGCCCCACCGGCCACCTCCCGGGCACCGTCTGGGACCTCGCCCGCTGGGTCCTCACGCCGCTCGCGGTGCTCGTCCTGCTCGCCGCCGCCGGTGTCGCCCTGGTCGTCGCCCGGGCCCGGCCCGCCGTGAGCCCGACGGTGCCGATCACCGAGGAGGCGGCCCCGGAGCTGTACCGGATGGTGCGCGACCTCGCCGACCGCCTCGACGTCCCCGCCCCGTCCGCGATAGCGCTCACCCCGGACTGCGACAGCTGGCTCGAGGACCGCACCCATCCGGCCCACGGCCCGCCGCCCGCCGAGGAGCACGGCGTCACGGCGGGCGCGGGACGGCACCCGGACGGCGCCGTCACGCCCGTGCTGGTGATCGGCTCCCCGTTCCTGTGGTGGATGCGCGTGGGCGAGCTGCGCGCGGTCCTCGCCCCGGTCGTCGCCGGCACGGGGCCGTCGGCGCACCCGGACATAGCGGCCGCCCGGCGCTTCGTGCGGGGCCTGGACGCCGCGGTGGCCGTGGCCTCCGCGCCCCGCCGGGGGCCGGTGTTCCGGGCGGTGCTCGCGGGCGTCGGCTGGGCCGCCCGGGTGCTGCTGCGCGGCTGCCGGGGGCACGCCGCCGAGATGGAGCGCTCGGTCGCCGCGGCGGCGGCCGAGCGCGCGCAGGCCGTGGACTACGGACTGCGCATCGTCGCCCAGGAGCAGGTGGGCCTGGCGTACGCCGGCTGGGACCGGCTGCTCACCCGGGTGGCGCTGCCCGCCTGGCGGATGGGCCGCTGGCCCTCGCGGCTCAACGCCGGAGTGGTGTCGGCGCTCACCGAGCTGTCCCGCCGGGACCGGCTGGCCGAGGGCTTCGCCTCCCGCCTCGGCGAGCGCCCCGCCTGCGACCTGCTCGAAGAGCCCGGCGCGGTGGACGAGGCCGCCTCCCTGCTGGCCGCCCGCCTCTTCCACGGCGGCCCCGCGGAGCCCGGCCCGAACTGGTCGCCGGTGCACTGGACCGACTATCCGGAGGAGGTCGTGGACCGCAAGTGGCGCACCGACGCCGCCCGCCTCCACCGGGTCCTGGACGTCCTGCGCGTGCGCCCCGCCGCCGACGGCGCGGCACCGGTCTCCGACGGCCCGAGCCTCTCCCGCGTCCTCGACCACCTGACGGACCCGGACCCGGCCGCCGAGCCGGTCCCGCCGGCGGCCGGGTCCGGGTCCG
>NZ_MSGP01000772.1:0-156 GCF_002078235.1 Streptomyces viridosporus
GCTCACACCAGCTCCTGACGGGGGGCTCGGGCGGGGTCGGCGTACAGGGCCTGGATGTGCTCCACCAGTGTGATCAGCACCAGCTTGCTGGACTCCCGGGACCGCGCGTCGCAGCTGACCAGCGGGACGTGCGGGTCGAGGTCGAGGGCCTCGCGG
>NZ_MSGP01000772.1:174-2947 GCF_002078235.1 Streptomyces viridosporus
GTCCACCAGGACCACCGCGCCCAGCGTCCCGGAGAACAGCCGGTCCCACAGGAACCAGAAGCGCTCCTGGCCGGGCGCGCCGAACAGGTACAGCACATTGCGCGCGTCGAGCGTGATGCGGCCGAAGTCGAAGGCGACGGTGGTCGCGGTCTTGCCGCGCACGCCGGTGATGTCGTCGACGGCCTCTCCGGCCTGGGTCATCGTCTCCTCGGTGTTGAGGGGACGGATCTCGCTGACCGAGCGGACCATCGTCGTCTTGCCGGCGCCGAAGCCGCCCACGACCACGATCTTGAGGCCGTTGTCGGCCGACGCGCCCAGTGGCGTACGCGTCTCAGAGGTTGCGGAGTCCAACGAGCACCTGCTCCAGGATGTCGGGGTCGGGAACGGCGGCCCTGCGGGGGTGACGGGCGCTGACCCGTCCCGCCGCGAGGAGGTCGGCCAGCAGGATCCGGGTGATGCTCACGGGGAGCTTCAGCTCGGCCGCGATCTCCACGACCGCCGTGGGACGTTCGGTCATGCGCAGGATCGCCACGTGCTCGGACTGCATGCCGGGCACCGGATCGCACTCGGCGACGACCAGGGTCACCAGGTCGAAGGGGTTGTCGGACCCCGAACTGCTGCGCCCTCCGGTGAGGGTGTAGAGCCGGTCCGGGGCGTCGTCCCTGCCGGGCCTGCTCATGAGGTGCGCGGGCGGGCGGTCAGGTGCTCACCGAGCTGCTCCACGAGCTCGCTCATGTTGTGCCCGACGAGCCCGGCGTCCGCGTCCTCCGTGGTGACGACGGCGAGGTGCGCGCCCTCGCCCGCCTCCACGATGAACAGCACCCCGCCGTAGAACTCGGTCATCGCCGAGCGCACGCCGCCGCTGCCGTCGCCGAACTCGACCGAGGCGCCGTGCGACAGGGACTGGATGCCGGCGGCGATCGCGGCGAGCTGGTCGGCCTGGTCGGCGGAGAGCTCCGGGGTGCGGCACAGTTTCAGGCCGTCACGGGAGAGCACGAGCGCGTGCCGCGCGCCCGGCGTGCGCTCCAGCAGACCTTCTATCAGCCAGGTGAGCTTCTCGTCGGCGGTCGTCGTGCCGGTCATGAGGTGGTGTCGCCTTCCGGGGTCGCGGGGGTGGTCTGTGCTTCGGGGGTCGGGTCGGGGGCGGTGCCGGCGGTGGTGGTCGTGCCGGTGCCGGTGCCGCTGCCGGGGGTGGCGTCGGCGGTGGTGGTCGGGTCGGTGTCGTCCGGGGCGGTGGCGCGCACGGCCTGGCGGAAGCTGCTGAAGCGGGCCGTACGGGCCTTCGTCTCCTCGGCGGTCGGCGCCGGCCTCGGGGTGGCGGAGCGGCTGCCGGACCGCGTGCGCTCGGCCTCGGCGAGGGTGCGGCCCCGGCGCCGGCGGGGCAGCACCAGCGGGTGCTCGCCGGTGTCCGCGGACCCGTGCGTGGGCACCGGGTCGGGGTCGAGGTCGGCTCCGGCGCGGGAGGCCGCGTAGGAGGCGGCCCCGGTCGCGGGGGACGAGGTGTCGCGGGCCGTCGTCGCGCGCTCCGCCGGAGCGGTCTCGTGCGCGGTGCCGTGGCTGGTCTCCGGCTCCGTCCCGGCGGCGTCCGTCCGTGCGGCCGGTGCGCGGCCGTCCCGGCGGGGGAGGTCCGTGCCCGCCGGTGACCCGGCCGCCCGGTTCCGCGCGGACGGAGCGGAGGACGCGGACGAGGAAGCGGAGGACGCGGAGGAAGAAGCGGAGAACGCGGAGGTGCCGGTGAGGGCGGCCGGGGTGGCGGGGACGGACGGCATGGCGGCCGGCGGGGGAACCGGCGCGGTGGCGTCGGTGGCCGAGGCGGCGAGGATCTCCTGCGGGATGAGCATCAGCACCCCCGTGCCGCCGCGGGCCGAGGGGCGGTAGGAGACCCTGAGCCCGTACCGCCGGGCCAGCCGGCCGACCACGGCGAGGCCGAGCCGGGTGCCGGTGAGGCCCCCGAGTTCGGCCGACTCGCCCGAGACCGCGCGCTCGGCGCGGCGGAGCTGGGCCTCGCCCATGACGAGCCCGCTGTCCTCGACGGACACGATGACCCCGGCCGGGACCTCCTCGACGTAGACGTGGACCTCGGCGGTCGGCGGCGAGAAGTTGGCGGCGTTGTCGAGGAGTTCGGCGAGCGCGTGCATCACGCCCTCGGCGGCGTGCCCGGCGACGGCGGTGTCGCTGGCGGAGTGGACGCGGACCCGCTGGTAGCCGCTGATCCGGCCCATGGCGCCGCGCAGGATCGACTCCATGGCGATGGGCCGGGCCCAGCGGCGGCCGGAGCGGGCGCCGGTGAGGACGGCGACGGAGTCGGCGAGCCGGCCGGCCTGCGCGGTGCGGTGGTCGAGGTGGAGCAGGTCGGCGAGGACCTCCTCGTCGTGGTGCTTCTCCTCCATCGCGCGCAGGTCCGCGAGCATGCCGGTGGCCAGCGCCTGCATCCGGCCGGCCGCGTTGGCGGTCGCGGACAGCGCGGCGGCACGGGCGCCGGTGGCCTCGCGCAGCCGGGCGGCCAGTCGCGCGTTCCCGTCGGTGAGCCGGTCCCGGTCCTGTGCCAGCCGGTCCCGTTCCTCGGTCAGCCGCTCGATCCTCTCCGCGTGGTCACGGGTCAACCGGTCGGTGTGGGCGGTGTGTTCCTCGGTGATGAGGCGCAGCTTCTCGGTGTGCTCCTCGGCGAGCCGCTTCAGCTCGGCGGCGTGGGCGTCCGTGAGCCGGGTCAGCTCCTCGCCGTGCTCCTGCGTCAGGCGGGCGGTGCTGAGGGCGTGCTGCTCGGCGATCCGGT
>NZ_MSGP01000772.1:2961-3181 GCF_002078235.1 Streptomyces viridosporus
GACTCCTCGGCCAGGCGCGCCCGCTCCTGGAGCAGCCGGCCGACGTCCTGGGTGACGGACTCCAGGCGTCCGCGGGCCGCCCGGGCCGTCAGCACGGCGTAGGTGGCCGCGGTGACGGCCGCGCACAGCAGCAGGGCGGCGATCACCCCGGTCGTCCCGACGGCGCCCCGCGCGGACTCCGGCCCGAGGAGGACGGCCGCGGCGACCGCCGGTGCGGAGA
>NZ_MSGP01000773.1 GCF_002078235.1 Streptomyces viridosporus
CCGCCCCGCTCCCCCGACGGGACGGCACAGGACATCACCCCCTTCCTTCACGGAGGTATCTGTTGCACTCTCTACTCCCCGCCTTCGCGGAGCAGCTCCTCAAGCAGAGCCGAGACCCCGCTGAGATCCCCGCAATCCGTGCCCCGGCTCCCGCGGGCTGGCTCGCGCCTTTGGCCACGCGCATCCTGAGTGCCCTGGCCATCGGCAGGTCGGCCTGCGCGTTCCTCGCGCACGGCTATGCCTACCTGCCCGTCCCGAGCGTGAACGATCATGCGCTCTACCTGCGGATGGCCGCTCAGTCCGTCATGACACCGTGGCCGGTGGACGCTCCCGCGGTCGTCCTCACCGTCGCGGGCACCGTCGACCTGGAGGTGTACCAGGAGCCTGGGGACATGCAAGCCGGACGCCCGCAGTACGCGCGCAGCTTCGGCATCGAACAAGTATTCGCCGTACACCCGGGCACCCTGTGCGCGACCCAGAGCGGCATCGACGGCGTACAGGTACTCGCCATCACCCGTGCCCTTACGGGTGCGGACGAGCTTGCCGACGATGAGCACGCAGCCGTTGCCCAGCGGGCCCGCCGGGCCC
>NZ_MSGP01000774.1 GCF_002078235.1 Streptomyces viridosporus
CCGCCCCGGCCGGCCGCCGGGTCGAACCGGCCGACACCCTCTTCGCACACCGGCCCGATGAACCCCTCCTGACATGAACGACGAACGCTTCGACCACCTCTGGTACAACCCCGACTTCCCGACCCAGAACGAGGGACCGGGCACCGGCCGGCACCGGGCCTCGACCGTCTACGAAGAGCCTGTGGAACCACAGGTCCCGCCCTGGGACCCGGCCGAAGAACTCGCCTATCTGCTCCAGGAAGCCCGCGGCGACGCATACGGCAGCACCGTGCCGCCCCCTCACGACGAGGCGTCGGCCACCGCTCCCCCCACCGGCAGCCCCCTGGGCAACCTCCAGGAGATCACCGCCGAACTGCCGCCCCTGCGCACCGCCCCCCGCGGCCACCGCAAACTCACCCCGCGCAGACGCCCCGACGCCGTACGACTCGCCAGCTACGCCATCGCCGCCCTGGCCGCGATCACCGTGTCGATGGTGAGCGTCTTCAGCGGCGTGGTCGCCTACGAACCACTGCTCCTCGTCACCACGGCGCACAGCAGCGGCAGTTCATCGGCCTGGTGGCCCGTGCTCGTCTACGGCCCCTGGCTGGCGGGCTCCCTGTCCGTCCTCCGCGCGGCACTGCACCAACGACGCGCCCTGCACTCCTGGTTCGTCGTCCTGCTGTTCTCGTCCGTCGCGGTCCTGCTCTGCGTCGCCCAGGCGCCGCGCACCCTCACCGA
>NZ_MSGP01000775.1:0-1733 GCF_002078235.1 Streptomyces viridosporus
TTCCGGCCGGGCGGCGGGGCGGGCGACTGCGGCTCGGAACCCCACGTCCCGCCCCAGCCCTGGCCGCCGGAGGGAGCCGGGGAGGAGTCGCCGGGGTGCCGGCCGTCCGCGCCGCCGGGGCCGACCGGTCCGGCCGTCATGCCCGGCAGCAGGGGTTCACCGCCGTCGGAGGGCAGCACGATGCCTTCGCGCGCGGGGCGCGCCGAGGGCTCCTCGCCCTGTCCACTCTGCGTCACCGGGACTCCTACCAATGGGGGACCTTGTGAATCGTCGACTCACGCTACCGGGTCCTCCGAGGCCGGTGCCACGCAGCACCTAACCCGACCTCCTTCCCTGTGAGCGCGGTAACAAAACCGGCTCACCGTACGCTGATGACGCCACCCGCTCCGCTCCGGCCGCGCGTTCCCCGCGCGTTCACCCCGCGGGCTCCCCGGTGTTCACGCGGTCACCGGGCCCCCGCGCAGCGCGCGGCGGTCCGTGTTCACGCGGCCGCCCGGAACTCCATGCGCGCCCCGAACTCCCGGACCGCCGTCTCCTCCCGGTACGGCTCCAGGCGCTGCTGGAGGTCCTCCAGGTAGGCGGCGCCCCGGTCGGACCTCAGCCCGTCGAGCAGTTCCACCGCCTTCAGGCCCGTACCGCAGGCCTGTTCGACCTCCCGCTGCTGGACCTGGGCGGTGGCCAGCAGCACGTAGCCGATCGCCCGCCGCCGTGCCCGCGACTCGGGGTGGCCGGCCAGGGCCTCCCGGGCGTACCGGGCGGCGGCCTCGGCCTGCCCGAGGTCGCGGTGGCAGTGCGCCAACTCGTCGGCCAGGTAGGCCTCGTCGAAGTGGGCGATCCACGCCGGGTCGTCCCCCGAGGCCGCGTCGGCCGCCTCCATGGCACTCACCGCGCGCCCGACCGCCTCGTACGCGGCGTGCACGTCGCCCATCAGCGCGTGCCCGCGCGCCTCCGCCGCGTGGAACATCGCCTCCGCGCGGGGGGTCACGCGCCCCCGCGCGCCCTCCTGCGCCGCCCGCGCCAACTGGGCGATCTCGCGCGGGTTCCCGAGCTGTGCGGCCAGGTGGCTCATGGAGGCGGCGAGCACGTACCCGCCGTACCCGCGGTCCCCGGCCGCCTGCGCCAGCCGCAGCGCCTGGATGTAGTAGCGCTGGGCCAGGCCCGGTTGCCCGGTGTCGACGGCCATGTACCCGGCGAGCTCGGTCAACCGCGCGACGGCGGCGAACAGTTCGCGTCCGACGGCCTCCCGGTACGACCCCGCCAGGAGGCCCGAGACCACGCTGTTGAGGTAGTGCACGACGACCGGGCGCACATGCCCGCTGCCGTACTGGTGGTCCAGGTCCACCAGCGCCTGCGTCATGGACCGCACGGCCGCCACGTCGGACCGGCCCACGCGCGGCCCGGCCGAGCGCGCCACCTGCGCGTCGGGCGTGGAGATCAGCCAGTCACGGCTCGGCTCCACCAGCGCGGAGGCGGCGACGGAGGAGCCGGACAGGAAGTCCCGCCGGCCCACGTCGCTGCGCCACAGCTCGCAGACCTGCTCGATGGCCCCCAGTACCGTCGGCGAGAACTGGAGGCCGACGCCCGCCGCGAGGTTCTTGCCGTTGGCCATGCCGATCTCGTCGATCGTGACCGTACGGCCCAGTTTGCGGCCCAGCGCCTCCGCGATGATCGCCGGCGCCCGGCCCCTCGGCTGCTGTCCGCGCAGCCAGCGGGCCACCGACGTCTTGTCGTAG
>NZ_MSGP01000775.1:1745-2222 GCF_002078235.1 Streptomyces viridosporus
CGGCTGCCGCGCGACGAGAGGCCTTGCGGCCATGGCGTACCCCCTGAGGCTGCGGTGCCTGCTCACGCACCGAGTTGACGTGTCTTCCGCGGTCGTGCCTCCCGCGTCCCGGCGGGAAGTCCGGCCGTGAAGATCGATGCCCCGCCGATGTGCCGGTAATGCGAGGTGTGCGAAGATTGCCGGGGTAACGGCTGATCCCGGCCCCCCTCGTGGTTACCCACCCGGCGACGCCGATCCTCACGCGCGCCCCCGCCCATGCACCCATGCGCCCCGACCCCGGGGCCGGTGCCCCTCCCCCGCGCACGCCCGGGGGCGTAACCCCCGGTGACGGCCGTAGTTGTGTTCATCGTGGAAGAGACGATCCCGGGCACCGAAGCCGCACAGATCCCGACGCAGCGCGGGGCATCACTGCTGGACACCGCAGTTCGCTGCACCGAGGAGCGGCACTGGGACGTGTTCCCGGGCACCTGGCTGGAG
>NZ_MSGP01000776.1 GCF_002078235.1 Streptomyces viridosporus
CGACCTCAGCGCCTTCCGGGGCCGCCACCCGGTCGAGCTCTTCGGCGGGGTGCGCTTCCCGGCCATCGGCGAACTGCCGTACCTGCTGACCCTCGGGGGCCACGGCTTCTACTGGTTCCGGCTCACCCGAGTCGCATCCCGCACCGGCCGACGACTGTGAGCGTGCGCCGGCGAGAGGAGGCGTCACCATGACGAAGACCGCATTCCTGCTCCCGCGGAGCGCACCCGCCGAGCACATGGGGTCGCTCACCGGGCTGCTGCGCGAGTGGCTGCCGCGGCAACGCTGGTTCGCCGGCAAGGACCGGCCCGTCACCGACCTCTGGGTGCTGTCGATGACGGAACTGTTCCCGCGCTGCCTGCACGTGCTGGTCCACGCCGGTCACGGAGGCGTGCCGGCCCCCGGCGGCACGCCTCCGGCCGGCGACTGCTACCAGCTCCTCCTCGGCGTCCGGGAGACCCCCTCGCCGCGTCTCGGCCGGGCGCTCATCGGCCAGGTGCAGGACGGGCGGCTGGCCGGGAGGACGGTCTACGACGCCCTCCACGATCCGCGCACGACCCAACTGCTCCTGGAGCGGCTGCGCCGCCCCGGCACGTCGGGCCCGCTGCGCTTCGAGTGCGACGCGTCCCAGCCGGTGCCCGCCGGACTGGTGCCGCGGCTGCTGGACACCGAGCAGTCCAACTCCTCCCTGGTGTACGGCGACGAGTACATCCTGAAGGTCTTCCGGCGCATCCAGCCCGGCGTCAACCCGGACCTGGAGGTGCCGGGCGCGCTGGCCGCCCAGGGCTGCCACCGCGTTCCCGCCCCGGTGGCCTGGTTCTGCACCACGCACCCCTTCAGGGCGACGCTGGGTGTGCTCCAGCCGTATCTGCGCGACGCCTCCGACGGCTGGGCGCTGGCCCTCGACGCGCTCGCCTCCGGTGACGACTTCACCGCGCAGGCGTACGCGCTGGGCCGGGCCACGGCGGACGTGCACCTGGCGCTGGCCTCGGCCTTCCCGGTGGGCGAGCCCGGGGAGAACGGCCGGACGGCCGCGGCGATGACCGAGCGGCTGACGGCCGCGGCGCACTGCGTCCCCGCGCTCCAGCCGTTCGTGCCGGGTCTGCGCTCCGCCTTCGCCGCGCTGACCACCTGCGATCCCGGGCCGCCCGCCCAGCGCATCCACGGCGACCTGCACCTGGGCCAGGTGCAGGTCGCCGTGGA
>NZ_MSGP01000777.1 GCF_002078235.1 Streptomyces viridosporus
GACTTCCTGGACGGCGCGGCCGAACTGGAGGCGTACGCCGAGGTGGTGGCCGCGCCGTCCAGGAAGTCACCGCGCCGGACCAGCACCTGGGCCCGCTCGTAGCGCAGCCGCGCCGGGTGCGAGGGGAGCAGCAGGGACAGCTCCACCGCCCACAGGGCCACGTCGGACCGCTCCGGACGGGCGGCCGCCCACGCCCGGATGTTGTTCAGCACGCGCAGCACGACGTCCAGGGGGTCGGCGGGCGTCAGCATCGACGCCTCCAGCGGCGCCCCCGTGGCCCCGGCGACCAGCAGGTCCGCGTCGGCGCCGGTCAGCACCCGGCCCCCGTCGAAGGGATCGGCGAGCACCTGCCCCTGAACGTCCCCGAAGCCGACGACGAAGTGCCCGGGCAGCGCCACCCCGTACACCGGCGCGCCCGCCCGCCGGGCCACCTCCAGCCACACCACCGACAGCAGGATCGGCAGCCCGCGCCGCCGCCGCAGCACCTCGTGCAGCAGCGAGGACTCCAGCCGCCGGTAGTCGCCCGGGGTGCCGTGGAAGCCGTACCGCCCACCCAGCAGGTCGAGCAGGGCGAGCGCCCAGGCCCGGGGCGAGCCGGGCCGGTGGGGGAGCTCCCCGGCCAGCCGGTCCAGCTCCACCTGCGCGGTGTCCAGGCCGGTCTCGTCCAGGGTGCCGTCCGCCTCCGCACCGATCAGCAGGCACAGCGTGGACAGGTCGGGCCGCTCGCAGCGGGCCTCCTCGGCGAACCGCCGGCGCAGCTCGGCGGAGCGCTCGGGAGACGGGGGGCAAGGGGGACGCATAACCGGTTCGTGCCCGCTCACGGCGCTCCGTCACCGTCCGGAGCCGATGATTCCGATGTGTGGGGAGCACGGTGGTGGTGGTAGGCGTGGTGCACGGCGAAGCCCATCCGGCGGTACAGCGCCCGGGCCCCCTCGTTGTCGTCCTCGACCTGGAGCCAGGCCGCCGAGG
>NZ_MSGP01000778.1 GCF_002078235.1 Streptomyces viridosporus
CGTGTTCCCCCACGGCAAGGTCACCGCCCCGCGCCGGACGCCTGCTCCCTCTTTGCCGCCCCGCTCCCCCGACGGGGCGGCAAAGAGGGACCCGCCCCTCCCGAACGAAGGGAAGCCGACGTGCACCATCTGATCGCCAGCCCGTTCCTGGAACAGCATGTGCTGCTGCGGCCCGGCCGCAAGAACGGCCTCCTGCTGCCCGAAGCGAACTACGAAGAACTGCGCTCCCACGACCCCGCCCAGCCCGCACCCGCCTGGCTGGCCGACACCGTCCGCGATCAGTGGGGCATGGACGTGGCAGGCCGACCGACAGGTGACTTCCTGCTCGTCCGGCAGCCGTCTCCCTGGGGCTACGGCAAAGCGAGCTGGGAGGTCAACCTCGGCTGTAACTACGCCTGCAAGCACTGCTACCTGGGGCTCAAGGTGAACTCCGGCATGCCGCTGCCGGACAAGCTGCGGTGCCTGGACATGATGGCCGAGGCCGGCGTGCTGTGGCTCCAGATCACCGGCGGCGAGCCCACCATCGACAAGGACTTCCTGCGCTCCTACCGGCACGCGTTCGAGCTGGGCATGATGCTCACGGTCTCCACCAACGGCTCCCTGCTGTGGCGCGAGAACATCCTGCGCCTGTTCGAGGAATGCCCTCCGTACCGCGTCACGGTGTCCATGTACGGAGCGACCAAGACCAGCTACGACGAGCTGACGCAACGGTCCGGCGCATGGGACCTGTTCGTCCAGGGCATGAATGCCGCCCGTCACGCCCGGCTGCCACTGCGTATGAGCGTCATCGTCACCGAGGACAACGCGCACGAAGAGACCGCGATGATCGACCTGTGCGAGCGCTGGGGCGTGGAGCACGAGGTGTACACGAACATGACGCCGACCATCTACGGCGGAGGGGAAGTCCTCACCGCGCAGTCCAAGGACCACCTGCGCATGCGCAAGCAGTTCACGGGCTGCAACGCGGGACACACCTTCTTCCACATGGACCCGCATGGGCTGGTGTCCATCTGCAAGATCGGCCGCGACGACCAGATTTCCCTCCCGCGGGAGGGTATCGGCGGCCTCGCCCGGCTCGGCGCCATCGCCGACCGACTGATGCTTCGCACCGGAGGCTGCTCGGGATGTGCGCTCTCCGGTTCCTGCACCGTATGCAGGCCCCTGGCCAAGCACTTCCAGGAGGCGAAGGCCCCGCTGGCGGCTTACTGCCAGCACGGACGAAAGAAAGCAGGGTGAACACATGACCGCTGTAGCAGTCGAGATCTCCCCGAGGCGCCCGCTTCCGGGCGACGGGCCCACCCGGGGCGGTGACCTGCCGTACTTCACCCGGCCGATCCTCTCCCCGGCCGAGCCGATCACCCAGATCACCGGCATCGCCGACATGGACAAGCTCATGGACAGCGCCAAGTGCAGCTGCTCCGCGGGCGACGACAACCCCCACTAACCGGTCGTAACCGCTAGAAACCGCTCGGGCCTCGGTGTCTTCTGCGCCGAGGCCCGAGTCATGCGTGGCGGGCGAGTAGCGTTGGCCTCATGCGCTTGCTGTGGGAGTGGTTGCACCCTGTGATCCGCGTGCCTTACGTGCCGACGATCGGCCCCGTCCACCCCGACGCGCTGGGCCCGGCCCTGTTCGATGACGTCCTGCGCGTCGCCGGTACCGGCACGTTCCTGCCGTACGACAAGGATCAGCGCTGGGCCGCAACGAAGGACGAGACCGTACTGCTCGATCACATCGAGCACACCGGTGCGCGGACCTTGGTCCCCACCCTGCGCAACCGCGGCAGCGGCACCCTCACCGTCTACGCCTACGGGCCTGGCGCCGAAGAGGCCGCGGGCCTGGCCGCCAAGCTCGCCGCCGGCCACCACACCTCCACCGCCCGGGTGATCACCTTCCACGCCCCGGAAGAGACGCCACCGGCCGGCACCGCCGTCACCCGCGTGCAGATGAAGCCTTTCGCCCGCCCCCGGCACGAGGACCAGCCCGGCGCCATCCGAGCCGTGGCTACTCTGCCCGAGCCGGTGCGGGACACGTTCGCCGCGTTCGCCGACCGGCTGACCAGCGACGGGTTCGCGTTCCTGCACAGCCAGATGCAGGCCGGTGCCGTCGGCCCCGTCCTGGCCGCCACCGACGGCGGCCGCATCGTGGGCGCGATCGGCCCCATGGAGACCATGCCCGACCACGCCGGAGCAACCCGGCTGCTGCCGCAGTATTTCGGCGTTCTGCCCGAGCACCGCGGCCACGGCCACGGCCGCGCCCTGTGGCGCGCCGCCATGGCGTGGGGCGCCGCTCACGGCGCCGACTACCAGTTGCTGCAGACCGAAATCGGTGGCGCCTCGGATCAACTGTGCCAGTCCGAAGGACTGCGCTCACTCGGGTTCGTCAGCGTCACCAAGCTCTGACCCGCACGTCCCGCCGCCTGACACCGGCCCTCCACACGGCCCCGCTCGTCCGCTTCCCCCCCGTGGCGGATGAGCGGGGCTCTTGCCGTACCTCCTAAACCTCTCAGCCACCAGGTGTAACGCCCTGGGCGGTCACTCCGTCCATATGGCGTCGAGACGTTGACGCTGGGGGCCACTGAGCTATCAGGAGGACTTTCAGTGACGACAGCGCTGCGACGGCTTCGTCGACTACACGGTGCCGCCCGGCCCGGACCGCTCCCCCACCCACGCCTGGTACCTC
>NZ_MSGP01000779.1 GCF_002078235.1 Streptomyces viridosporus
CGCCGCCGGTGGTGTCGTCACCGGCGGCGGTGCCGTCGGTCGTTCCGGCGTCGTCCGTGGTGCCGCCTTCGGCCCGTCCCCGGGCACGGCCGTCGCTCTGCCCCTGGGTCTGCCCCGGGGTGGTGCCGGGGGTCCGCTCCCGCGTCTCCTCGTCCGGTGCGCCGTCGGTGTCGCCGGTCGGGTCGCCGGTGGCGGGGCTGGTACCGGTGGGATCGGCGGGCGGCTGGGTCCGGTCGGCGCCGGGCTGGATCCGCAGGTCGAAGTTCCTGACCGGCTCGCCCTCGAGGGCTTCGCGGGTGTACTGGCCCCAGATCTCGGCGGGGGCGCCGCCGCCGTTGACGCGGGACAGGCCCATGGCGCCGTAGAGCGGCTTCTGCGCGGCGGTTTCGGGGTCCTGGCCCATGACGGCGACGACGGTGGCCAGTTCGGGGGTGTAGCCGGCGAACCAGGCGGCCTTGTCCTCCTCCGCGGTGCCGGTCTTCCCGGCGGCGGGGCGGCCCGCGGCGAGGGCGGCGGTGGCGGTGCCGTTCTGGACGACGCCGCGCAGGACGTGGGTGGTGGTGTCGGCGGCCTGGCGGCTGACGGCCTGGTGGGTCTTGCGCGCGGGCAGGTCCACCACCGCCTTCCCGTTCCGGGTGATCTTCTCGATCATGGTGTACGTGCCGTGCTCGCCGTGGTTGGCGAGGGTCGCGTACGCCTGGGCCATGTCCAGGACGCTGGCGGTGGCCACGCCGAGCGCGATGGACGGGGTGGGGTGGAGCTCGGGGGTGGTGGAG
>NZ_MSGP01000078.1 GCF_002078235.1 Streptomyces viridosporus
AGGCACCCCGGTACCCGGCCTCGACCCGTCCACGGCCGCCCTGGTGGCCGCCTACCGCGAACTCAGGAAGTGAACTGACATGCAGATCGGTCTCGTTGGTCTCGGCAAAATGGGCGGCAACATGCGCGAGCGCCTCCGCAACGCCGGACACACCGTCGTCGGGTACGACACCAAACCCGAACTCTCGGACGTGGGACACCTCTCCGACCTCGTCACCCAGCTCGACAGGCCCCGCGCGGTCTGGATCATGGTCCCCGCCGGCGCCGTCACCCAGCAGGTCATCGACCAGCTGGCGAGCCTGCTGCGGCCCGGCGACGTGGTCGTCGACGGGGGCAACTCCCGCTGGACGGACGACGAGAAGCACGCCCGGGAGCTGGACGCCCGGGGCATCGGCTTCGTCGACGCGGGCGTCTCGGGCGGTGTGTGGGGCCTGGAGCACGGCTACGCCCTGATGGTCGGCGGCAACGAGGAGCACGTGGACCGGCTGCGGCCGATCTTCGACGCGCTCAAGCCGGAGGGCCCCTACGGTTTCGTCCACGCGGGCCGGGTCGGTGCCGGGCACTTCGCGAAGATGGTCCACAACGGCATCGAGTACGCCATGATGCAGGCCTACGCCGAGGGCTGGGAGCTGCTGGAGAAGGTCGACTCGGTGGACAACGTCCGGGAGGTGTTCCGTTCCTGGCAGGAGGGCACCGTCATCCGCTCCTGGCTGCTCGACCTCGCGGTGAACGCCCTCGACGAGGACGAGCACCTGAACCGGCTGCGCGGCTACGCCGAGGACTCGGGCGAGGGCCGCTGGGCCGTGGAGGCGGGCGTCTCCCACGCCGTGCCGCTGCCGACGATCACCGCGTCCCTGTTCGCGCGGTTCGCCTCCCGCCAGGAGGACTCTCCGCAGATGAAGATGGTCGCGGCGCTGCGCAAACAGTTCGGCGGCCACGCCGTCGAGTCGGTGAAGCAGGCGTAACGGCCGTGGGGGACCTGTTGCTGGCCCGGCACGGCGAGACGGAGTGGAGCCGGGCGGGCCGGCACACCGGCCGGACCGACCTGCCGCTGACCCCGAGCGGTGAGGCCCAGGCCAAGGCCCTCGTGCCGCTCCTGGCGGGCCGGACCTTCGCGCTGGTTCTCACCAGTCCGCTGGTCCGCGCCCGGCGCACCGCCGAACTCGCCGGTCTGGCCGGGGCCGTGCCGGAGGCGGACCTGCGGGAGTGGGACTACGGCGGTTACGAGGGGGTCACCACCGCGGACATCCGCCGCACCCGGCCCGACTGGGACCTGTGGACCGACGGCGTGCCCCCCGGCCCGGACCTGCCCGGCGAATCGGTGGAGCAGGTGGGCGAGCGCGCCGACCGGGTGCTGGCCCGGGTGGCCGGGGCGCTCGGCGGGGGCGACGTGCTGCTGGTCGCCCACGGCCACCTGCTCCGCGTGCTGACCGCCCGCCGCCTGGGCCTGCCGCCTGTCGAGGGGCGCCTGTTCCGGCTGGAGACGGGCACGCTGAACCGGCTGTCGCTGGAACACGGCAGGCCCGTGATCGCGGAGTGGAACACCCGGCCGTGAACGCGGGGCCCGGCCGGCCGCACGGGCGGCCGGAGCCGTCATCCCCCGGCGTGCGCCTGCACCGCGTGCTGCGCGGCCAGCCGCACCGGTGCGTTGCGGGCGCCGTAGCCGCGGTGGTCGCCCTCGCGCTGGAGGAGTTCGAAGAAGACGCGGCCGACGGTGCGGGTGTAGCAGTGCCGCAGGACGCCGTGCGCGTCGCGGTCGTAGAGGATGCCCAGCTCGCGGTAGGCCTCCAGCTCGCCGTCGGCGAACGCGTACCGGGCGGCGAGGTCGTCGTAGTAGTTCGCCGGGATCGGCAGCAGGCGGCCGCCGGCGTCGCGGAAGCGGCGGGCGGCGGCGACCACGTCGTCGGTGGCGAGCGCGATGTGCTGGGCCCGCGCGGTGTCGTCCGTGGGCGCGGCTCCGACGGTGAGGACGATGCGGACACTGCCGTCGGCGTTGCTCACCGCGCGGCTGCGGAGCAGTCCGTAGGGGTCGGCGAGGTCCACGCAGTCCTCGGCGCGCAGTCCGAGCACGCTGCGGTGGAAGAGGGCCGCCTCGTCGAAGTGGTGCCAGGGCTGGGTGAGCGCCAGGTGGTCGATGCGGCGCACGGACCCCGCGGCGGGCGCGTGGTCGGCGTCCTCGAAGTCGGCCCGCCAGCCGCCGGAGCCGCTGCCGCAGAAGAACAGCTCCGTGCCGTCGGGCGCGGCGACCGCGTCGAGCGGGGCGTCCTCGGGCGCGCGGCGGCGCGGCAGCACCGGTGCCAGCAGGGCCTCCGCGCGCCGGGCGGCACCGCCCGGGTCCGGTGACTCCAGGCCGACGGCGGCGAGCCGGGTGCCGTCACGGCGTACGGCCGTCCCCGCGTTGACGAGGATCCGGGCCTCGCCCTGCCGCCACAGGTCGACGGGTTTGGTGCGGTGCCGTGCGGTGCGGGCGAAGCCCAGCGCGCCGAGCAGCGCGGCGACGGGTTCGGTGTCGGCGGTGACGAGTTCGGCGAAGGCGAAGCCGGTGGGGACGACGGGGGCGGGCGGTTCGGCGATCCCCGCCTCCTCCTGGAGCACCAGCAGGGAGCGGCGGGCGTCCACGGCGGTCGGGCCGGCCTCCGCCTGCCGGAAGACGTCGTTGAAGACCTCCAGCGAGAGCGGCCCGGCGTACCCCGTGCGCAGTACGTGCCGCACCAGCCCGGCGACGTCGAAACCGCCCTGGCCGGGGAAGCAGCGGTGGTGGCGGCTCCACTGCAGTACGTCCATCGCGGGCAGCGGGGCGTCGGCGAGCTGGAGGAAGAAGATCTTCTCGCCGGGGATGTCCTCGATGCCCCGGGGGTCGGAGCCCCGGGAGAGGATGTGGAAGCTGTCCAGACAGGTGCCGAGCGCCGGGTGGTCCGCCGTCTCGACGATCCGCCAGGCGTGGTCGTACGTGCTGACGTGCCGTCCCCAGGCCAGCGCCTCGTAGGCCACCCGGACGCCGAAGTCGTCGGCCAGCCCGGCGAGTTCGCTCAGCTGTTCGGCGGCGAGGGCGTCGTCGTCGAGGGCGGCGGGGTCGACGCTGGAGCAGACGAGGACGGTGTCGGCGCCGAGCCTGCGCATCAGCTCGAACTTGTGCCGGGCGCGGCGCAGGTTGCCGGCGAACACGTCGGCCGGGACGGCCTCGATGTCCCGCAGCGGCTGGTACAGGTCGACGGTGAGGCCGAGGTCGGCGCAGCGGGCGCGGACCTCCTCGGGGGAGAGGGGACTGGCGAGGAGGTCGTTCTCGAAGATCTCGACTCCGTCGAAGCCGGCCCGCGCGGCGGCCGTGAGTTTCTCGGTGAGGGAGCCGCTGAGGGAGACGGTGGCGATGGACGTACGCACGTCGGTACCTCTGTTTCGGTGACGTTCGGTGGGCCCCGGTGGGCTGTCCGCGGCTGCTCGGAGCTGTTCGGGGCTACCGGGAGGCCGCGACGGTGCCGGTCAGCTCGGTGAGGTCGGCGAGCATCCTCGTGCTGTCGGGTTCCCGCCCAGTGAACAGGCGGAACGCGTCCGCGGCCTGGAAGGCGGCCATGCCGCCCCCGTCCAGGGTGGCGCAGCCGGCCGCGCGGGCGGCGCGCAGCAGGTCGGTCTCCAGGGGCCGGTAGACCACCTCGGCGACCCACAGGCCGGGGCGCAGCAGCTCCGCGGGCAGCGGCAGCCCGGGGTGGGCGGCCATACCGGTGGGGGTGGCGTGCACCAGACCGCCGTTGCCGACGGCGGCGGCGAGGAGCTCCGGCAGCCGGTCCGGGGTCGCGGCGGCGGCGCGCCCCGCCCCGAAGGTCCGGTCGAGGTCGGCGGCGAGTTCGGCGGCCCGCTCGGGCAGCGCGTCCACGACGGTGATCCGTCCGGCGCCGAGGGTCAGCGCGGCGTGCGCGACGGCCGCGCCCGCGCCGCCCGCGCCGAGCTGCACCACCCGCTCCAGCGGGGCGTCGGGCAGGCCGCGGGCGAAGGCGGCGGCGAAGCCGGTGACGTCCGTGTTGTGCCCGACGGCGCGGCCGTCCTCGAAGACGACGGTGTTGACCGCGCCGAGCGCCTCGGCCCGCGGATCGAGGGCGTCCAGGTGCTCGACGACCAGCCGCTTGCACGGATGCGTGATGTTGAGCCCGTCGAAACCGAGCAGCCGTGCCGCGCGCACCAGTTCGCCCACCGCCTCGGGCGGCACCCCGATCGCGTCGAGGTCGAGCAGCCGGTACAGACAGCGCAGCCCCTGACGGCCCGCCTCCCGCTCGTGCAGCGCGGGACTGAGCGACGGGCCGATGCCGGAGCCGATCAGCCCGACGAGATACGAGTCCTTGAGCACCGCGGACCTCCGGAGGCAAACAATGTACGAACCAGTACGTTAGCTATATCAGCGACGGCGGACCCGGGGGAAGGCCCGGCGGAGACCCGGCGCCCTGCTTCTACAATCACCGGCACTGGCCCCTCGCCCGAAGGAACTCCATGACCAGCGTCGAAGAACCGGCACGGCCCGGCGAGCGCATCCGGGACGCCGCCCGCACCCGGGCCGAGATCCTCGACGTGGCGACGCGGGAGTTCGCCCGGGCCGGCTACGACGGCGCCCGCGTCGACGAGATCGCCGCCCGCACCCGCACCACGAAGCGGATGATCTACTACTACTTCGGCGGCAAGGAGCAGTTGTTCACGGCCGTGCTGGAGCGGGCGTACGGCGTGATCCGCGAGGCCGAGCAGCAGTTGGACGTCGATCACCTGGACCCGGTGGCGGCCATCCGGCGGCTGGCGGAGGTGACCTTCGACCACCATGAGCGGCACCCCGACTTCATCCGCCTGGTGAGCATCGAGAACATCCACGGCGCGCAGCACATCGCGGCCTCCGAGGAGCTCGGCCGGATGGGCTCGCCCGCGCTGGACGTGATCCGCCGCATCCTGGCGGCCGGACGGGAGTCGGGCCTGTTCACGGCCGACGTGGACGCCGTCGACCTGCACGCGATGATCAGCGCGTTCTGCTTCTTCCGGGTGTCCAACCGGCACACCTTCGGCGCCCTGTTCGGGCGCGACCTGGTCGATCCGGCCCAGCGCGAGCACTACCGGACGATGCTGGGCGACATGGTGATCGCCTATCTGACGGCGGAGCGGACCGCGGACTGACCCCGCACGCCGCCCCCCCTCGCCGCGAAGGCGCGGCAGGACCCCTCGGCCACGAGGGGCGGCATGACCCCTTGACACCGCGAACGGGCGGGCGCAGCATCCCTACCCAGCCGCTACTAACTATCCAGTGGGTTAATTAGAGCGCCGGCATCTCTCCCCTCCATCTGTTCTCCGCATGCCGTGGAGCCCCCTCGAAGGAGCCCGCCGTGACCGTCCCCGCCCCGCCCCGCGACGCCTCCCCGCCCGGCCAGCCGAAGAAGGCCGCGACCGCCGCCTGGATCGGCAGCGCCCTGGAGTACTACGACTTCTTCATCTACGGCAGCGCGGCCGCGCTGATCTTCCCCGAGGTCTTCTTCGACGAGTCCGACCCGGCGACGGCGACCCTGCTGTCCCTGGGCACGTTCGGTGTCGCGTACGCGGCGCGGCCGCTCGGCGCGCTCTTCCTCGGTCACGTCGGCGACCGGCTCGGCCGTAAGAAGATCATGGTCTTCACGCTGATGCTGATGGGCCTGTCGACGTTCCTCATCGGCTGTCTGCCCACCCGCGCCCAGGTCGGCACGCTCGCCCCCGTGCTGCTGGTGCTGTGCCGGGTGCTGCAGGGCATCTCGGCGGCCGGCGAGCAGGCCAGTGCGAACTCGATGGCCCTGGAACACGCGCCACCGCACCGGCGGGGCTTCTTCACCAGCTTCACCCTCAGCGGTACGCAGGGCGGGCAACTGCTGGCCACCCTGGTCTTCATCCCGGTGGCCGCGCTGCCCGAGGAGCACCTGCTGTCCTGGGGCTGGCGGGTGCCGTTCTGGCTGAGCGTCGCGGTCGCCGTGGTGGGGTACGTCATCCGCCGCAAGCTGGACGAGACGCCGGCCTTCGCCCGGCAGACCGCGACCGAGGGGGTCGTGCGGCTGCCGCTGGTGGTGCTGGCGCGCGAGCACTGGGCGGACGTCCTGCGGGTGGTCGCCGGTGCGCTGATCGCCTCGGTCAGCACGATCTTCACCGTGTGGGCCCTGGCCTACGCGACCAGTGACGCCGTCGGCATGTCGCGCTCGTCGATGCTGTGGGTGGGAGCGCTGGCGAACGTCGTCGCGCTGGCCGCGATCCCCCTGTGGGCCGCGCTCTCCGACCGCGTCGGGCGGCGCCCGGTCTTCCTGGTCGGCGCGGTGGGCAGCGCGGTGACGATGTTCCTCTACCTGTGGGCGATCTCCACCGGCAACTACCCGCTGACCCTGCTCCTCGGCATCCTCGCCTTCGGTGTCGTCTACAGCGCGGCGAACGGGGTGTGGCCGGCCTTCTACGGTGAGATGTTCCCGACCCGGGTCCGGCTCTCGGGCGTGGCGATCGGCACCCAGATCGGCTTCGCGGTGGCCGGCTTCGCGGTCACGTTCGCCGCGCACATGGCCGGCCCGGACGGCGACGACTGGACGGCGGTCGCCCTGTTCACGGCGGCCCTGTGCGTCCCGCCGGTGGTCGCCGCGCTCTCGGCCCGCGAAACCCACCGGACCCCGGCCGAGCGGCTCGGCGAACGCACGGCCCCGGACGGCGCCGCCCAGCCGGAGAAGGTGACGGCCTGACCGACGGCCGCCGCTCGCCGCAGGGGCCTACGAGCCGCCGCGCCGCGGGATCCCGTACACCCGCTCCACCCGCAGCCGCAGCACCAGCCGCCGGTCGCGGACCATCGCGGCGCGGTAGTCGTCCCAGTCGGGGTGCTCGCCGTTGACGTCGCGGTACAGCCGGATGAGTTCCTCCACCGTCTCGTCGTAGGGGTCCTCGGCGACCGCCGTGAGCTCGGCGGTGCCCTCGGCGACCGTGTAGGCCCACCGGTCGGGGGTGGTGACGTGGTAGGACACCCGCGGGTCCCGTCGGGCATTGCGGGTCTTGGCCCGGTCGTCCGTGACCGAGACGCGCACGACCCGCTCGTCGGGGTAGTACGCGTGGTTGACGTTCGACAGCTGGGGCCGCCCGTCACGCTTGAGTGTGACGAGCACTCCGCTGTTTCCCTCGGAGAGCAGCGAGAGCAGTGCGTTCCGCTCGGCGTCCTGAGTCATACCCCGGTCAACGCACCGTACGGGGCCCGCGTTCCCGACGGCGCCCGACGGGGTACGCACTCACCGCGGCGAGCGCGATCGGAGGAGGACGATGGTGGCGCTGGAGCAGCAGGTCGAGCCGGACGAGGCGGGACTGGACCCCGGGGCCCTGGAGCGCCTGGACCGGCACTGCGCGCGGTGGGTCGACGAGGGGCGGCTGCCCGGGTTCCTCCTCGCCGTCGCCCGGGGCGGGCGGGTCGCGCACCTCACGACGTACGGGGCACGGGACGTCGCGGCCGGGCTGCCGGTCCGGAGCGACACGCTGTGGCGGATCTACTCCATGACCAAGCCGGTGGCGTCCGTGGGCGCGCTGACGCTGGTGGAGGAGGGACGGCTGTCGCTGGACGACCCGGTGGGGCGGCACCTGCCGGCCTTCGCCGAGCCCCGGGTGTACGAGGGCGGGTCCGGCGACGGCGTACGGACCCGGCCGGCCGCAGGTCCCCTGCTCGTCCGGCACCTGATGACCCACACCGCCGGGCTGACCTTCGGCTTCTACCACACCCACCCCGTCGACGCGCTGTACCGGGCGGCCGGACTGGAGTCGTCGGTGGTGCCGGGGGCCTCGCTCGCCGAGACCGTCGACCTGTACGCGCGTCTTCCGCTGCAGTTCGATCCGGGGACGCAGTGGAACTACTCGGTGGCCTCCAACGTGCTGGGACGGGTCATCGAGGTGGTGTCCGGCCGGCCGCTGGACGTCTTCCTCGCCGAGCGGGTCTTCCGGCCGCTGGGGATGGCGGACGCCGGGTTCCAGGTCACCGACGAACAGGCGGGGCGGCTCGCGGAGATGTACGGGGAGGAGGACGGCAGCGGCATCGAGCCCATCCCCGGGCTGCCGCTGCGCGGACGGCCCCGGTTCCTGTCCGGCAGCGGGGGGATGGTGGCCTCCGCGCACGACATGCACC
>NZ_MSGP01000780.1 GCF_002078235.1 Streptomyces viridosporus
TGGCCGGTGCGGTCGGGGTGGTCGGCGTGGTCGTCACGGGGTCGCCTCCGTGGTGTGCAGGTGGTGCGCGAAGAGATCGCGCAGCTGTGCGCCGTCGCCGGGGCCGAGCAGCGTGCGGGACCAGCGCAGGGCCAGATGGAGCCGGCCCGCGGTGGAGGCGGTGGTGAAGGTGAGACCGCGGGGCATGCGGGCCGGCGCCGAGAACCACACGGCGTGCGCCCGCCCCGCCTCCTCGCCGAAGTCCAGCGGGTACGGGATCCGCCCGATGTTGCTGAGCAGCGTGGTCGACGTCCAGGGCGCCGCCGCCCGGCGCAGGGCACGGGTGAGGGCGGCACGGCAGGCGACCGGTGCCCAGGGCGCGGTGAGCAGGGCGGCGCCGTGGCCGAGCTGGGGCCGGGGGAGGGACTTCAGCGCGCGGGTGCGCAGGGCGGTGCGGCGCAGCAGCTCGGGCATCGGGACGGAGTCCAGCTCGTCCGGTGCGAAGGACACGTCCACGAGCCGGGTGCCGTTGCCGATCGGCATGGCCGTGTCCCGGGGCCGGTCGTCCACCGGCATGGTGATGCGCAGGGGGCGGCGGGCGGCCCCGCGCTCCCGGTTCCAGTGGGCGACCGTCAGGGCCGTGGCGACCATGAGCTGGTCGTTCACGGTGTACGGGGAGCCCTTCGGCCGGTGCGGGAGCGGCAGTTCGGTGAGGAGCTGGCCGTTGCCGGGGGTCCGCCCGGGTGGCCCCCGGCACCCCCGGGCGG
>NZ_MSGP01000781.1 GCF_002078235.1 Streptomyces viridosporus
GCCCTCGGGGGTGCCGCCGGGGCCGGCGGCACCCCCGAGGGCCGGGTTACGCCTGCTGGACCCGCAGGGCGCGGGCCAGGTCGTCGAGCTGGTCGACGAGTTTGCGGCGCAGGGCGGGGATCGGGTCGGCCTCGCTCAGGCACTTCTCGCCGAGTTCCAGGTGCTCGGCGTCGACGGCGTGGGCGGGGAAGGCCCAGCGGCCGGCGGCCTCGGCGATGGCGGGGCCGCGGCGGGCGGCGACGGCCACGGCGTCCTGGTAGTAGCGGGCCACGTAGGGGCGTACGAGGTCGGCCTGTTCGGGCTGCCAGAAGCCCTGGGCGGTGGCGGTGAACAGGTAGTTCGACAGGTCGGCCTGGGTGTCGGAGCCGAACATGGCGTTCCAGGCGCGGGCCTTGGCGGCTTCGTCGGGGAGGGCGGCGCGGCAGCGGGCGGCGCCTTCCCGGCCGGTGGCGCTGGGGTCGCGTTCGAGTTCGGCGGCGATGTCGGTCTCGTCGACGGCGCCGAGGGCGGCGAGGCGGGCCAGGATCCGCCAGCGCAGTTCGGGGTCGAGTTCGGGGCCGCCGGGGACGGTGCCGTCGGCGAGCCAGGCGGCGATGGTGTCGGGGTGGGCGACGGTGTCGATGCGGTGGCGTACGGCGATCAGGCGCAGGCCGGGGTGGTCGCCGTCCTCGGTGCGCCGGATGAGGTCGCGGCACAGCTCGGTGAGGGTGGCGAGCGCGGCGGGCCGCCGGCCGGGGGCGAGGTAGCGGTCGGCGACGTGGGCGGTGGCGAAGGCGAGGACGCCCTGGACGAGGGCGAGGTCGGTCTCCTCGGGCAGGTGGGCGGCGGCGGTCGCCAGGTAGTCGGCCGGGGCGAGTGCGCCGTCGCGGACCATGTCGCGCAGCGCGTTCCACACCACGGCGCGGGTGAGCGCGTCGGGGATGCCGGACAGGCCGCGCAGGACGGTCTCCAGGGAGGCGTCGTCGAAGCGGATCTTGGCGTAGGTCAGGTCCAGGTCGTTGGGGACGACGAGGGCGGGG
>NZ_MSGP01000782.1 GCF_002078235.1 Streptomyces viridosporus
GCGCCGGCCGCGGGGACGCGCCCGCGCTCGGCGGGGCCCCGGTGCCGCCCGCGGCCCGCCAGCGGGCCGCGATCGCCGAGGGGTCACGGCCGTCCTGGGCCGCCTGGCGCAGCTCGTGGCCGATCAGGTCCTCCGGCTGCACCCAGGTCAGTCGGAGCATTCCGGCGCTCCCCCTGCCAGCTCCGCGAACGCCCGCTCGTGGGCACGGCGGCGCCGCACGTCCCGGGCGAAGACCTCGCGGGCCACACCGGTGAGCGTGACCGCGGGCTCCCACAGGTCGAGGCGGCTGGCCTCGGCCACGGTCTTGGCCCAGTCCTCGGGGACGGGCGAGCCGAGGGCACCGGTCACGGCACCGGCCATCGTCGCGATGGAGTCGCAGTCGCGGCCGTAGTTCACCGCGCCCAGCACCGCGTGCCGGAAGTCGCCGCCGGCCACCACCACCATGCCCAGCGCCACGGGCAGTTCCTCGATCGCGTGCAGCCGGGACGGGCGGCGGGCGCCCAGGGAGGGGGAGCGGTAGTCGGGGCCCACGGTGTCGTACGGGGCCACCGCCCGCCGCAGCGGACCCAGCGCCGACTCGAAGTCTGAGTGCCGGGACGCCTCCTCGCAGACCCGCTCGATCGCCTCCCGGGTGCCGTCCTTCGCCAGGGACAGGCACGCGGCGACCAGCGCCTCGGCGTAGGCGGCGGCCGGGTGGGCCGCGTCGACCAGGCCGACCGGCGCCATGTACATCGCGGCACCGCAGTTGACGATGTTGCCGACGCCCGCCTCGCGCGGATCGACGTGCCCGTAGTGGATCCGGGCCACCAGCCACTTCTCCGCAAGGAAGATCCGCTGCAGCGGGAGCGCCTCCGCCTCCAGCTCCGGGATCCAGCGCG
>NZ_MSGP01000783.1 GCF_002078235.1 Streptomyces viridosporus
CTCCCTCCCGTTCCTGCGCCGTGGCCGGGGCGGCGCGGCGCAGGAACGGGAGGGAGTGGGCGGCGTAGTGAGGGCCCGCGTGGGAGTGGCGGGGCAGTTCGACGACGGTCAGGCCCCGGTATCCCGTGGCGGCGAGGGCCGCGAGGACGGGCGGGAAGTCGATCTCGCCGTCCCCGAAGGGGAGGTGTTCGTGGACGCCCCGGCGCATGTCCTCGATCTGGACGTGGCGCAGCCAGGGGGCGGCGTCACGCACGCAGTCGGCGGGAGGGAGGGGTTCCAGGCACTGGCAGTGGCCGATGTCCAGGGTGAGGCCGAGGGGCTCGGGGTCGCCGAGCGCGCGGCGCAGGCGGTGGAAGTCGGCGAGGGTGGCGAGGAGGTGCCCCGGTTCGGGTTCGACGGCGAGCGGGACGCCGGCGCCGGCGGCGGCCTCCAGGACGGGGGTGAGGGTCTCGGCGAGGCGTTTCCAGGCGGTGTCCTCGTCGGTGCCGGCGGGGAGGACGCCGCTGAAGCAGTGGACGGCGTGCGCGCCGAGGTCGGCGGCGACGCGGACGGCCCGGACGAGGAGGTCGACGCGGCGGGCGCGGTCGTCCGGGTCGGGGTCCAGCAGCGACGGACCGTGCTTGCGGCGGGGGTCGAGCACGTAGCGGGCCCCGGTCTCCACGGTGACGCCCAGGCCGAGCGCGTCCAGCCGGTGCGCGACCCGGCGGGTGCGGGCGGCGAGGTCCGGGGCGAGCGGGTCGAGGTGCATGTGGTCGAGGGTCAGTCCGACGCCGTCGTAACCGAGGTCGGCGAGCAGGCCGAGGGCGTCGTCGAGCCGGAGGTCGGCGAGGCCGTTGGTGCCGTAGCCGAAGCGGAGCGGGGGCGCGAGGACGCCGTCCGGGTTCGGCCGCGGGCCCGCGGCGGCGTCCCCGGCCGGTCCCTGGTTCGGGTTCCGGCTCATGTGATGCTCACCTTCCTCATGCCGGCCCTCCTCGTGACCATCCGGCCGGCCGGGGCCAGGGCCGCGACCAGGAGGGATGTGGTGACCGCTCCGGAACGGGCGGCGAGCGCGGCCTGGAGCGGGATCGTGGCCCGGATGCCGCTGCCGACGGCGCGTTGGGTGAGCGGGGGCGAGGGGTTGAGCGCGGCGTGGAAGTAGGGGCGGGCGGCCGTGGCGGCGTAGAGGACGCCCAGGGCGGTGGCGAGGGGCGGACCGCCGGCCGGGCCGGGGCCCGGCAGGCCGGGGGCGGCTGCTGCCCGCCGGCCTGCCGGGAGTCGGGTGCGGCGGTGGGTGACCAGCCGCGTCAGCACCCCCGTCGTCGCGAGGGCCGCCAACGGGGCCAGGGCCGAGCCGCCGCCGGTCTCCCGGCGG